>JAAEMK010001107.1 GCA_024225635.1 Desulfobacteraceae bacterium | reverse complement strand
ATTAATCTAAATCTAATTGATATATTATTAATTAACTTATAGACTTATATCTTATCTATATTAATATATGTAATAATATGAGTTCCTCTTTAAGTTAATAATAATATGTATAGGTATTAATAATATTATATTTAATATATCTTATCTTATATTAATAATATATTGATAATAATATATAAGTTATTAATAAAGTAATAGATAAAGTAATAGATAAAGTAATAGTCTTATTATATTTAATATATCTAAAGTAATAGATAAAGTAATAGATAAAGTACTAGATAAAGTATATTATATTTAATCTATTAATTATATTATTAATATTATTAGATAAGATATATTATAAATAGTATTAATACCTATACATATAATATATTTATAATGGAACTATACTTATATATTCAATAGATATAATTATATAATCATTAAATATATATAGATTCATTAATATTAGTCTTAATAGTTAAAGTAATAGTATTATCTATTATATTTATAATATTAGATTAACTATTAGCTATTCCTATATAATTAATATATTTATAATAGACTATTTATTAATAATTATAAGAGGTCTATAAGTAATTCATTAATATGTATAGGTATTAATATTATTTATAATATATCTTATCTAATATTATTAATATATATTGATTAATGATTAAATATAATATACTTTATCTATTACTTTATCTATTACTTTATCTATTACTTTATCTATTACTTTATCTATTACTTTATCTATTACTTTATCTATTACTTTATCTATTACTTTATCTATTACTTTATCTATTACTTTATCTAT
>JAAEMK010001106.1 GCA_024225635.1 Desulfobacteraceae bacterium | reverse complement strand
GAGGCCAGCATACGGCATAGGCTGAGTATTTAATTCCATGTTTTCCGTGCTTTCCTTTGCTGTATGTGCAGACTGTCCATACATCGAACGTGACGGCGCCGTATTTCTGACTGTGCATGGTATAAACGGTTTTACAGCTTCAGCCTCCTTTGAGCGGCTGTCGGGCGCCGCCTTTTTTTCCGCGAATGATAACCGGTGTCGCGAACGGGATGTCCGGGGCTTTCTGCCGGCGAATGACAGGGACGCTGAAAAAACCCCTGTCGATGTGAAGACAGGCGATTCTGAGATTCAGACAGCTTATTTTATCTGGGAGACGGGTGATAATGGAAACATAGGTCTCATCATGCCGGACAGCGATTATCGCTATTGTGACCCGTTTATTCTTTCGGATAACGTAAACTGCAGCGTATGCATAGAAGCTACAGGTACCCGCCTCAGCCTGACTTCTGACAATGTACGGCTTTTCCTCTGGATTCGGTATGCCGTAATAAGGGATGAGGTTCAGGTCTGCAGCGATGCTCTGTTCACCATTGACAATGCGGGGAGGCAGACGCATCCGAATCGCCTAGTTTATTCGCTTTTCCAACTCATTCATATCATTATATTTTTCCAGATGATAATGAATGTTCGCACCGCAAGGCGCATCTATCATTGTCCTGCAGGTATTTGCCACGCTGTCCCCTGCGGCGGCAGCCCGGGTCAGTATCTCAAAAACAGTTTTCTGATCACAGGATCCCTGAGTTTCAATGGGAATATTTTTTTCCAGGCAGGTAATCACCTTTTCCAAAGTCATTTTATCGGTAATCGCGGGGGCCGG
>JAAEMK010001105.1 GCA_024225635.1 Desulfobacteraceae bacterium | reverse complement strand
CCTCGTCGAGCGGCGTGCCCTCCGGCAATGACGACATGATCTGAAAGAAAGACATACCGTAAATCTCCCGATACGCCCCCCCCCCTCGAATTAGCCCCCCTCCAATAAGCCCCCCTCCTAGAGGGAGGTTGAAATAATAAGCCCCCGGAGGCTAATTGGAGTACTGATTTTCCACTATCAGAAGCCTTCTACAGTGCATATTTGTACCTACTGTGGGTTGATATCAATGTGTATGCACCTATCACACAAGGAATGTACGTCTATACACTACATACTACCTTGAATGCATGGTAGAAGTGGCCGTTTACTACCTTTTGAACGTCGATTTTCGGTACCGTCCGGCCCGATTGAGGAATTGAAATAATAACCCCCCCTCGAATTAGCCCCCCACCTCCAATAAGCCCCCCTCCTAGAGGGAGGTTGAAACAATTACCCACGGGCCTTCTTGTTGGATTTGCGGTAGTTTGCTGTAGCGCGGTCAAATTAAAATATCGAGCTCCCCAGTCTCTAGCGTCTCCGCCATATCTGAAACTCCTTTATTACAATGTAAATGT
>JAAEMK010001104.1 GCA_024225635.1 Desulfobacteraceae bacterium | reverse complement strand
GACGTTGTGTGGTAAAAAGGGGCTGGCAAGTATTATTAAATTTATGCGCAATTTTATAAATAAATATAGAAAAGATTGTTTTGTAAAATTCTGCCCTATTTTTAAGATTATAGTCAGAATAAGTAATTGCGCTGTAATCGGTGACGGCACATACCAGCCCCATCGGTTTTGTTGTAGAGTGTAAAAAAATATTTGTATATTAAGTTGTGTGCACAAAATCAGTTTCAGTGGTACATCACACAACAATTTGCTCCACTTGAACGCAAAAAGCGCGGTGGGTTTTTGAAGTTTTGGTTTGTTTATGAAAATAATTTGAAAATTTAAAGAGCTCGCTGATCTTTTTTTGCGTCAAGTGAGCATAGACGTTGTGTGGTAAAAAGGGGCTGGCAAGTATTATTAAATTTATGCGCAATTTTATAAATAAATATAGAAAAGATTGTTTTGTAAAATTCTGCCCTATTTTTAAGATTATAGTCAGAATAAGTAATTGCGCTGTAATCGG
>JAAEMK010001103.1 GCA_024225635.1 Desulfobacteraceae bacterium | reverse complement strand
TGCCGCCATTTATGGTATTCCACGAATGCGTGGAGGCAGGCAATCGCCTGATTTTTGATGTTTTGGACCGTTTTGTCCAGCTTCTGCATAAGCCGATCGTAGCGGACCAAAAGTTGGATCCAAGAACACGCCGTCAAGACGCATCTTTTCCAGGCTTTCAGTGCGCCATGTCCGAGCCTATCTTCAAGGCTCTTCGTATGCGCCTGAATTTGTTTTTCGATGAGAGGGGAGGGGCACAAAACATGTGGTCCCATACCGGAGATGTCTCTCCATTCTCTCATCTTAGGGGCTTTGTCTCCTTGTGAGACAAATTGGTCTTCCCAGTGACTCGCCGAAATAGGCATTTCACTGTGGTCGGACCAGTTGAAAACGAATGCCGGGTTCGTCGTGAAATGGTAACCGTGTCCCATATCACAGATACCCGGAAAGTGGTGGTAGTAGTCTCGGCTCAAGTCCTCGAGACCAATTGTGTTGGAGAATTCGGGGAGGCCAAAATTTTTCCATCTGTCGTCGATGATAATGGCTCTCCCATTCTGGCATAGCCGGCCGACAAAGGAGTGTTCTTTGTCTATCGGCAAGTTTGGTTGTGCCGGTCTCTGATTAGGCGTAGTCGGCAATTCAGGGTACGGCTCTACTGCCGCATTTTGTTCGGCTATTTGTCTCGCCAGTTTGCTGCTGACTGGT
>JAAEMK010001102.1 GCA_024225635.1 Desulfobacteraceae bacterium | reverse complement strand
ATCCCGGACCTTCAAACAATCCGGACCAGCAAGCATTTCTCGCCGGGCCCTCAGGCCGAAGCGAAAGCCTGACGACGATGGACGACAACGATGACGATGATGGACGACGACGGGTGACGACGACGACGACGATAGACGACGACGGGCGACGACGACGATGGACGACGACGGGCGACGACGACGATGGACGACGACGGGCGACGACGACGATAACGGACGATGACGACGAGACAGACACGAGGGCAAACTCGAATGACTTACTTGCACTAGCCTGTTCCATTGCGCGTTTCATTTCATATGCGTCCTCCAGAAAAGCTTATGAGTATGACTTCGTATGACTTTGTTCAACAACTGATTACGGTATCAGTTACATGCACAGTATACCCACACGCACAGTAGTAGACGAAAATATACATCAGAATATCTGGCGAAATACCAAAGTACAACGTAACACTGTACGTCGTACGCTACCCTGAGGGTTGGTAACGGAACAAAAAAATTTCGTATAGTAATTTCTGACAACGCAATGGTACATTACGTAATGTATGTGTCGTAGGAGTTTAGGGCATCTAGGACAATACGGCATAGTCCTAGGAGTTTAGGGAATGACCTAATCTCCTAGGACAATAAGGCATCAGTGTTCCAAATCGCAAAACCGCCTGAAGCGATGCATGAAACGTTCGTGCGGGTCATGTCAATTTACGCGCTGTGGATGAAATGAAGTAGCTTTCTTTGACGCAACACAACAGTGTGCAAACGTGCAACGAAGAATGCAGAACTCATTTTTCCTGTGGAATTGTAACAATCGCCGTTTCTTGAAGAAACAGAATACAAAACAAATTGCACGCACATCTTCTCAACGATCGCAATCTCTACAGATTCAGCTTCTGTAATCAAAGCTAATATGATGTCTAGGGCTAAAAGATCCATCCCAGCGGCACAGTGGGCAGCCGATCAAGTCAAATGGCATCTGTGCCACGTTGGGATACATTTGATCGACATGCCAGGCGTCGCGCAGGAGAACGAGGCGATCCAACGTGGATCGATCTTTTACACGAAATTGCAATTTAGTGTCGTCTGTTTCGGCCCACCCTGTAGCACCTCATACGGGCTTACTATCAGCTTGAACTTCCCCTGGAGGCAGAAACAGCCCAGAGGCAGGACGAGAGGGCTCAGAGCAGTGGCGAGGCGATTGCGCAACGCGTGCAGCTACTGAAGATGGACGGCGTCTTCGAGATCATCGAGTCTTTGAACGACATTGAGCTTGGACCAGATGACGAACCATTGGCGCTCTCTCCCTTCACTATACTGTTGTATTATTGCCTGCGTACTTGCAACAATGAAATCATTGGAATAATTATGAAACGTTGTGACATTGTTGGTGACAAACGACCACCGGAATTTCTTCCATTTTCTAAAACGCGCGCTCTGTTTTACTGATAACCATTATTTGTCTTTTCACCAAAATACAGGGTGGTCCACTTATCTAT
>JAAEMK010001101.1 GCA_024225635.1 Desulfobacteraceae bacterium | reverse complement strand
TGAAACAATAAGCAACACTGTACCGAAACAACTAGGTATCAAACTACTCAAATAACTAACCAAAGAACAAATACCCCTAGGTATTGTACGTTGAACAAAATTTACTTTCATTAAATGGGGTCGAGGTGCAAGTGAATCGGCACGATCTGATTGTCGTCTGTGAGGATTCGCAGCAGAAAGACCCTTGCCGGCCGGGGAGAGGTTTGAAATTTGTGCCGGAAGGAGATGATCTTGTCCGCGTTTGGTATTAGCGAGTTGTAGCGAAATTTCTGAGCAAAAGCCTCTTCTGAGATAATCAAAATTTCGATCTGTCCGCTGGTGTAGGTGGTGATGATGTCGTTGATCGCCCCCACCGATTTGTAGCCCGCCCATACTGCGTGCTTGATCTCAGGCACGATGCTGGCCAACTGCAGACCAACCTCGAACGCGATCACGTGGTCGGTGACGATGACGACGACGATGAGGCCGTTCTCGTGATCGGTCACCAACCGGTTGACCAGAGGAGCCAAACCGTGTTCGGCGTCCACAGCTTGCGACACAAGTTGGGCTTTTCGTAC
>JAAEMK010001100.1 GCA_024225635.1 Desulfobacteraceae bacterium | reverse complement strand
TTCGGAAAAGAAGAATTTGAGTTTGCTTTTCATGATCCCAATAATGTACCGCAATTTTAGCTATTATCTCGTAGCAATTACAGGCCCAAATATAGTTCAAAAAATTTAGGCCGAAAAAACCTATTTTAGACACCCCAGTCCTGAAGGACCGGATCGGGCCCATGCCGTTGCATTGGATAACTTTCGCACCATTTCGCTGAAGTTCAAAGAGGTATCCAAAATCATGGAGGCCGCTGATTTGAACCCAGATGGTACTGGTGTACCGGCTGAAGCTGGAGTAAAAAAAGCTGCGCTTCTGAAGTTTCTTCGCCACCTTTATCTTGTGGGTGAGCGAGGCAGCCAGCAGGTCTGGATCTTGTCTACGCCGGCAGCCTATACCAAATATCCCCAGTGCGAGTTGCTGGATGCGAAGGCTAGCTTTTTAACTGTCAAGGCAAAACTGGCAGATATTACAGAGAAATTTAATACCACCACGCGCAAGCGATTGGGTGAAGCAACGCAGTTGGGGTTAGCTTGGGTTGAAGCGGCCAAAATTGTATTGACACGTGCCGATAGCGACGCACAATCCATGGCGAAGGTCAAACGCTGGTTTGCATCTGACACGACCTCTGCCGAAGATCTGAATCAGACGATTAAGAGTGTACTGGCCGGGTTTAAGAAAATGGCGAACAGCCTGAATGGTAACCTTGTTGTCATCACCGACCTACCTCAAAAACGCGGGGATTCAAATCAGGAATACACAATTAGAAGTCACCAGCAGTAACAGTCGCGTCGGTCAACCGGAGTTGCCCCCTGTTATTTTTGAGGGCAAGCGCTACCAGCAAATCATGAACGGCGAACGCGAAGGACTGAATCAACGCACGGGTTTGCTGTCCGTGCTTGATCTTGCCAGTAATCAACGTTCTGTAGTTAAGATCTACGATTTCCCTCGAGAACCGGGTCTGGAGAGTGATGCCGGTGATGTCTTCTTCACGTCAATGGTGTTGGATGCCGACCGACGAGAGATCCGCATTGAGAATGAACGTCATCAGCGTTTTGTTTACCGCATTGATGACGGCACAGTGCAGGCTCTTGAATAGAGGGCTTTTCATTATGGGTCTTTTTTTTACAGAAGCTTGTGACCTTCTCTGGGGGATTTAAATCTGGCGGAACTTGACGGAGAGGGGCTTAAACGAGGTGAAGCAACCGCCCAAAAAGCAATAAACCAGGCTTCTGAAGGCATCAAATCCGCAACAGAGGGGATATCCTGAGCGAACAGGTGCCTTTTACGCCTGAACAGGTGAACGGAATGGCCGGAATATGAACCGAGGCAAAGCAAACATCTTTGCCCCGGGTTTTCAGAGTTGTTTATGGATCAGAGGAGGCGACAAAACCTCATACCAGGGATTAGTTAAGCTCGGGCTTGCACCAGAATTTCTCCATTCTGGTTCTCAATGATTCGGCATAGGCATTCCAGTCGTCGATGGCGATGGTGGCAAGCCCCTCTTCCATGGCCGCTTTGGCCACGGCAACGGACTCCCACTCGATAACCCTTGGATCAAAGGGTTTGGGAACGATGTAATCCCTGCCAAAGGAGAACTTGCGGCCGTTGTAGGCCTCCCTGACCACTTCCGGCACCGGCTCCTTGGCAAGGGCGGCCAGTGCCTTGGCCGCGGCAAGCTTCATGCCCTCTGAAATCTTGGTGGCCCCCACGTCCAGCGCCCCCCGGAAGATGTAGGGGAAGCCCAGGACATTGTTGATCTGGTTGGGAAAATCGGAACGGCCCGTGGCCATGATCAGATCGTCCCTGGCGGCGGTGGCAAGGTCATAGCTGATCTCGGGATCGGGGTTGGCCATGGCGAACACAATGGGGTCCTTTGCCATGGAGAGGAGCATCTCTTCGGTCACCACATCCTTCTGGGACACGCCGATGAATACATCCGCATCCTTCATGGCATCTTCAAGGGTTCTCAGGTCCGTATCCAGGGCAAATATCTCCTTGTACTTGTTCATGCCCTGTTCACGGCCCTTGTAGATGACGCCCCTGGAGTCGCACATCACAAGGTTCTCATATTTGACCCCAAGTGAGATGAAGAGCTTTGCGCAGGAGATGCCTGCGGCCCCGGCGCCGTTGAATACCACTTTGATCTCTTCGGCTTTCTTGCCGGTGATTTCCAGGGCATTGACGAGGCCCGCGGCGCAGATGATGGCCGTGCCGTGCTGGTCGTCATGGAAAACAGGTATGTTGCAGATATCGATGAGGGTCTCTTCGATCTCAAAGCATTCAGGGGCCTTGATATCTTCCAGGTTGACGCCGCCAAAGGTGGGCTCCATGGTCTTGACGATGTCTATGATCTTTTTGGGGTCTTCCGTATCAAGCTCGATGTCAAACACGTCCACATCGGCAAAGCGCTTGAACAACACCCCCTTGCCTTCCATGACCGGCTTGCTGGCCATGGCGCCGAGATTCCCGAGCCCCAGGATGGCGGTACCGTTGGAGACCACGGCCACCAGGTTCTGGCGGCTGGTGTGCAGCCTTGCGTTAGCGGGATCGTCCGCGATCTCCCGGACAGGCAGGGCCACCCCGGGAGTATAGGCCATGGAGAGATCTTCTGCGGTCTGGCACGGTTTGGTGGGCATGACCTGGATCTTGCCTGCGACAGGGGTACAATGATAGTTCAACACGTCCTTCTTGAATCTTTCCATCTCTTGATAATCCTTATGTGATTCTTTCGTATTAATATCAGTTGGCGCTCAACATGGCCCACTGGGGAATCTCAGCGGGGTAGATGGCGAATGCCATGGTGCCAAGGGTTAAAAATATACCGGTGATGACGGCCACACCGATGAAATTGATCAGAATACCCGCCTTGACCATCTCGTACATGCGGATGCGCCCGCTGCCGAAGACAATGGCGTTGGGGGGCGTTGCAATGGGCATCATAAAGGCGCAGGAGGCGGACAGGGTGGCCGGAACGAGCAGCATCAGGGGATTGATCTTCATGGCCACGGCCAGGGATGAGAGTATGGGCAGAATCATCTGGGTGGTGGCCGTGTTGGAGGTCAGCTCAGTTAAAAAGGTAAGCGTTGCGCAGATGCTCGAAATCATGGCAATGGGGCTTGTCCCCTCCAGGATATGCAGCTTGCTCCCGATGAAGACAGACAGGCCGGATACGTGGAATCCCTTGGCCAGGGCAAAACCGCCGCCGAACAACAGGATGATCCCCCAGGGAAGCTTGGTAAACACGGTGGAATCCAGAAGGGTGGCGCTCTCCGCGTCCTTGGCCCTGCTGGGCAGAAAAAAGAGAAACATGGACATGGTGATGGCAACCGTGCCGTCATCCACCAGGTTGGAGAAAGGCATGAGGGAGCCCCAGCCCGGAAGAACGGCAAAACCGAGGATGAGATCCTTTCTGAAGATCCAGAGAAGCGCGGTGGCGGCAAAGACCATCAGCACCTTCTTCTCTTCGGAAGAGATGGGACCCAGCTGCCTGTACTCGTTCTCGATGACCGTGGGGTCCACCTTGACATGGGAAGGGGTCCGGTAGAACACCTGGGTCAGCAGGAACCAGATGATGATGATCATGACAAAGGCAAGGGGAAGCGCCATGAGCATCCAGGTGCCGAAGGAGATGGCCGGAGCCGTGGGAAATAGCTGCTCAAAGGTCCGGGTCAGTACAAGGTTGGGGGGTGTGCCCACCAGGGTGGCGGCCCCGCCCATGGAGGCGGCGTAGGCAATCCCTAGAAGCAGGGGCATGGTAAAGCTCTTGGTGTCCGCCTCGGAAAACTGCTCTTCCATTTTCATGACGATTGAAAGGGCGATGGGCAGCATCATCACTGCGGTGGCGGTGTTGGAAATCCACATGGAAAGAAAGGCGGATGCCATCATAAAACCGAACACGATCCGGGACGGACCGCCGCCAATGGTTTTCACGGTCAAAAGGGCTATGCGCTTATGAAGATTCCATTTCTCCATGGCAAGGGCGATGAGAAATCCCCCCATGAAAAGAAAAATGGTGCTGTTGAAGTAGACGGCTGCGGCGGATTTTCCCGCCATGATGCCCATGAGGGGATAGAGTATGACCGGTAAAAGGGACGTGGCCGCCATGGGAATGGCTTCGGTGACCCACATCACCGCCATGAAACCTGCAATGGCAGCCATCCGGGTGACTTCCGGTTTTGCCGGGTCCAGATTCATCATCCAGATAATTACAAAGAGCATGGGACCTAAAACCAGACCGGTTTTCTGCATTTTTGATCGTTTGTTCGTTGTTTCATGGGATGCCATGGTATCTTCCTCCAGGGTTTAAAGTTGAAATGTGTAAGGAGCAAAAGGCATACCACGGTGTAGCAAACCGGGTGGAAGAACAGGGTAATTCCGGGAGGTTGAAAAAATGGCGAGAAGGCTGAAGCCCTTTGGGATTGGGGTTTGCGTCTGTTTTTGAAAGGGAATAAAAAAATGAGCGCTCAGTTGAAAGCTGAACCGGATTCACTGGCCGATAAAATGAATCCGGACCGGCAAAAGGCGAAAACCCACCGAAAAAAGGCGAATTTTCGCCGGTTTCTCATGAAAAAATCCGGCATCGGCTGAAAACAGACCAATCAGGGATAGAAACTTGACAACATAACGCTATCTTGTTAGGTACTCGTTAATTAATTTGGAATGCCAAATTAATATTGTAACAAAAAAGGGATCAGGAAAAAAGTTCGATATCTGATCTTATGATCGCTTAATTGAGTTTGATAAAAAAAGCAGGGAGACACAACCCGAAATGTCGCTAAAAAATAATAATAGATTTTTTCAAGATTTTTTTCAAGAGGATGACACTGTAAAACAGCCTTTTGAAACCTGCTGGAATATATCAAAATCAATGGGTGAGGGCTCCATTCAGAAAACAAAAATCAAACAGGGATTAGACCTGCTTATTATGGATTACAGGCTGCACAAGCCTTTTATTGTAAACCATGAAAATGCGGCCGTGACATATGGGCTTGGATTCTTGGTTTCAGGAAATGTCAAAACCCGGTTGCACGACGTCAAAACGCCTGTTGACACCTGTTCCGGAGAGAATGGATTTACCTATTGTTAAGTGTCACGATAAATTAACCCGATGAGGGGTGAAATTCTTAAATTAAATTGACCTTTTTGAAATTTTATCAGATTAATTGGATCATGGCCTTTTTTTATGCAAAAAAATAGGCGGAGAGAGTTGCAGCTCTCATCC
>JAAEMK010001099.1 GCA_024225635.1 Desulfobacteraceae bacterium | reverse complement strand
CTGCACGGAATCCGGCGGAAACTGCGGCATTCATAACCGTCTGCACATGATAGGCGCTGTCGAAGAGCGGTTCGACCTCTCCGAGGTCATACCCCTGTCTGTCGCATGCTTTTTTCAGACGAACGATCTCATCTCGCGCGATATCGTTTTTCGACCGGTGATTCGGATGCTGCGCAGGTAGCCAGAGAACGAAGGAGAGCGGGACAGCCATATCGCCGGATACCGCTGGCATGAGGACATAATTGTAGCCCATGATGTAGCGAACCTTGGTGTGATCTGAAAGTTTATGGATAAATTCCATATATTTACCTGATTTTTCGACTTTGGTGTCATCGAAAATGATCCGGATTCGTCTGCGGCTCCGCGCCGTCGCATCGGAAAGGCTGAACTCCCGGAGGAAATCGAAAAACAGCGGCATGGCCAGCATACGGAGCAGTTTTTCTGACGCTTCCGGGTGCCGCGCCAGGATTTTGTAAAGTCACCGCATCTCCTTACCGTATTTCTCGCAGAGTTCGTTAACCGTGTCCTCCTCCGAGAAGGGGAGAAGGATGAAAAGCCATATCAGATGATATAGCTGCGGAGATTTGTGATAGGGGAAACCGGCTCTGATGACAAGAATTCTCATGGTTCTGCCGGTCATACGTCTGATCAGATCGGAACACTTTGTTTTTTCAGCTCTTATGCTCATTTTGCCAATCTCCTCTTTTCCTGCTACAATTTCCGTATACCTGATATTATATGAAAAGGAGTGCAACATGGCAAGAAAATGATAACGGAACATGGGTTTGTAAATAAATTGTATATATTCAATAACCAGCATTATATATGTTCAAAATGCGAACTGTAACCTGCTGATAATAAAAAAGATAAATATAAAAACTGGTATACTTTAGTACAGAAGAATGCCTCCGTGCGAAGCCATCCCTCCGGATCCCGGACGACTGCCCGGTTAATAGGAACGGGATGAAAACCGGGGGAGTGCCACAGAAAAACCCCGGAAAATATTTCCAGGGAACGCATGACCCCGTCATACCAGAGGGTACTGACAGATGTCCGCACGGTGGAAGGATATTCCATACGCTCTTT
>JAAEMK010001098.1 GCA_024225635.1 Desulfobacteraceae bacterium | reverse complement strand
CTCCCTCCCTCCCTCCCTCCCTCCCTCGCAGCCGTCATACCCCAGAGACTCCATACATGGGACCAGTGGGTTTCGCCTTGTGTCTTGCAGCCTTGGCACTTTCCCCAGTGGTGTCCGTGGCCGTTTCAGCAGCCTTCACTTCCGATTGCATTTCTGCAGGAGGTTTCGCTTTGCTCGTCTCTTGCATTTGTTCCGCCTGAAGGAAAATAATTTTAAATGAATAAAAACACAAAAAGATATCAATCTGACGAGACATACGGACACGCAAGTTACTACTGGCAAGCAGTCAGGCGTTGTGTGCGAATTGCGCTCACTATTGCGACGTAATGTGTTCGTAGATAAACGCAAATGTTTCTTTGCAATTCCCTAAATAGTGTAGTTCAGCGCAAAATTTAATCCCGCGTCGTGGCTCGTGGTATCCGCCCTACATATTCAACATACTGAAATAAGAGCCATTTGTGAAATAACTTCGCCTATTTGTGTCACACTGTAAAAATCGAAGAATTTCACTACATTTGTAGAGCTTTCAGATGAAAATAAAGCACAATTATATCTAAATTATTTTTAAAAAAACAATTTGCGCAATTCCTTTCAAACGAAAATTTAGAGCCCCAAAGGGGTGGGTCTATTTGACGAATTACGGTAACAAACCCAATACCGTAACCCGCCTGTATTTTCGCCTGTTCCGCTGCCAATTTGGCGAGTCGTTTTTTCGCGGCCGCCTCAGCGGCCGCGAGTATATATACGGACGCTAAAATTCGTAACGGTACGTACGTCCGTACGTACGTCCGTAATTCCGTCACAAAAAAATATCGTATCTAGAGGTCACGTAGAGAGCTGAAAATTTGTAGACGTATAGAGTCGGGCACGTAGGTAAAAGTG
>JAAEMK010001097.1 GCA_024225635.1 Desulfobacteraceae bacterium | reverse complement strand
TGAAAAGTTGAAGATCTGCTGATTTCAGGGTAATGTACAGGGTGCTCCAAAAATGATTGGGGCTTCAATCCTCAACTCATTACACCTTGTAACTTTAATTTTGAACTTAGAGGTTGTTATAATGAAGACAATAAAAGAATGTAAAGTGGTTAGGCTTTTGGTAGTTTAACATCAATACAGGAAGAAAAAATCTTAAATTGGTCTCGCTGTAGATTAACCACAAATCAGCAGATCTTCAACTTTTCATTTTTGCTGACAATCTGTCTGCCTCATTTTTAAATACATTTATGAGTGTTTCTTACCAAAAAGTAATTTGCGCCCAGTCTTGTGGTCATTTAGAGACCCTTTGGGCCTTCAGAAGTTCTGTTTCTGATGCCTAATAAAAAAAATCACCCTGTAGTTCAAATTTAATCTAAAGACGTGAAGTCAAAAGAAAGTGATATTGTCAAGCCCTAGTCCCAAGTCCGGTCCCCTTAGACCCAAACCAGTCCCAAATCCAAGTCC
>JAAEMK010001096.1 GCA_024225635.1 Desulfobacteraceae bacterium | reverse complement strand
GTCAAGGTAGCACCCAGGGAGTGCCCAAGGTAGCGCCCAGGGAGTGTCCGCACCCCGCCAGCCAGGACCCACACCGAGTAGGCGCCCCCGCCCTGCCGCCCGCCCCTCCGTCAGGGGACAAGACTGAGAACGGACAATGCGTGTGTACAGTGTTTCGCTCGGTTGTGACACAGTTCTTGCTGGTGCGGTTATTCGAAGATTCGGAGCGTTATTCGGAACAAGTGCGTTATTCGGAACAGTTTGTTTGGAACAGATGTATTATCGTTTTGTATCACAACAAGAGAGCACGAGGAACGACGCCTTCATCCATCAATTGCATCACGCCGCATCCGCCACCGTATTCTTCGATCATCAAGTTGACGTATTCTGTATGGTCCCAAGGATGTTTGGGGTCGAAGTTCAGTTTTCGGCAGACGTTCCGCTTCACTGCCTCCACTTTCGCTTTCTTTTCCTTGGGAATGCCGGCAAGATGCTTCGTTGGCCCAGCATCCCGTTGACGGCGTT
>JAAEMK010001095.1 GCA_024225635.1 Desulfobacteraceae bacterium | reverse complement strand
TGGAAAACTGCGATTATTTATTTTGCTAGTGCTGACAAGTGCGAAAATTGGTATTTTGTTTGAGCATCATATAAATGTTTGTGTGCAAATATTCTCTTGCCAAATTTCCTTTGCTGCAGAATATGTAATTACAAAATTAATAAAAATTCAATGATAAAGTTGGATAACAGTACAGACAAAAATTTAAGTTTGATCTAGTTTGTTGACCTAAACTATCTCTCTTTCCGCCTTCTATCACTAAATTATTGATGATGCCTGCCTAAATTAAATTTTTTTTATCAAATAACTTTTGATTGAACTTTTTCAATGCACAACTGATATTTTTTTTCTCATAAAAAGATGCGCAGTAAGTAATATTTAATCAACATATTCTTGCATTTTAGAGATGTTAGTTTAATTATCACATAATATGAGTTTCTATGCGTTTTTGTCAGTTTTATTCGGTAGGGTAACACGAGGGGTTTCCGATATGTTTTTTGAAATAAACTAAAATGTCACCCACTTTCAAAGCTTTTTTTAGCATTTTTTTAACAGCATCGTACCGAATGGGCAATGGGCTACAAAACTGCGTTGGTCCCATGAAGATATGAGTTTTGGAAGTACCTCAAAAACTTGATTTAAAAAGTCTAGTCGGGGGTACCGGAAATTCCCACTTTTTGGGAATTTCCGGTAGCTTAAAAAGAACTTAAATTTTCTACATGAAAAAATCTAAAAACATGCGATTTAAGACCATAGCCGAATAATAGAGGTTATAAGCTACATGTACATGCAAAAAAAATATAAAAAAAAGTAATTTTTGTACCCTCCACGTCAATTTTTGAAAATGTCATAAATTTTTAATTTTTTTACAAAAAAAATTTTTACCTTCATTGATGATTATTTAAATTTTTTTATATAC
>JAAEMK010001094.1 GCA_024225635.1 Desulfobacteraceae bacterium | reverse complement strand
GGGGTATCTTTAGAGTCAGAGGATAGGTTATTATAAATAAAAGTTGAATTTTATTATTACACAGACATATTTTTTTGGTTTTTGATGTATAGGCCTCCAGGTTCCAGTGCTCCAGGTATCAAGTTGGCCACTGGAGTCATTTTTGGTCTGTTTTGACGCATAATTATTATGATTTTAGTTATTTTCACAGAAAATAACAATTATTCAGAACATTGGCTATCATGAGGATGCTGGAAGGTGTTTTTTTTCTCCAGCCATTATCACTAACAGGATCCAAGTGGTGTCCATGAGAGCTCTGGACAGGTAACAAATCAATTTTGAAGTTAGAGGTTAACTTATTTCACAATTTGCTTCTTATAATTTGTTAGGTATATTGAAGAAAAATTCCCGAAGTGGAAACTTGAATTTCACAACATGTTCACACAATTTCCCCTTTGTTGTGTAAGAAGGGTGATAATTGGGTAGTTTGGATACTCAATAGTCATGTACATGATATCAGTACAACCCTTATCCAAAGCTCCTCTACAGAGAGCGTCATTTATACGTTGACTTAATTTGGGATACCTGCCAAACTCGGTTAGGGTGAGGT
>JAAEMK010001093.1 GCA_024225635.1 Desulfobacteraceae bacterium | reverse complement strand
GGGCACGTGGTCGCCAAGGCCGTCGCACTGCTCGACGTTGAACACGCTGTAGCGCCGCAGGACGGGGATGCTCCTGAGGTCGCGGGTGTCGATCTCGTTGCGGTCACGAGAGCGGTCCTCCTTGCGCGACGGAGTCCAGAACTTCCAGAACCAGATCCTCGACGCTTTCTCGCCCTTGCGCACCGTGGCGCCAAGCTTCCTGGCCTGGTTGAAAGTCAGCCAGAACGGTGAGGCATAGGGGACGAGATTGAGCAGGAACGGATTGATCCCGCGGTAGGGCTTGCGCGAGGTGAGGTTCTGGGGCTCGCCGCCGGGCACGCTCCACGGTTTGTGCCACGGCACGACGCTTTTCTCGAGCAGGGCAACGATGGTGTCGGTGATCTCCTGGTACGACCTGTTGGTGATGGACATCGGCAGCTCCTTACGTTGGTGCTCCGTGCCGGCCGGCCATCGGCGGCACCGAGCTGTTCAGATTCGGAAGATCCGGAGGAATCTCCCTCTCAATCCGTGCACCTATCCATCTCTTCTGGGTCCGAGGTTCCGGGCGAGCTCGAGGGGCCGGAGGCATCAATGGCGGCGTCAGAATCGGCCGATGAGGGGTGATTCAGGCGCTGAGCTCGAGGCTGAGCCCGCCGCACTCGTCGGGCACCAGGATGGAGTCTTCCGGCTCGAGGATCTCCCAATCAGCGCCGGCCGTGCGCACCGCGACCTCGAAGCCGCGCCGGC
>JAAEMK010001092.1 GCA_024225635.1 Desulfobacteraceae bacterium | reverse complement strand
TGAGGGGGCCAAAAAACTGATTTTCGGAAACGCAATTTTTTAAAAAATGCCCGAAAAGTGCCCAAAAAGTGCACCTGATAAAACTTCGGCAAGCACCATCGGATTCGCCGTTAAAAACTGCGTCGGATAGGATAGAAAAGAAATTCGAATCGTTTTCGTATATTTGTAATTAGCGTCTTGAGTAAAGTAGGGCATTTTCAAAATATGGAGGTCCCTCCCTCCCAATGGGGGCAGGTAGGACAGAAAAATTCGGGGAGGGAGGTCCGCTCATATACCCCTACAACATATATAAATTTGAACGAAATCGGAGACGGTCGACCTGGGAGGTTATCCAAAAAAATCTCGATTCTCTCAGAAATCGTCTCTTAATACAATACAAATCCTACCCTTACATGATATGCGGCTTTAGACCATCTGAGCAATTGTTGTAGAAGTCAATTTACCAGCCGTCCCGCTGGCTGGTCTTCTGCATCCACGACGACAAGGTGCCGCTGCTCGAGTGGTACAGGAAGGAGAATGTCTGTTGTTTGCTTCTACATATACCGTACGTATGTATGTATGTATGTAGGTACACAATCGGCCTTTTGTTGCCTATTGACAAGCCTACCCCAGGAGGTGCTGGATCACATGCCGGAGAAGTTGGAGGACTTGTTGTTTTGCTCCTTCGTGACGCCGACTATCGATGTACGCGACGCCG
>JAAEMK010001091.1 GCA_024225635.1 Desulfobacteraceae bacterium | reverse complement strand
TCCCCCATAACTTGTCTGTACGTCCAAAAATGCCTAAATAATGCATTGCCACATTTGCCATTTGCCTTGCCAATTGTCATTTTTGGCAAGTATAGAAAAAGTAATTTTTGAGGTACAGACAAGTTATGGGGGTCTAAAAGTATTAGAATTTTACCAGGAATCCATTTCTGATGTCTAAAATTAATGATTAGACAATTTAAGGGGCTCAAAAAAGACATTTACGATTTTCTTTTTTTTCCCTATGTATTTCACCTTATAACCCAGACCACCCGACCCGCGCAGCTCAGAAATTATTATATGACTTGGTTTAACTGTTTTCTAACTTCATTCGTACCAAAAACAAAAATACTCACTAGATCTGTTTAAAATCTAAATTATATTAATTATCAGCTCGGACACGGAGTATGTTTGTTTTTGGTATGAATGAAGTTAGAAAACTGTTAAACCAAGTCATATAATGCTTTCTGAGCTGCGCGGGTCGGGTGGTCTGGGTTATAAGGTGAAACACATAGGGAAAAAAAAGAAAATCGTAAATGTTTATTTTGAGCCCCTTAAATTGTCTAATCATTAATTTTAAACATCAGAAATGAACTCCTGGTAAAATTCTGATACTTTTAGACCCCCATAACTTGTCTGTACGTCAAAAAATGCCTAAATAATGCATTGCCACATTTGCCATTTGCCTTGCCAATTGCCATTTTTGGCAAGTCTAGAAAAAGCAATTTTTGAGGTACAGACAAGTTATGGGGGTCTAAAAGTATCAGAATTTTACCAGGAGTTCATTTCTGATGCTTAAAATTAATGATTAGACAATTTAAGGGGCTCAAAATAAACTTTTATGATTTTCTTTTTTTCCAC
>JAAEMK010001090.1 GCA_024225635.1 Desulfobacteraceae bacterium | reverse complement strand
GAGGGTCTGTACAGAGTCTGTACTTGCTAAAGTTCAGGACAAGTTGGAGTTAGCTCCAGTTGAGTTCTTCTTCTTGTTGAGTAGGGTACGGTGAGATTCTTGTGAAAATTAAATTTTGCACTTAGAATTCTGGCTCAGATGTATTTGGAAGTAAAATTCAATTTTAGAAACATTTTGCTAAATAAGTTTTTTGATCCGAGGCCTCTTTGATAGGTAAAAACGGACTTTTAAATCAGGCCAAAAATACAAAGGATTTCCGAAAACTCATAAAGGGAAAATCTGTCCGGCATGTTTTTCAAATTTTTTATATTTTAAAAATTTTTCAGCCATAATTGGATTAACTGGTGGGATTGCTGAGGTCCAGACGGTCGTTTAGACACCAAGATCGACCAAATTGACTTATGTCATATTTTTATGTCATATGCATCATATGACGCATATGATGCATATGATGCATATGACGCATATGACATGGAAATATGACATAAGTCAATTTTGTCAATCTTGGTGTCTAAACGACCGTCTGAACATCAGCAATCACACCAGTCAATCCAATTATGGCTAAAAAATTGTTAAAATAAAAAAAATTGAAATAGATGTCGGAAATTTTTTCCCTTTATGAGTTTTCGGAAATCCTTTGTATTTTCGGCCCGAATTAAAAGTCCATTTTTACCTATCAAAATGGCCTCGGATCAAAAAACTTATTTAGCGAAATGTTTCTAAAATTTAATTTTACTTCCAAATACATCTGAGGCAGAATTCTAAGTGCAAAATTTAATTTTCACAAGAATCTCACCGTACCCTAGTATGTATGTGTGTTACCTTTTGTCCGGTGTCCCCCCCTCTACTATTAGTCTTTCTGTTGCTATCTAT
>JAAEMK010001089.1 GCA_024225635.1 Desulfobacteraceae bacterium | reverse complement strand
GGAGAACCGCTCAGCGTTGTCAAACTCCTCCATAAAGGCTTCGGGTTCGGCATTGTAATCGATGCCGTTCTCTTTCTTGAACCCTCCGGTCTTTTTCGGCTCAAGGTAGGAGCAGTCCCCGTGCTTCCGGGTTTT
This sequence comes from Desulfobacteraceae bacterium, assembly GCA_024225635.1. Taxonomy (GTDB): domain Bacteria; phylum Desulfobacterota; class Desulfobacteria; order Desulfobacterales; family Desulfobacteraceae; genus Desulforapulum. The sequence goes on along the minus strand of JAAEMK010001089.1, from coordinate 5,119 downwards.
GGACGGGCAGCAGTTGACGCCGATGGTCTCGATATTATCGGGGTCGAGCTGATTCCAGGTGTAAAGGATGTTCAAGGCCCGCTGGTTGCAGTCCCTTGCGATGATGCCGATCTTGAGGTCCGGCTGTTTTTCGGCAAGGTGGGTTGCCACCTTTTCCAGACTGTAGCGGTGTTGGCTCACCTTGAGGTTTTCAAGATCCGCAAGGTTGTCCATGGTGTAGCCGTGGGGAATCAGGTGGCCGTAGAGCTCCCTATACCCAAGGAAGATATCGACTTTGCCCTGTTTAAGCAACTGTTCAACCTGCCTTGTGATATCCATGGTTCCTCCTTTCCCTCTCCTGGTCCTGGATGGCCGCCATGGGGTTTTGGCCCAGGCCCCTTATCTTTTCCGTAAAATCCGTTACCACCCTGGCAAACTTCTGGGCCTCGGCCGAGGAGATCCACTCCAGGTGGAGCCGTCCCTCGAGTCCCATGAATTTGAGCATTTCCTGAACAAAGGTGATCCGCTTGATGGTCATGTTATTACCGTACAGGTAATGGCAGTCGCCGATGTGTCAGCCGCCCACCATCACGCCGTCGGCCCCGCTCTGGAACGCCCGCAGGATATGATGGGGACTGACGCTCGCCGAGCACATGACCCGGATGATCCGCATGTTGGACGGATACTGCATGCGGCTGACACCGGCCAGATCGGCAGCGCCGTAGGTGCACCAATTGCACATAAAAGCGACTATTTTCGGTTCAAATACTTCCTCTTTCACCAGACACACTCCTTTAACAGACCCCGGAAACAGGAACGCTCCCGTTTCTTAAGGTCTCACGGTTCGTCGATTATACTGTCATGGCACTCTTGATCTGCGCATACAGCTGATCATTGTTAAATCCCATCAGGGACGGCGCTTCCGAGGGACAGGTGGCGGCACAGGCGCCGCACCCCTTGCACAGGGCGTCGTTGACCACGGCCACATTCTTGACAGGGTCCATGGTGATGGCGCTGTAGGAGCAGACCTCCACACAGCCGCCGCAGCCCGCGCAGCGTTCCGTATCGATCCGGGCCACGATGCCGCCCACGTTGATGCTGTCCCGGGAGAGCACGGTCAGGGCCCTTGCGGCCGCAGCCCTTGCCTGGGCGATGCTCTCGTCCACGGGCTTGGGATAGTGGGCCATGCCGCATAGGAACACGCCGTCCGTGGCAAAATCCACGGGCCGGAGCTTCTGGTGGGCCTCCAGGAACCAGCCGGAGCTGTCCGAGGTCACCTTGAAGGCCTGGCCGAGCCGTGTGTTGTCACAGGCGTCGATGCAGGCGGCAAGGCAGAGGATGTCTGCATCCACGGCCAGGCGCCGTCCCAGGACATGGTCGGTGAACTCCACGGTTACACGGTCTTCCACAGGGATCACCACGGGCTTGTTGTCCAAATCATACTGGAAGAAGAGGATACCGAGATCCCTTGCCTCCCTGTAGAGGAACTCCCGCTGTCCATAGGTCCTGATGTCCCGGTAGAGCACATACACCCCGGTTTCGGGATTCTTTTTCTTAAACGCGATGGCGCTCTTAATGGAGTGGGTGCAGCAGACCTTGGAGCAGTAGGGATGCTCTTCGTCCCTGGAACCCACGCACTGGATGAAGACCACGTTCTCGGCCTTGTCAACCATATCCGCATTCTCCGCAAACCGGGCGTCCAGGTCGAGGAGGGTCATGACTGCGTCGTGCTCGCCATAGCAGTACTCGGCGGGCCTGGACTCTTTGGCCCCCGTAGCAAGCAGGGCCACGCCATGGTCCACGATCCGTGTATCGTCACCGGTGGCAACGGTGGTCTTGAAATTCCCCACAAACCCTTCAACTTCCTGGACAGTGGACCCGAGGAGCACATGAACATGCTCGTCCGCCTCGATTTCGGAGATGAGCTCCTTGACAAAGACAGCCACATCCTCGTTTTTGGAGGTCTTGAAAAGCCGTCTGCCGTTGCCGCCCAGGGTCTGGTTCTTCTCCACCAGGGTCACGGGGTAGCCCTGGCGGGAGAGGGCCAGGGCCGCCGTCATGCCGGAGATGCCGCCGCCCACCACCAGGGCCGCCTGGCTCACCGGCAGCTGGCTTTCAAACAGGGGCTCCAGGTGAAGTGTCTTGGCGACTGCCATACGCACCAGGTCCTTTGCCTTGGCCGTGGCAAGTTCGGGCTCCTTTGAATGGACCCAGGAATCCTGGTTCCTGATGTTGGCCATCTCCACCAGGTACTTGTTGAGACCGGCATCGATGAGGGTCTCCCTGAAAAGGTCCTCGTGGGTCTTGGGGGTGCAGGCGGCAATGACGATCCGGTTGAGCCCCTTCTCCCTGATCACCTCAACCATCTTGTCCTGGGTGTCCTGGGAGCAGGTAAAGAGGTTCTCCTCCACATAAACCACGCCGGGCAAATTTTTTGCGTACCCGGCCACGGCAGGCACATCCACAATGCCGCCGATGTTGGTGCCGCAGTTACAGACAAACACGCCGACCCTGGGGGCTTGCCCCGCCACATCCCGCTCCCCGGGAATGGTCACGGCCCGGGTTTCTGAATTTCTCGCAGGGGCGAGGTTCTCGGTTGCGGCGGAGGCCGCCGCGCTTGCCTCCATCACGGACTGGGGAATATCCTTGGGTCCCGTGAACACACCGCAGGCATAGACCCCGGGCATGGAGGTTGAAACAGGATTGAAGCTGTCGGTCTTAATGAAATTGGACCGGTCGAGTTCGATGCCCATGGTTGTTGCAAGCTCAAAGCTGTCTGCGCTGATCTCAAGACCGGTGGAAAGGACCACCATGTCGAAGTATTCCGTGACCATGGCCCCCAGCTCATCCACGTAGCCCATCACAAGGTTGCCCCTGTCCTTGTCCGGATACACGGAATGGACCCTGGACCGGACAAACCTCACACCGTTCTCCTTAGCTTTCTCCAGGTACCGGTCAAAATCCTTGCCCTGTGTTCTCATGTCCATATAAAAGATGGCGCAGTCCAGGGGCTCCTTGCTGTGGTCCTTTGCCATCACCGACTGCTTGACGGCGTACATGCAGCAGACCGACGAGCAATAGCCGTTGTTACAGCGGTTCTCATCCCTGGAGCCAACACACTGGAGCCAGGCGATCTTTTTCGGCTCTTTCTTGTGCTTCTTGTCCGAGGGCAGAACCAGGTGGCCGCCCTGGGGCCCGGTTGCCGAGAGCACCCGCTCAAACCCCATGGAGGTGACGATGTCGGGGTGCCGCCCAAACGAGAGGTGATCAAGCTTTGACGGATCAAAGGACTTGAATCCCGTGGAAAGAACCACCGACCCCACGTTAAGGGTAATCTCCTTCTCCTGGTCCAGATAGTTGATGGCATTGGAGGGGCACACCTTTTCACAGGTGCCGCACCGCCCCCTTGTGAGATAGAGGCAATTGTCGGGATCGATGGAGTACTTCAGGGGCACGGCCTGGGAGTAAGGCACATAGATGGCCTTCCGCTTCCCAAGTCCCTCGTTGTACTCGTCATCCACCCGTTTGGGGCATTTTTCAGCGCAGAGCCCGCAGGCGATGCACTTGTCCGTGTCAACATACCTGGGATGCTGAACCAGGGTGGCGGTGATGTCACCCTCCTGGCCCGAGATCCCCGTGACTTCAGTTAATGTAAGCAGTTCAATATTAATGTGCCGGCCGACCTCGACCAGTTTTGGTGAAATAATTCACATGGCACAGTCATTGGTGGGAAAGGTCTTGTCCAGCTGTGCCATCTTACCGCCAATGGCCGGCGACTTCTCCACCAGGTAGACATAAAATCCTGAATTGGCGATGTCCAGGGCAGACTGCATTCCCGCAACGCCGCCTCCCACAACCATCACCGACCCCTTGACCCCGCTTGGGGTTAGATCCTTTTTCTCCATAAAACAACTCCATGCACGTTTATTGATCGCTGTTTAACAAGTCTTCCACTGCCTTGATCAGTTCATGGTCGGCAAAAGGCTTTGACAGGTAGTCATTGGCCCCGAGCTTCATGGCTTTGACCGTGTTTGCGATGGTCGAATATCCGGTAATCACAATCACAAAAAGTTCAGGCTTTTCCTTTTTCACCCGCTCCAGGATCTCCATGCCGTCCATGTCCTTGAGCTTCATGTCCAGAAGCAGCATGTCATAGGGGTGATTCATCACCAGTTCGAGCCCTTCCGCGCCCGACAGGCAATGATCGCAAAGGAATTCCTGTTCGTTTAAAACCATTTTGCAGGCCTTGCAGATCACATCTTCATCATCAATTATCAGAATTTTTCGTTGATCCATTCCATCGCCTTTTTCATATTAGATCGTTGTTCTCCTCCAGAACAGGCAGCGTCAGCCTGATCAAGGTACCGATTCCCAATTCACTCGAGATATTGATCCTGCCCTGATGATTTCTGATGATTCCGTAGCTGACTGCAAGCCCCAGTCCCGTTCCGCTGGACCGTGTGGTGTAAAACGGCTCAAAAATCTTCTTCAGATTATCATTATGGATACCGCACCCGTTGTCCTCCACCTCCACGACAACGCTCTGGCCATCCTCACCCGTTCCTGAACGTATTGTGATCAGGCCCTTTTCACCGATGGCGTGGACCGCATTGAACAACAGGTTTACCAACACCTGCTCCAACTGGTCGTCATCCAGGAAAAAGCTTCTGATATCATAGTCAATATCACGCACCACCTTGATTCTTCTGATGAACAACTCGTTATCCATCAGGGACAGGGATTTTTCGATCACCTTGTTGATGTTTGCCAGGATCTTCTGGGGCTTTTTCTCCCTGGAGAAATCGAGCAGCCCCTGGATAATCTTCTTGCACCGCTGGGTCTCCTGCATGATGATCTCAAGCCCCTCCCTGCAGGGCCCGGGCTCCGCCTTTTTCGAAAGATTCGAGCTGTAAAGGAGAATGCCCGTCAAAGGATTGTTGATCTCATGGGCAATGCCCGCAGCCATCCGCCCCAGGGAGGACATGCGGTCCACCTTGGTGGCAAGCTGATTGTACTGGAGAATGTGGGACTTTATCGCCTCATCGTGGTTGATGGCGCAGGAGGTCTGCTCGGCAATTGCCCTGATATAATCGATCTCATCCCCGGAGAATTCCCGCTCGGCCGTAAAGTAAATCCGGGT
>JAAEMK010001088.1 GCA_024225635.1 Desulfobacteraceae bacterium | reverse complement strand
GGGCCCCTACCGTAACCCGCAACGATGCGCAAATTCTGCCGCCGCCATCGTGTCCGCCATCATCGACGACCCCCTGCTGCTCGTTTTCAGCACTTTTCTGCACCGTACGCAGCAGATATGTGCCATTTTGATCAAATCGTGTCGAGACCCTACCGTAACCCGTGACAATATGCAAATTCTAACGACGCGATCGTGTCCGCCATGAGCGTTTACCCACTGCTACGCGTTTTAAGCACTTTTCTGCAACGTACGCAGCAGATATGTGCCATTTTGATCAAATCGAGTCGAGACCCTACCGTAACCCGCGACAATATGTAAATTCTGATGCTGCCATCGGATCCGCCGTTGACGAATACCCCCTGCTACACGTTTTCAGCACTTTTCTGCAACGTATGCAGCAGATACGAGCGATTCTAGCCAGATCGCGTCGGGACCTACAGTAACCCTACCGTAACCCGCAGAAATTTTTTTAACCCATTTCCCCCTAGTTTGAGCACTACCGTAGTCAGCATACAAAATTTCAGCCCTCTAGCTCTTCCCGCGAGCGAGATAAGGGGGGGGGACAGACGCACGTACGTTACGTACGTACGTTACGTACGTACCCACGTACGCACACAGCCTCTAGTACTGTATTTCGCCTCGGCCTGAGGGCCGGGCGAAAAAATG
>JAAEMK010001087.1 GCA_024225635.1 Desulfobacteraceae bacterium | reverse complement strand
CAGAAGAACTCTATCGTAGAATAACAGCGACAGTTGTTGTAGGGAGATATTCGAGGCCATTAATCTACGCACAAAGTCCGTCACTACAGTCCCGTTAAACGAAGTGACAAGTAAAGCGAAGCAATTCACAACGGAACGGTAGCTAGTAGCTTAGCTACTACTGTACTAGACACAGCACGATTACGAATCAGAGCTGCATATAACGAGACACTCTTACTGTATGTGCTAGTACCGCACGAAAATAATAGAGAGCACAGACAAAGAGATGTAAAATACTGTAACGCTACACTCTTCGCAAGTCGCAAGCAGTGAAAGGCATTTGAATGTCAGCGACAATGCAGTTGCACGAGGAAACATGGACACAGACACAGATGAACAAGTTCGCGCAGAAACACTGTCACAGTTGGGCAACGGAAGTTTCCATTCACATAGTGCATCTTTCGCGTACAGAACATTTTCGCCTTTCACGCGATTACTGTAACCGAACCGGGAAAGGTGTCGCGCTTTTCGCGGCTCCATGTCAAACAACGAAAGTTTTCCGCACGCGAAAGTTCCTTTACTGCACTGATGTCCAACATTTTCACAAAACAGAGAGACTTTTCGTTACAGTACACGAACCACGGAAGCTGTGAAAGCTATCAAAAGGTTCCTTTCCTACTGAGGTGAAGACAATGCAGTATTGTACTCCGTCAAATTAGGTCAGGCGTGGCCATAGGT
>JAAEMK010001086.1 GCA_024225635.1 Desulfobacteraceae bacterium | reverse complement strand
CGCCTGAAGAAGACCCACACCGACCCTTCGAAGCTGTTCCAACGCTTCCGCGCCAATAGTCCGCTGTGGCTAGGCACGGGAGTGGCGGAGTTTCGGTTCGTGGTATGCTACCACGGACCGGAAACAGCTAAGAAGGGTCAACCGGCGACGTTCTTCTTCGACCACAGACCGTCGGTCATCGACGAGGAGTTGTCGAAGAGCGTCGCCCGCTACATCGCCTTCCTGGAAAGTGGGGGGGAGACGGAGTACACCCGACTATTCATCGACCGTTGGACCGACGTCGTGAACGCCGCGAAGGACCCGCCGGAGATCGTCGCCGAGGAGCGGGAGGAGTTGGTAAGAGAATTTTCTGCGCTCAAACTCGTGCATTGTCCGCCCTCGGTGTTTTTTCTTGTGCGTGCGTGTAATGGAATTTTTGCCGTGCGTGTGTACTTGTCACATAATTCGCTGCAACGTATTGAGCCAGTCGAATTCTAGGTGAAGGCGGACTTGGAGGTGAAGGCGCGCGACAAGAGACGACTGAGAGCCGACCACAAACTGACGGAGGAGGCGAAAAGGGCGAAGTTGGAGTTGG
>JAAEMK010001085.1 GCA_024225635.1 Desulfobacteraceae bacterium | reverse complement strand
TCATTCATACCTTGACCAAATGACCATGGTCATAGCTTGACCAAATGACCATGACCATGTTACATGCACTATGTTCATCACAATGTCCACAGTTGGACTTATGCTAAGATGCCTTGGCGTGGTGTGCCACTACTATATTTGTCGTGACTTAATTGTAGTGGCACACCAGTGCAAGGCATCTTAGCCTAAGTCCAACTGTGGGCATGGTCATTCATACCTTGACCAAATGACCATGGTCATACCTTGACCAAATGATCATGACCATGTTACATGCAATGACCATGGTGATACCATTACCAAAAGACCATGGTCATTAGCATGACCACAGGCCATCTACTCATCTGATGGTTGGACTTAGGGTAAGGTGCCTTGGCCTCATCTGCCACTACTATTAACTGACCATGAATGTAGTAGCGGCAGACCAGGCCAAGGCATCTTAGCCTAACTGCAACCATGATCATTTGCATGACCACAGGCCATGTACTAATCTGGTGGTAGGATAACAAGCTGCCCTTACAAAAAGCACTGTTTTTCCTTACAGCAAGCAGTTATCTGCTTTGATTGTTATTAGAGAGCAGTTTTTCTGAGCCCTTTGTTGGAGCTTCCCTTTCAGGTTCCCTGTCACCAGCATCACTCAAAAGCTACCATTCAGTTCCCTACTTTGTCCTGCTAGCTTTTGAAAGAGACGCCCGG
>JAAEMK010001084.1 GCA_024225635.1 Desulfobacteraceae bacterium | reverse complement strand
TTACCCTTTGTCTGGTGCGTGTTGCATGTTTTCACTTTTGGTGAATGTTTACTGCTGTGGCCGCCCTTTACATGTCTTGGGGTTACTGTAGTGGCATGTGGTAGTGGTTGGTGGCCCATGTGGCCTGGGGCCAGTAGCGTAGCCAGGGGGGGGGCGGGGGGGGCGCGCGCCCCCCCCATTGGCCCTGGGAAATAAATTTTTTTTGCTATGTTATGCAGGAATTCATCGTTGTCGGCCGTCTTTTGACGAAAAACACGCAAAAATTTCGCGCTTCGCGCGAATACTTCACTATATTCCTATATTAAGGTCTAATATTGGCATCTTCAAGGCAAATTTACCTTTCACTACCTTAAATATGCTCTAGAGTACCTATTTTGTGCCAAATTTCGAATGAAATATCAACTAGAGTACCTATTTTGTGCCAAATTTCTAACGAAATGTCAATCTGTTTTACGTTTTGAAGCAGATTTCTGATACAAATCCAGAAGGCGGTTCACGCTCCAAATTAAAAATTATTCTCCACCTCGGGGGGACTTTCCTCCCCCCCCCCCCCGACCCCCCCTGTTTGGGGTTTGGCCCTAGTAGCGCCCCCCCCCCCCCATTCGAAAATCCTGGCTACGCGCCTGGTT
>JAAEMK010001083.1 GCA_024225635.1 Desulfobacteraceae bacterium | reverse complement strand
GCTGCAACAAGTATTGATTGTTGGTGAAGACATTTCCATTGAGATTCCTCAGGAAAGATTCAACATTGGTGAATACTTTTGTGATGAGTTTGATGTGGGACAGGCAAGGGGGATATACACAACGAAGGGTCACTTCACCAGTGGTATGTACAAAAAATTTGATGCAAACTTCTTCCGCATCACTCCCAGGGAAGCAAGGTTGATGGACCCACAACAGCGTCTCCTCCTAGTGACCACCTGGCACATGTTTGAAGGCAATGGGCAAAAGCCGTCAGCACTAAAGGAGACACATGTATCGCACTTCATTGGCATCAGTGTGTGCGAGTATCAAGAACTGATTTCAGATGTGACAGATGTCTACATGACAACTAATTCATCACTGAGTTTCACAGCTGGTCGTGTGTCATATTTCTATGGACTTCAAGGGCCAGCTGCAGCGATAGACTGCGCCTGCTCTTCATCTCTAGTAGCCATACACTTCACATCGACACATCTCAGAGATGCTAGGGTGATGTATGGAATAGGTAGTGGATCTCACTTGATCCTATCTCCTGCAGGTTTCATGTTTCAATGCGCGTCGTCAATGCTCTCCAGAGATGGATTTTGCAAAACGATGGACTCAAGAGCAGATGGATTCAGTAGAGGAGAAGGACTGGCGTCAGTACTGCTTGGAACATCGCTTCCAATGAATCACCTAACAATTGACTCATCAGCGATCAATCAGGATGGCGCCAGTGGTGGGATAACTGTTCCCAGCAAGTTGGCACAAGAGAAGCTCCTAAGAAGTTGCTGGCAACATACAGAGGAATTATCTTCAAAAACAATTGTTCAGTTGCATGGGACTGGCACCAAGCTCGGCGATCCAATTGAATACAATGCTCTGACAAGTGTATTTGGAGTTTCAATACGTCT
>JAAEMK010001082.1 GCA_024225635.1 Desulfobacteraceae bacterium | reverse complement strand
TTCAGGGCCAGATTAAATTCTTAAATATTGAGTACGTTGCTTAAACGCTTCTCAAAAAATGCTAACTAAGATAAATAAAGGCTGCGATGTGCAGCCTTTTTTAATTTTAAACTTTATTTTTTAAGTGTCTTGCTTGGCTTCTTCTTCACTAATTTGTTTAAGTGCTTGAATAAACGAGTCGCTTGGTTGTCCGCCACTGATTGCGTATTTATCGTTGATAATAAATGTAGGGACTGAAGTAATACCGAGTTGCTTAAAGCGGTCTTGCTCTTGGCGTACTGTTTGAACGTATTTATCTGAGTGTAAAATACTACGCGCCTGTTCTTTATCAAGGCCAACACTTTCTACTACATCAAGCAAAGCGTCTTCCTGATTTAAGTATTTTAAATCGGTGAAGTGTGCTTCAAACATGGCAAGCTTTAATTCGGTTTGCTTATCTTCTTCACGCGCCCAAGTAAGTAGGCGGTGTAAATCAAAGCTGTTGATCATGATGCGCTCACCATCAAAATTAAAGGTAAAC
>JAAEMK010001081.1 GCA_024225635.1 Desulfobacteraceae bacterium | reverse complement strand
CGGAGTTTTAGTTGTTGGAGAAATGTCAAATAATTCTTTAAACCATGTTTAAAAAGGCTGAGTGACCTATATAACGATCATTAGAAAACTGGTGCGTCTATTTTACGTTCGTTGTTTAAATATCTTAGGAATAGATAATTTGGCGGTTTACATGAATAATTGTAAGGCGGTTGGATCTAATTGAATGTTATTTTAATTTGGCATTAATTTTAACCCACCCCTATTTGATTCCCTCTTCCACTTAATGTCTTCCCCCTTTTTTTTTCATAAACCCTAATTTTCATATTAACTCATTAATTACACTCACTATTGTGGCTAACGTTGACATTAAGCAGCCAAGTTTTTTATTTTTTTTTATTTTGATTGTCCATAATTAAAAATCATGTATTGGAAGATAAAAATGTAAAATATAAGTGCATAATGATTTTTTATAGTAAACTACATAGATAATAAAGATAGTTAAAGTCGACAATCATTTTTATTTTTGATTATTTTTGAAAAAAATGTGGGTTGTGTTTTTTTTCTTAGTTGATGCTTACTTTATATTAGGTCAAGTTAGGTTAGGATAGGGCCCCGCAGGTGCTAGTTTTAGGGGAGAAAACACACCCTCTCCCCTTATTAAAAATAAATGAAAATTAGGCAGGGTGGAGATATCAGTGCTCAAAGAGTAAAACATGGGATTGCACCAAAAAATATTTGTTAAATAAAATGACCTAGACACAGCTCCATGGGGCTTAATCTACCTTAACATAAATCAGTAAAATATCTTAACCCAATTTAATCTTACCCCAGCAGGTTTTTTCCTAACCTAACCAGAGCTAGTAAAATATCTTAACCTAATCTAACCTGTCCTAAATTAACAATATATCTTAACCTAACCTAACCAAAGCTCCAAATCACCCTGTGGGAGCATTGCCTAACCTGACCAAAGCTAGTAAAATATCATAACCTAACCAAACTTGTCCTAAACTAACAATATATCTTAACCTCATCTATCCTTATCCAAGCTAGCAAATATCTGAGCCTAACCTAACTTGTCCTAAAACAAAAATATATCTTAACCTAACCTAACCTTATCAGAGCACCTAACCCCTGTTGGGGCTTTAACTTACCTAACTAAAGCTAGTTAAATACCTTAACCTAACCCAACTTGTCCTAAAATAAACAAAGCTCTTAACCCCTGTAGGACTCTACTAACCTAACCTAAGCTAGTAAAATATCTGAGCTTAACCTAAATAGTCCTAAAAAAACAATACATCTTAACCTGACCTAACCTAATCAAAAGTACTAACACCAGTGGGGGCTTTATCTAACCTAACCAAATATACGAAAATATCTTAACCTAATCTGCCTGCCCTTAACTAACAACACATATTAACCTAACCTTACCTAACCAAAGCTACAAAAAAAATATATTATAGAAGAATCTATTGACAAAAATGGCATATACATATGTTTCATAAGAAATGATTAAAGAAACAATCTGTTAGGAAATTCATATAAGGGCATAAAGAATTAATGAAACTCATAAGATATATAAAAGTTGTCATTCATCCTGAATTACAATTATCCTATTATTAATAATTGCCATGTCATACATATATTGAGTAAATGGTTTTTTTAACTTAAAAACAGAAAGATCTTAAAAACTATAAGCAAAGGTTTGTGATTTTTGCCGTAAAGTGG
>JAAEMK010001080.1 GCA_024225635.1 Desulfobacteraceae bacterium | reverse complement strand
TGAAAAATTTTCCTCGTTATCTGCGGGTTTTCCGTCAATCAGAATCACCGCGGACAGCCTCCTCGTTATCGCAAGGGAGTCCGTGTCATTTATGATTCTACGGATTGTGGGCAGCAGATTCACAGGTACGGGTCTTAACTTGTAAGTTCCCCTCTCCATCTTGAACATGTCCAGGGAGAGGTTAATCATGTTCAGCATCGTCAGGCCTGCGTTCTTAATCATTTTAAGATACTCTGATTGTTTCGCGGTTAGGTTGCCATCCCTCATCATGACCTGGGGAAAACCGATAATCGAATTCAGCGGTGTTTTGAGATCATGGCGGGTGATCCGTTCGACATCTTCACGCAGCCGGGCGGCTTCAATCAGTTCCCGGTTTTGCTGTTGCAGTTTCTCGCGGGCATGCTTCAATTCCAAATGGGTTTGCACGCGCGCCAGCACCTCTTGATCTTCAAACGGTTTGGTGATGTAATCCACTCCGCCGACTGAAAAGGCTTTGATCTTATCCAGCACGTCATCCAGCGCGCTCAGGAAGATCACCGGAATGTCGCGCGTGCGTTCATCCGCTTTCAACTGTTGACACACCTCATAGCCGTCCATGTCTGGC
>JAAEMK010001079.1 GCA_024225635.1 Desulfobacteraceae bacterium | reverse complement strand
CCTTCTTGGCCACGTTGGATGCACTTTTGGCCACTTGGGGCATTCCTTTACGCATTTTTATGCATTTTTATTAGGTTTTCATGAACATTTATGCATTTTTGCTGAAAGTTAATGGAAAATTCAGCAAAATTAAAAAAAAATTGAAATTTTCATTTTTTTCATCATTTTCCCCCCTCAAAAAAAACCTCTAAGTCCCACGCCTATAGGCCCAATAGGCCCCTCCCTTTTTGGGCCACTTTGGATGCATTTTTGGCCACTTGGTGCATTCTTTTACGCATTTTTATGCATTTTTATTAGGTTTTCATGAACATTTATGCATTTTTGCTGAAAAGTAATGGAAAATTCAGCAAAATTCAGAAAATTACTCTAAAAATTATTTATTTTGCACAAAGAGACAGAAAAAGCGCTTAAAGTGCGTATAAAGGCGCCAAGGAACGTCAAAAATGGCCCAGCTGGCCTCAAAAGTGAGCCAGGCTGGGCCAAAATGGGGCCACCTGGGGCCCTTTTTGGCCACTTTGGATGCACTTTTGGCCACTTGGGGCATTCTTTTACGCATTTTTATGCATTTTTATCAGGTTTTCATGAACAGTTATGCATTTTTGCTGAAAATTAATGGAAAATTCAGCAAAAGTCAGAAAAGTACTCTAAAAATTGTTGATTTTGCTCAAAAAGCGCTAAAAAGCGCTAAAAAGTGCGTAAAAAGGCGCCAAGGAACGCCAAAGGTGGCCCAGCTGGCCTCAAAAGTGAGCACGGCTGGGCCAAAATGGGCCCACCTGGGGCCCTTTTTGGCCACTTTGGATGCACTTTTGGCCACGTGGGG
>JAAEMK010001078.1 GCA_024225635.1 Desulfobacteraceae bacterium | reverse complement strand
GCCGGCGGCGGCAACGATACCATCACGCTTTACCAAGGTGACGATGAGGCCGACGGTGGTGAGGGTAACGATTTCATCGACGGCGTCGAGGGTGCCAACACGCTCTTTGGTGGCATCGGCGACGACACGATTTACAGCGGTTTCCATGGGTCAGAGATCTCAGGCGGCGAAGGCGACGATAAACTGATCGCGTTACTGGGCTACGGCGGTGATCACAGCCTGACCGGTGGCGGTGACGCTGACACTTTCTTGCTGGCAGGGGACGTGAACACCCAGACAGCCCTCACGACGATCACGGACTTTGTGGTGGGGACGGATATCCTCCAGATTGGGGGCGAAACGATAGATTTCGTAAGTCTGCCGATCGGCGTTACGCTCGGCGATGATGTTAGCGGCAATGCGGTCGTTTCTTTCGGCGATGACGAAACCGTGACCCTGACTGGCGTTAGTTCGGCAGACTTGGTTGCTACTCCTGACGGCATTGTCCAGGGCACAGATGATGCGGAAACGATCGATCTCAACTACGTCGATGCCGATGGCGAATCCGTCACCGACGATGCGTCATTTTCAGATAATGTGCAGGCCGGCGGCGGCAACGATACCATCACGCTTTACCAAGGTGACGATGAGGCCGACGGTGGTGAGGGTAACGATTTCATCGACGGCGTCGAGGGTGCCAACACGCTCTTTGGTGGCATCGGCGACGACACGATTTACAGCGGT
>JAAEMK010001077.1 GCA_024225635.1 Desulfobacteraceae bacterium | reverse complement strand
ATTCAAAATTTTTTTACGCAAACCTCTGTGATGCGCTTGGAGCACAAATAACCCCTTTAATTTTGCTTTATAGGCTATATTTAGGTTAGGTTACGTTAAAGTTAGGTTTGCCCTGCAGGGTTAGAGCCCCCCAAGGTGCTAGAAATAGGTTAGAAATAGGTTGGAAATTATTATGGTGTCTCTTTCCATTAAGTTGATACGTAGTAATATCCTGATATTTTGTTATAAATGAAAGTTTTTGTACCTTCTAACACCCCAGGTTTCATCGTGCCTAACCTCTGCTGGTGGCTCTAACCCTGCGGGGCATAAATCTAGGTTGTCTTAAACCTGCAGTGCTACTTTGTTCCCAATTCAACCAAACCTAGTCCAAGTTAAGATAACCGGGGGGGTGGGAAAGTAGAAAATTTGCAATTTTGAAGAAGAAATTCTAAGATTGCTTTGCCCCGCAGAGTAAAGAAAAGAGGTTAAGATAGGACCCCGCAGGGTAGGAGTTCCATGCAGGATGCCCCTAAGGGTTGGGAAAAGTTTGGTTAGGGTCTTGCAGTTATTAACTTAGTGCTTTTGCACCAAAAATTTAAGAAATTATGCTTTTGTCT
>JAAEMK010001076.1 GCA_024225635.1 Desulfobacteraceae bacterium | reverse complement strand
TTTCCCGGGGTGGTCCGGGCCGATCCGAAGATGGAGACGGCGGGGCCGATGTTGTGCAGGGTATCGATACCCTCGACAAATTCTCCCATGATTTTAAACAGACGCCATGATTCCCCGCTTTTAAAGTCGTCTATGGGGAACTGTCCGTTTGGCGCTTTTGTCATTTTCAATTGCGTACTCCTGTTTTCATTTTGTAACGTGTTCCGGCATCCAGCCGGAGATCAGACCTTTCAGCCTTTGCCCTGGTATCCGATGGTCACCTTGCCGTCTTCAACGATCACCGGCACCTTGCGGCTGCCGTCCGAATAGTCGAGCATTGTATCTAATTGATTCGGCTCCATCACCACATCGATGTACCTGAACGCGATCTTTTTTTGTGCAAATGCCTCACGGGCAGCGTTGGTAAAGGGTCATGAGCTTTTGCCGAAAATCATTACGGTCTCTTTCATTGTCTCCCTCCCTTGTGTAGTTTTTTTCCCTATTCTTTCCTGACCGACAAAATTACCATAAACAATCTGATTAGCATAGGCTAAAGATCGGGCTCTATCGGTTGACTGTTTCCGTTCACAGGGGTATTACATAGGTATGTCACGATTGAAGCAGCAATATCAGCAGAACGGGTTTTACGGGATCGGGTTGATGCACTCGGTAAAAGAGATGAACATCGGCACCCTGTGGCGGTCGGCCTATATCCTGGGGGCCTCGTTCATCTTTACCATTGGAAACAGGTACCGTCACCAGCCGGGGGATGTGACCCGTACCTGGACGAAGATCCCCCTCTACCATTATGACGATTTTGACGGGTTCTACAGCAATCTTCCCCATGACACCCGGCTCGTAGGCGTTGAAATGGAAGAGGGCGCCGTTGAATTGAACCAATTCGACCATCCCCAAAGGGCTGTCTACCTGCTGGGTAACGAGCAGCTTGGGCTTGCCCCGGGGGTTGTCTCCCGCTGCCACGCCCTTGTGAAGCTGCCCGGTGAGTTCAGCCTCAACGTTGCCGTTGCAGGGAGCATGGTCATGTATGACCGGGTGTCAAAGATTCCCCATTCCCTTCCTGAAAGAGAGGGGGGATAGAGAGAGAGGAGGCGTCATGGGTTTCAAGGAAAATCTTTTAAAACGGATCACCATCAACGAGCTTGCCGGGACCGTCGACAGAACCCTGGGGCCGGCTGCGAGCGGCCTCAAGATAAACAAGAAGGCCATGAAAAAGCTCCTTGACATGTCGACCTTTGAGCTTCACAGGGAGCGGGAGATGGATCTCTATATCCGGCCCCTTACCGACGGAAACTATCAGATCCTCGTGCTTGACAACGAACTGCCCCTGTTTGAAACCACCCTTGCGGATGTCCTGCTCCGGAGGAATCCCACCCTCAAGGAGATGATCAGCGTGCGTAACGCCATCAAGATCCTCAGCGACAAGGATGTTGTGAAGAGCAGGCGAAACGATTCCCTTGTCTTTCTCCGGCAGGACCTGCTCGGCTCCCTGGATCTGACCTTTGGAAGGGCGGATCTTGCTTCCATCCTCGAGGAGGGGGCGGCGGCACTTGAAAAAGCCGGGGAAGAGGAGGTTGTTCAGGCTGTGGTGCTCTTTAACGAGATCCTGGGCTATGTGCCCGCGCCCTCCCTGTTTCAGATCAAGGGGTATCGCGTCTGGGGCCGTGTTTCGGACGACACCGGCGGCAGGACGTTCTTCGGTCCCATGGTGATCTACAATCCTGATACCAACCGCCTGGTGCTCTGGCCCGATCCCGTTGCCGGCCTTGATCCCCAGTGGATTGAACGCCTCAAGCAGGGTGATGCCGGCCTGGGGTCCCCATGGATCAAGGGCAAGGCCGTGTTCGGGTTTCTCCGGGACAAGGCCCTTGACCAGGGAACCATGGCCTCTTTCTAACGGTTTTCCCATTCACGGGGTAAAACGTATCCCCGTCTATACAGAAAACTTTGTGCCCCATCCCCGCGCCTATACAGGGGTGTGCTGGATTTTATCCGGTTGACCTTGTCGGTAAGTATTCGTAATTATATGTTATTTTAAGCTAACCTTGTTTCTTTTTGAAGGAGGGGTGTTTTTTTGTTGACAAAAATGTCCGGGCAATCTACTTCTGTATAGAACTCTATACTTTGTGGTGCTGTTATAATCCTTGGGAGTTGGAGGGGGCTTGAAAAAATCCCGGGGGTTTAGCTCAGATACATTTGCCGGGTAACCGTGGCCGGGAGCCTGGGAAATAATTTATTACAACTTAATAAAAGAAGGGTATGAGGGAAATGGAAAAGGTTACTATTGAGGCTTCGATCGATCAGGTACATGTGGATCAGATTTATGCGATGGTCAGCAAGGTGCCGGAGTATGATGGCAAGGATATTGAGAGCATTGAGAAGTTGCCGGGCGGCCTGACCAATGAGAATTTCAAGGTTACCGTGGGCGGCAGCGCCTATGCCGTACGGGTTGCCGGAAAGGGAACCGCCGAGATGATTGACCGTCCCGCCGAGGATAACAACGCCCATATCATGGCCAAGGCCGGTATCAATCCCACGCTCTACTACTATGATTCCACCACCGGTGACAAGATCGATGCCTACATCGATGGAAAAACCCTGCATGTCCCTGATTTTTCCACGGATGAGGCCGATAACTACATCTCCATGATCGCCAAGAAACTCTATGAAGTTCATAACACCGAAGCAGAGTTCATGGGGAAATTCGACTTTTTCGACGAAGTCCACAGCTACATTAAACTGATCGAGAAGAACAACATCGAAAATTACGAGGGCCATGACAAGGTCATGGAGAAGCTGGCCGACATGGAGGCGATTCTTGCCAAGAATCCAAGGCCCCAGTCGCCCACCCATAACGATCCCCTTCCGGAGAACTGGATCGTCAAGGACGGCGAGATCTTCTTCATCGACTGGGAGTACGGTGGAATCGGAGACCCCCTCATGGATCTTGCCGCCTTCTCCCTCGAGGTCGGGCTGACCGATGAGCAGGAGCAGCTTTTCCTCAACCAGTATTTCGGCAGGGAGGTAACGGACAAAGAGTATGCCTTTATCCTGATCGACAAGTTCGTCAACGACGTGCTCTGGTACCTCTGGTCCCCGATCCAGATTTTCAACGGCAAGGAAAAGGAGTGGTACTGGAACTACGGCCTCAACCGGTTCAACAGGTGTGTTGAACTGATGAACAGCGACAAGTTCAAGAAGTACACCGACCTTTTGAGATAGTTCACCGTCCCCCGGAGCGGTTAACCCCCGAGAAAAAACCTTCTAAAGAGTTTTGATTACAACCCTTTAGAAGGTTTTTTACGGCAGCGGATTTAAGTCCTTTAGCTATGCCGCCCTGTGTGCCGGGCCTGGAAAAGCGCAAAGGATTTTATTTTCTGAGTTTCTTCCGGGTTACTCCTGCAAGGCCGACAAGGCCGAGACCGAAAAGAACCATGGTCGCGGGCTCGGGAACAGGCTCTGACTCCAGGGTTATTGTCGCAAAGACCTTTGCGCTGCTTTTCGGCCCTTTCCACCATCCGTTTGATTCTTTAAGATCTGTTAACTCAATTGAAAATCGCCCGCTGTTCATATAACCGAAATCAACAAATACAGGATCATCCCAGGTTAGACTCCAGCCTTGATTGTATCGGAGGAGTCCTGAAAAAAAGCCGACAGAATCTCCATTGATGCCTTGAAGCAGGTCCGGAATCTCAAAATCGAGGTTGGCAGTTACTTTACCAGGTGTCGTGTCATCGTCATTGACCCAGCTCTCGGTTGTTCCGATGGTGGCAAAGAGAAACTTGCTTGATTGACCTTCCTCAAGATCAAACATGATGTTGTCTAGTAACGGATTGACGTTGGCATACATTGTTAACACATTTTGGGTGCCGCTTACGTCGACATAAGAATCCGGCCCCATGTCAAAACTGAAGGCCCCGGCAACTCCTTCAACAGAAAATATTAAAAACAGCACCCCTAAAAAAACGAAAAACTTTTTCATAACCACCTCCATGTTTTCCAAGGCAACCGGCTGTCCCCCTCATGGGACCCGTGGCTTTCCGTCCCAGCGTTTCCACTGGTTTGGCTTTCTCATGGATGTAAAAAAACATGACCGTCTCAAACAACAATTTAGAAATCTTGTCGTAGGAGGAAACAGTCTTTTTCCCATACAATCGCGATTATTACTTGAATACAGCAAGTAATGTGCCAATCATCTCTTGGTTTAGGAATCCGGTTTCTTTTTAAGATATCTTTCTAATTGCGAAAAAACAGTGCAAACGAGACTGACTCGCGTTCTCCTGCTATTTATGGGATAGAAAAGGGAGGCATGTTAATGATGGGGAACGATTTTATTTTTTCCTAATGAGAAAAAGGTGCTGTTGGATTAAGCAAACAATCTATTACATTTTGTTCACATATCTATGTTCTTTCTTTCCTAACAGTATAGGATATTTTATGGAACCTCTGCATTATGAATCGTGTAAAGAGATAGTTCACCGTTCCCCGGTAGCTTCCCCCGGGAGGTCAAGACCCAGGCGGATGATGAATTTAGCGCCGGAGCCGGGGCGGGATACGACAGCCATCTCTCCCCCATGGTCTTCGGTAATGATGAAATAGGAAACGCTCAGGCCCAAGCCGGTTCCCACTCCCATGGGTTTGGTGGTAAAGAACGGCTCAAACACCCTCTTGCGTGTCTTTTCATCCATGCCGGGGCCGTTGTCCTCTATCTCGATGCAGACCCTTTTCCGGCTCTTTTCAAAATGCGTCCGGATGACAAGCCGGGGCTTCCCGGTTCCTGCTTCCTGCATGGCCTGGGCGCCGTTTCTAAGGATGTTGAGCAGGACCTGCTGGATCTTGGCACCATCACAGGGCACGGGGGGGAGGCCCGCTTCATACTCTTTTCTGATCTCGATCAATTTGAAGTCGTGCTGCTTTTTCAGATCATAGTCCGTTGCCGCAAGCTCCAGGGTCTTGTCGATAAGTTCCCCAAGGGAATGGAAGGAAGAAGATGCCCGGGCCTCGCTTTTGCGGGCAAAACCGAGCATGTTTTCCACAATCCCCGCCACCCGGCGTCCCGACGCCATGATGGCTTCCACCATGCGGGGAATGCCCCGGGCCTCCATGAACTTCTGGATCGCTTCAATGGAGGCGCCCGCCTCCTTGGCGGCTTTCAGGTTGGCAGGCATATCTATTCTTTCACCCAGCCGGTTTGCCATGACATTGGCGGTCTGCATGATACCGGCCAGGGGATTGTTGATCTCATGGGCCATACCAGCGGCAAGTCCCCCAATTGAAAGCATTTTTTCGCTCTGGATCATCATCTCTTCCATCAATACCTTGTCGGTGACATCGTCGATGCGGATCACCGCGCCTTCCACATCGTTTGAGATCAGGGGGTAGACGGTCAGGTCTTCATAGTGGCGCTTGCCGTCTTCATGGTTGGGGCGGCGGGGATCGGATTGCTTTTGCCGGGTTTCAATGGCCGAACGTATCCGCTCCAACTCGGCGGACAGCCGGGGAATCGCCTTGTCCAGGGGTTGTCCCTCGGCGTCTTTTGACGACACCCCCGTGGCACGCTCCGCTTCCTGGTTCCACTGGGTTATGGTTCCGTATTGATCAACGCCGATCAGTACGGAGGGCATGGAATTGATGATGTTGAAAATGTAGTTGCGTGCTTTCCTCAGTTCATACTCATCCTGCTTGCGCTCGGTGATGTCCTGGACAAAACACTCAAGGTATTGATCCGTGGAAGATTTCAGGATAGATGCGTTTAAGGAAATCTCAATAACCGTTCCATCGTATTTTTTAAATTGTGTCTCAAAACCGATTACTGACTGCTCTTCAAGCAGCCTTTCCATCAATCTGTCTTTTTCTTCCGGATCGGCAAATAATTGTGTGCCAATGTCTGAAATGGAAATCAGCTGCTCCCGGGAGGGGTAGCCGCATAATTTGACCATTGCCGGGTTTGCTACAATTATTCCCCCATCGGTTTCGGCCTGGAAAATACCGCTCAGCGCATCGGAAAAAATTCTTTCATACTTGTTCTTTTCCTCTTCAAGCTCCGCGATTTTTTTCTGAAGCTCGGGATAATAGCTTTTGCGTCCGGAAAATTCACCAAGGCCGATGAGGTTCAGGAGTTGATCCTGTTCAGCACCATCATTCGGTGCGGAACCGGATCCCTTTTTTTTTCTGTTTGCCATGGCTCCGACCTTTTAAGATATCATCATCAGTTCCCATTTTCGCTACATTGCCTCCCCCCTACATTGCCTCTCCATAGATGACTTCAAGGTCCCCTTTTGTCGCTTTTCGGGGGTTGGTAAGCAGGCAGGCGTCTTTAATCGCTTTTTTGGCCAGTTGCGGTATGTCTGAAGTTTTCACACTTCTTTGACAGAGGGTCCGGGTAATCCCTACTTCGTTTTTCAGGGCGGCCACGCAATTTATAAGCCTGGCCTTGATCTCTTTGGGTCTCAGCCCCCTGACATCCAGACCCATTGCTTCGGCTATGATCTTGAATCTTTCCGGCGCAGAGTCATAGTTGTAGTTGATAACATGGTCCAGAAGAAGTGCATTGCATTCACCATGGGGCAGATCCAGAAATCCGCCCAGGCTGTGTGACATTGAATGAACGGCTCCGAGAATCGCATTGGAGAATGCCAGGCCGGCCTTCATGCTGCCGAGCATTATTTTTTCCCTCAGCCGGGCATTTTCCCGGTCCCTGAGCAGGGCCGGAAGATTTTGCCGTACAAGCTTTATCCCCTCGATGGCATGCATATCCGTCAAGGGCCCGCTTGCTGTG
Source organism: Desulfobacteraceae bacterium (assembly GCA_024225635.1). Lineage (GTDB taxonomy): Bacteria > Desulfobacterota > Desulfobacteria > Desulfobacterales > Desulfobacteraceae > Desulforapulum. Next base: position 31,000 of record JAAEMK010001076.1, on the reverse strand, counting down.
GAAACAAAGGCTTCCATGGCATGAACAAGGGCATCTATGGCTGTACAGGCCGTGAGATAGGGATCCATTGTTGTTGTGGTTTCCGGATCAATCAGGGCCACATCCGGCACCAGGGCTTTACTGATTATCGCGATCTTCACAAGTTCGTCCCTGTTTGAGATGATGCAGAACTGAGACACGTCAGCTGACGTTCCGGCGGTGGTTGGAATTAATATCAGGGGCGGTACCGGCATATGAATTTTGTCGACACCTTCAAACCTGAGGATATTCATGTTGTTCGAACTTACGATACCAATTCCCTTGGCACAGTCCATGGGGCTGCCGCCCCCAATGGCGACAATGACATTGCATCCTTCCCTTCCGTATACTTCGGCCCCTTCCATAACCTCCGTGGCCCGGGGATTGGGAGTCACGTTGGAAAACACATGGTACGGGATACCGGCTTCTTCAAGGCTTTTCCGAACGTCCGCCAGCCAGCCGGCTGCAATGACGCCTTTGTCGGTTACAATGAGCACCTTTGAAGCTGAAAACTGCTGGGCGTATCTGCCGGCTAATTTCCTTGCTCCCGCACCGAAAATGATTTCAGGGGCAACAAATTTTCTCAAATTCAATATGTCGGGCATGTTGCTTCCCTCCGTTATTAAGTCCGCGGCAGGCCGGGAATAAACCTGATTCCCTTTTTTCGGAGGATACAACAATAAACAGTGTTTTGGAACTCATAAAATGAAAACGAAGCGTCCCCGGAAGCGTTTCTCAGAAGCGTCCCCCGGAAGCGTCCCCCAGGAGTTCCTGCAAGGTGGTCTGCCGTTGGCTGGTATCCTGGTTCCTCACGGCCATTGACAGGGCCCTGCGGGTCCCCACGAAAATGGCCAGTTTTTTGGCCCGGGTCAATCCCGTATAGATCAGGTTGCGGAAGAGCATCTTGAAATGCTGGGTCAGGACCGGAATGATGACGATCTCAAACTCGCTTCCCTGGGATTTGTGGATGGTGATGGCATAGGCGAGATCCAGCTCCATGATATCGTCCCGCTGGTAATAGACTTCTCTTCCGTCCGGAAAAAACGAAACCACACAGGTCAGCTCAACATTGTCGATATCCAGGATGGTGCCGATGTCACCGTTGAAAACCCCGAGATCGTAGTTGTTCTTTCGATGGATCACCCTGTCCCCGACCCTGAAGATTCTCTCCCCGACCTTGAGCTGGCTTTTTCCTTCCATGAACGGATTGGCGGAATCCTGGATCACCCGGTTCAGGTTACCTGTGCCGAGGCTTCCCCGGGTCATGGGGGAGAGGATCTGGATTTCGCAGTTGTTCCCGTAGTACTTGGGTATCCATTCCTGGTAGAGCATTCTGACGCTGTCCAGGGCCGTATAGCCGTAGTGGAGGGAGGACCATGGGTGTACTTTCTTCAGGACCGCCTTGAGCTCTTCAATCTTCGTGGTTGCCTCGGATACCTGGTGCAGGTTGACATGCCGGAATTTCTTGGGGATGGTTATCTCGCTTTCATAGGGAACCACGGGTTCGCTGCCGCGGAATTCAAACAGGGCGTTGTCGGTGTTTGTGCCGTTGTCGTTGTCGGCGTCTGATTCGTTTTCCGGCTCACCCGGTTGGAGCGCAACCAGCCGTTTGACCCGGTGGATGAAAGTGAGCTGCTCCTGGGTGGCCTCATCTGAATCGATGAACAGGCAGTCGGTTTTGTCCTGCCACACCCCGGGCCGCTTGAACGGGGATTCCACCCATGGCATCTCCCCCGTGTTTATCTTGTGGGCATAGCTGATGATGAGGGACTCCCGGGCCTGCCTGAAAACCTTGGTCAACCGGAAGCAGGGGGCGGTGCCGGATGCGATGATGTCCCCCAGCACATTACCGGCCCCCACCGACGGCAGCTGGTCCGAATCTCCGATGAACAGCACCTGGCTGTGCTCGGGAACGGCCTTTAACAGGGAGGCCGTAAGGTTGATGTCGAGCATGGAGCACTCATCGACAATGAGAAAATTGCATTGCAGGGGCGTTTCTTCGTTCTTGATGAACTTGCCGCCCTTCCATTCCAGCAACCGGTGGATGGTCTTGGACTCTTGGCCGATGACATCGCTCATGCGCTGGGCGGCGCGCCCGGTGGGGGCCGCAAGGAGCACGGTCAGTCCCATTGCCTGGATCAGTTTCACAATCACCTGGGTGGTGGTGGTCTTTCCGCACCCCGGCCCGCCGGTGAGGATGGAGAATCTTTCACACACGCTCTCTTTGACCGCAGCGGTCTGCTCATCGCTCAGATCAATTTTGTTGGCTTCACAAAAGCGTTCGACCCAGCGGGTGATCCGCTCCATGTCCACCCGTGGGGGATGGTCCATGGCCGCAATCCGCCTGGCAACGTAGAGTTCGTCAAAATAGAGGGATTTTGAGTAGTAGCAGGGCTCGCTTGCGCCTTTTTCAACCTCGAGGGTGCGAACCATGAGAAGTTTCTCTTTCTCCATCTGCTGCAGGAGCATGGGCAGGCGCTCTGTCAGGTTGAGCTGCAGGAGTTCCGTGACCTGGTCGTTGATCTGGGAGAGGGTCAAATAACAGTGGCCGAAATTCCGGCTTGCCGCAAGCACGTGCTTGATGCCGGCCATGATTCGCTGGGGGCTGTCATGGGCAAGCCCGATACTCAGGGCAACCTTGTCCGCGGAGAAAAATCCAATGCCGTAAAAGTCGTTGGCCAGGCGGTAGGGATCCCCGGTCACGGTCTCGATGGCTTCATCCCCGTACTCCTTATAGATCCGGACGGCAAACAGGGTGCTGATGCCGTGGGACTGGAGAAACATCATCACTTCCCGGATGGCCTTGTGCTCGATCCATGCCTCTTCAATGCTCTTGAGTTTCTTCTGGGCAATCCCGGGAACCTCGGTGAGCCTGTCTATGTTTTTTTCAAACACCTCGAGGGTCCGGTCGTTAAAATGTTTGACAATCTTTTTGGCTGTCTTGGGGCCGACCCCTTTGATGAGGCCCGATCCAAGGTACTTTTCAAGGGCGGCCGTTGTTGCGGGTTTCTTCTCTTCGGCCTTTGTGGCCTGGAACTGGCGGCCATACTTGGGATGCACCGTCCATTTTCCCTGAAATTCCATGGTGGCCCCGGCAAACACCTTTGTCTGGTGCACGATCACCGTCTCCTGGCCATTGGGATTGTTAAAGGGCAGCACCCTTAGAATGGACCATCCATTGTCAGGATTGTGGTAGGTGACCCTGTCCACAATCCCCCGGATGCTCTCCTGTATAACGCCTGTCTGGTTCAAATTCTGTTGTCTCATAATATTTTCCTGGTGTGTCTATATCTCAAAATCCGGCGGGTGGACATCTTTTTTTAGGGGTTTCAGGAGGGACGACTAAAAAAATATGAATACTTTTTCATCGAAACGTATAGTTTTATGCGCGTCCCTGACTTTTCAACTTCCATCAACTTCCAACTTCACGGTGGCCGTTCGTCTTTTATCTTGACAAGGCTATAGGTCCGTGACATTGAATCATGATTCAATACGTTTGATCCGGTAAATGAAAATCTTCTTTTGAGGAAAAACAGATGAGTTTAGTTTCGCTGATAAGTTTGTCTACAGCCATGCTGATTTTGGCGGCAAGTCCCGGTCCCGGCGTTTTTGCGACGGTTGCAAGATCCCTTGCCTCCGGCTTCCGGCCTGCCCTTGGCGTGATCCTGGGGATTGTTCTGGGGGATTTGATCTATCTGATGTTTGCAATTTTCGGCCTTTCCATTGTTGCTCAGAAACTTGGAGAGCTTTTTATCATTGTAAAGCTTTGCGGCGGTGCGTACCTTTTCTGGTTGGGCTTGAAAATCTGGTTTTCAAAGCCGTCGGCGGAAGGAGCGGAACCGTTGCGGGAAGAGCAATCACCATGGGGAAATATCCTGAGCGGTTTTTTGATAACATTATCCAATCCAAAAGTAATATTGTTTTATTGCGGGCTTCTGCCGACATTTGTTGACCTGTCTGGCTTGAACGGGGCTGATATCGCAGCGATCGCCTGTGTTATCGCATTTGTTCTGTCCGGCGTGCTGATGGTGTATGCCTGCCTGGCCAGCCATGCGAGGCAGATGTTTTCCAGCAGAAGTGCGCTGACAAAACTGAATCGCTCCGCGGGCGGCGTGATGATGGCAACGGGGGTTGCCATTGCCGGCAAAATTTGACACCCCGTAGCGGTGTGCTATAGTGGGGCCATGACTATATCTTTACTTGCTCCCGCACCCAAGTACCGTAGCCACAGGCTTTCAACATCATACAGCCGTTTCTTACGCCTGTTCCTTTTTATTATGGCCATTATGGGATTGCTTGCTTCCGTATCCCCGGCCCAACCCCTTCCCATCTATTTTTTTGAACATCTGGACCAGAAAGACGGCCTGCCCCATTCAACGGTTTTCCGGATCATGCAGGACCGCCACGGCTTCATGTGGTTCGGTACCCGGAACGGGGTGGTTAAATACGACGGCATCCGCATGCGGCTTTTCCAGCATGATCCCACGGACATTAATTCCATCTCCCACAATGATTCCGGGGGCGTGCTGGAGGACAGCAAGGGGTATATCTGGGTCAGGACCTGGGGCGGGGGACTCAACCGGATCGACGAGACCACCGGTAAAATCCGGGTTTTCAGGCATATGCAAGGTGATCCGGCAAGCCTCAGTGAAGACCGGGTTCAGTCTTTTTTTGCGGACAGTCGGGGAATCCTCTGGGCCGGTACCTTCAGCAAAGGCCTGAACCGCTTCCACCCGGACACGGGCGGGTTTTCACGGTACCTGGCCGGTAAGGCCGGTGACCAGGGGCTCAGCAACAACAGGATCTGGTCCATTACCGAGACGAAAGACGGAACTCTCTGGGTGGGCACGGACCACGGGTTGAACCGGTTCGATGTGGACCAGGGGCAAATCAATTCCTACTATTGCTTCGGGGACGAAAAACTGAGTAATCGAATCCGGGCCCTTTATCCCGGTTCGGACGGCCGGCTGTGGGTGGGAACCGGGAAGGGACTGAAACGGTTCGATCCCAAGACCGGCTGCTTTGCGTTCCCCGGAACGATTAAAGGGTTTCCCCGGGCCCTTCTTTCCGATTCCATAAGCGCCCTGTATGAGGATGACCAGAATATCCTATGGGTGGGAACCCTCAGCCACGGCCTTTACAGGGTAGACCTTGGGACTGGGAGATGGGACCGCTTCAGGCGGGATTATCAAAAAAAGGGGACCCTGTCCCACAACGATGTGCGGTGGATACATGAAGACAGATCCGGGGTGCTCTGGGTCGGCACCCGTGGGGGAGGGGTGAACAAACTGAGCAAGATTTACTCCGGCTTCACCCTCCACGAAGGGAACGGGGATGACGATTCCTGTCCGGGGCTGAACTCCATCCATGCCCTTGCCGACGACGGAGAGGGGGGAATCTGGAGCGGCGCCTGGTACAATGGGTTGAACCGGATTCCAAAGGATGGGGAGTGCGCATCTTTTCCGGCCGCTCTGCCTGAAGGGCCCGGAAGCAAGGACATCAATGCCCTTTATGGGAATGAATCCGGGGAATTGCTCATCGGCACCTGGGGAAAGGGCCTGGTCCTCTACGACAGGGCAACCCGGCGCTTCTCCCGGCTGAACCAGGGGAACGGGTCCGTCCCGGACACCAGGATCATCACGGCCCTGGCCCGGGATCACCAGGGCAGGATCTGGGCCGGCACCCGGGAGAACGGACTGTTCAGACATGATACGGCCACGGGAAAGACCCTGCACATGCCGGAGATAAACGGCAGCCGGACCGTCTCCGCCCTCCTGGCCGCCCCCGGGCGGAATCTGTGGGTTGGCACGGATTCCGGGCTTTACCGCCTGGATGCCAACGGAAGCACCCTGGCGGCGTTTACCCGCAGCACCGAAGATCCGGCCAGCCTTTCCAACAACGTGGTAACCGCCCTGGCCCTTGGGAGGGAGGACTGCATCTGGGTGGGTACCTACCAGGGGCTCTCCCGTTTCGATCCCGCCACGGGAAATTTCCGGCGGTATACCACCAGGGACGGACTTGCGGGGGAGCTCATCAAAGCCATTGTGGTGGACGGATCGGGAACGGTCTGGATCTCCACGAACAGGGGGATCTCCAGGATTGATCCGGCCAGGGACGGCATCCGTAATTTTGATTTTCCCCTGGTCTTCAACCAGGGGGCGGCCATGATCTCCTTTTCCCGGGATCGAATCGTTTTCGGCGGGGAGACGGGCTATCTTTCCTTTAATCCCCGGGATGTGCTCATCGATAAAACACCTCCTCCCATGGTTATCTCCGGGATTTCCCTGCCCAACAAACCGGTGCTTCCGGGAACGGCTTACGGAAAAAGGGTCATACTCCAGCGGCCCGCCCATGAAACCGACCGGGTGACCCTTTCCTATGATGAGAATTCCCTGTCCATCTCCTTCGCGCTTCTGGATTTCAATTCGCCGGTCAACAACATTTACAGCTACAGGCTGGAGGGGTGTGACAAGGCATGGCGGAGGGTCCTGGGGTCCGGGGCAATCGCCCACTACTCCAACCTTCCCCCGGGGGAGTACAGGTTCAGGGTCAAAGGGACCAGCAGCATGGGGCAAAAGAATGAGACCGGGGCGTCCCTTGGCATCTCCATCACCCCGCCCTTCTGGGAACGATGGTACTTCCGGCTGGGTTGCTTGGGGTCCGTCCTGTTTCTGGCTTGCCTGGGCATCTATCTGCGCTTGTCAAGGGAGACCCGGAAGAACAGGGTTTTGACTGAGCTTGTGAATGAAAGGACCAGGGAACTTCTGGAGCAGAAACAACAGCTGGAACACCTTTCCAGGACAGATCCCCTGACCGGGCTCAACAACCGGCGCGGGTTCCTGGAGAGGGTGGACCAGGAAATTCAGCGCCACCGGCGAAATAAGCAAAACATGAGCTTCATCCTTTGCGACGTGGATGACTTCAAAGCCGTGAACGACACCCATGGGCACGACTGCGGGGATGATGTCCTTGAAACAATGGGCCGGCTGCTTTCCCGGGAGATCCGGGGCCAGGATATCCTGGGCCGCTGGGGGGGAGAGGAGTTCATCCTGCTGCTTCCCGAATCAGACCCGGAAGGGGCCGTCCTTTTGGTACGGCGGATACAAGGGGCCTTGGAAAACCAGGATTTTTCCTGGAAAGGTACGAAACTGCGCGTGACCATGACCTACGGCATTTCGCTATTCTCCCACAAGGAGGGGCTGGACGCCTCGGTTGCCAAGGCCGACAAGGCCCTGTACCGGGGTAAGAAACAGGGAAAGAACTGCGCGGTGATCCAGACCTGAAATCGGAGATAAATAAAAAATAACCGGACTTCCGGTTATGCGTGCGAGTTTACTTAATGGAAATTATTTTAGAGTCTGATCCGGGAATGGAAGAAATTAATTTTTTAGAGCAGCAATTACTCCAGTTTAACTGCGCCCAAATTAATAACTATTCCTATGAAAATTTTATTATTAAGGCAATTGATGATTCAAATTCAATAACAGCCGGTATCCATGGACAAATCGGCGGCGGTTGGCTTTATATTGCAAGTCTCTGGGTCAGGGGAGATCTCAGGGGGCAGGGGGCAGGAAAAAAGCTCTTGTCTTTAGCCGAGGAAAGGGGTATTGAGAAAAAATGCGGCGGTGTGTATCTGTACACATACAGTTTTCAAAGCCCCGGGTTTTATGAGAAATCAGGATATGAAGTTTTTGGGACATTGGAAGACTTTTGCGGCAATCATTCCAAGCTTTATATGAAGAAACGTCTGGCCTTGCAAAATCCTCAACCATGACCCGGTCTTTCCATGGTCATTTGCCAAGACTAACGATTTGATTTCGATTTCCTATAAAATAGCCCGGCACATGGCGTGCCGGGCAATGGTGTGCTTTTTTTTGGTGGGCTTACAGGAGCTTCTGCTTCAGTTCCTGGCTGGGGGAGGGGATGACCACGTGGCTTGCCACGGGGCCTGAATCGCCCACGGCCTGGATTCCTGCCGCAACAGATGCTTCAACCGATCCCACGTCGCCGGTCATGGTGACAAAGGCTTTTCCGCCAAGGCCGGAGGCTGAACGGATCTCGATGAGATCCACCATGCCTGATTTGGCGGCGGCATCGGCGGCCAGGATGCAGGAGGCCGTTGTGTAGGTCTCGATGACACCCAGGGCCGTGATTTCGGGGACGATGGCGGTGCCGCCCAGGGCCGGGATGACGGAGGGGTGGACGCTTGGGATGGTGAACCAGTCGATGACCATCTCCTTGCCGATGTCCCTTCCTGTTTCCACGGCTGTTTTTACCGAGCCGGTATCGCCGGCAACAATGATGAGATAGCGTCCGGGGCAGGTGGGACGGGACATCAAGAGGTCGACATTGGCGGCCTTTACCATCTCGTCGGCCACATGGATTCCGACGGCTATGCTGTTAAGCTCCACAGAGCCGATTGTTCTAAAGTTCATTATCTATCAACCTCGATTACTGATGTTTAATTGTAACAGCGTCCTTGGTGACCTTTGTTACCACGCCGGTGATGCTGGCATGGATTCTGGCGCCCAGGGCTTTCTCCGGGATTTCGGCCACAAGGTCTCCTGCGGTCACGCTATCGCCCTCGGCAACAACCGGCATTGCGGGTGCGCCGATGTGCTGTCCCAGCAGGAGCGTCACATGGCTCGGGACGAACTCCGTCCGGCTGAAGGGGGGATGGGTGTCGTATTGGGCGACATCCAGGCGCTGCATCAACCGTTTTGTGGGGACGTGGCGGGTGGCCTTGAAGGGGTTGTTCACCGGCTCCTGTCCAGTTGACTGGGGCCGGATTCCCTCGGCTGCAAGCTCGCGTTTGATCTGGGCGTTCACTTCCCTGGGGCTGATGCCCATGGGGCAGGCGAATTTCTCGCAGATGCCGCATTCGGAGCAGAGCAGGGCTTCCTTGCGCGCTTCCACGGGAACCATGTCCGAGGCATAGGAGCGCATGAGCTTGTGGGGGTGGAGATTGTGTCCCAGGAGGTTCCGGGGGCACATGTCCGTACACTGGCTGCACTGGCAGCAGACCGTGGTGCTGATTCGCCGGATCACCCGGGGATCACGGATCTTGCCGGCAACCACGTTGTGGTTTTCGGAAAGCACGATGAGGCCGGAGGTGGTCTTGGTGACCGGACGGTCCGTGGTGTCGAGCACCCGGCCCATCATGGGACCGCCGTCCACCACCCTGTACCCGGGGATCAGGGAGCCGCCCGCAAAGTCCAGCACCTCGGAAACCTGTGATCCAACGGGGACCTTTACCACCATGGGATTGCGGATCTCGCCGGTGACGGTGAGATAGCGGTGGGTGACGGGTTTGTCCTCCATGGCAAGGGCGATGTTGTAGAGGGATTCCACGTTGCTGACCACGGCGCCCACGTTTAGGGGGAGCCCGGCTTCCGGGACCGTGCGTCCCATCACCTCGTTGACCAGCACATGCTCGTCCCCGGCGGGGTAGAAGTCTTCAAGCTCGAACATCTTGATCCGCGGATCGCTGTCGTTCTTGACGGCATTGGCCACGACTTCCATGGCTTTGGCGTGTTTTCCCTTGAGGCAGATGATGCCTTCAGTGGCGCCGGTGGCGTCCAGGACCGCTTTCAGCCCTTTTATCACCGTGTCGATCTCCTGCTCCAGGAGATAGGGGTCGCTCATGAGGAGCGGTTCACAGGAGGCACCGTTCACAAGCACGGTATCGACCTTGGCATTTACCTTGACATGGGTGGGGAAACCGGCGCCGCCGGCTCCCACAATCCCTGCCTGTTTTACTTTTTCTATGATCGTTTCTTTCATTCCAATCTCATCATTCTATTATTCCATCAGCGTTTATTCTAATAGAGTTGCTCGAAAATGGTTTTGAGGTCGCTGATGCTGGGGAGCCTCGGGGTCCCTTCGGTGCAGGGGTCGTCCAGGGCATGGGCCGCCATGGTGGGAATGGCTGCCGAGTAATCGGCCTGCTCTATGCCAAGATCCCTGACCCGGCTGGGGATGCCCATCTGCTCGTTGAGCCACTCGATGCCGTGGACAAGGCTGGTTACACCCTCGTCAATGGTGGCCGAGGGCAGGCCCAGAAGAGCGGCGATTGAGCGGTATTTCTCGCCTGCGTCAAAGGTGTTGAACCGGATTGCATGGGGAAGTACCAGGGAGTTTGCCTTTCCATGGGGCACGTGGAAGGCGCCGCCCAGGGCATGGGCAACGCTGTGGCAGATGCCGAGTCCCGCGTTGTTGAACGCCATGCCGGCCATGCATGATGCAAGGAGCATCTTCTCCCTGGCGATCATGTCATCACCGTTGCTGTAGGACCGGGCCAGGTACTTGAACACGTATTTGATGGCCTGTTCCGCGTAAAGGTTGGTGAAGGCGTTGGCCTTGCGGGCGGTGTAGGCTTCGATGGCGTGGGTGAGAACATCCATGCCGGTGGCCGCAGTTACCGAGGCCGGAACCGTCCTTGTGAACCTGGCATCGAGAACCGCCATGTCCGGAATCATGAGTTCGTCCACCAGGGGAAGCTTGATTCCTTTTTCCGTATCCGTCACCACTGAGAACGCCGTCACCTCGGAGCCGGTGCCGCTGGTGGTGGGAATGGCCACCAGGATCGGTTTTTTGCCTTCCGGGGCGGCTTTGTAGCAGAAATAGAGGATGGCTTTTGCCGTATCGATGGCAGAGCCGCCGCCCAGGGCGATGATCACGTCCGTGGCGTCATCCATTGCCAGCATTCCCTGTTTAACGGTGTTCAACGACGGGTCCGGTTCCACGTTGCCAAAAATGGTATAGGCGATGTTTGCCCGTTCAAGATGGCTGACGATTCTTTTTGAAAAGCCGGTCTTGACCATGAAGGGATCCGTGACCAGAAGCGCGTGCTTGGCGTCCAGGGTCTCAAGGACCTCCATGGCGTTTTCATCATAACAAATTTTCGTTTTTCCGTTAAACTGTGTCACTGGTACTTCCTTTGATTCTTAATATATTTAAACTATTGGTCACTCCAGTTTGCCGGATAGGTCACGTACATGAACCGTGTTGAATCCGGAGTGCTGAAGGTCACGGAGGTGTTCATGGGGATAAAGATGATTTCACCTTTGCTTGCTGTGCTTTTAACACCGTCAACCGTGATTTCCAGGGTGCCGTCGATGATGTAGTCCACTTCGTCATACCCAAGGGTCCAGTCAAAGGCCGAGCCCTCTTTCATCTCCATGATGCCGAACATCATTCTCGGGCTCTCTTCAAGGGTGACTGCATCCTTGAGAAAGACCTGGTCTCCGGGCTTGCCCGTATCAAACCGCTCGGTTTGCACGGCAGGCGCCTTTATGGTGATCACACCGCTGTTTCTGTCAATGGTTTTGGTTTCGTCTGTCCGGCAATTTGCCAGCTGTTCGGAAAGAACCTTGCGGATGAGATTTTCAAGCATTTTTTCATCAATATCCATTTTAAACCTCGCTTTTTACAACAAACCGTTTACGTGTGTCAATGACAATCCATGGGGCCGGGCGTTCTTATTGATAAAAATACAATAAAAAAGCCCGGCCCCCTATATCGGATCACTTCAAACGATCCCCGGTGATCAGACCTTTTTTAATAAGGGCAGCCGCCGCTACTCCGCAGAGCAGGAGGGGAGGATGCCTTCGACGTCCATGTGGGGTCTTGGGATGACATGGATGCTGACCAGCTCGCCCACCCGGTCGGCAGCGGCAGCGCCTGCGTCGGTTGCAGCCTTGACGGCGCCTACATCACCCCGGACCATTACCGTTACAAGACCGCTGCCCACCTGCTCGCGACCGACGAGTTTTACATTGGCGGCCTTTACCATGGCGTCCGCGGCTTCAATGGCTCCGACCAGTCCCTTTGTTTCGATCATTCCCAATGCGTTCATAATACCTTACTCCTTGTGTTAGTTTGAATTTACCCTGGTTATAATTTTTAAACCGAGATCTTTCAGTGTTTTGGTGTCTGTTATCCGGTACTCGTCCCTGAGGATGGTGATTACCGTTTCCATGATTTTCTCCATCTCGCCCGGCTCCGGGGCCGGGCAGGGGGCATCGGTTGCCTCGGGCTCACAGGCCGGGGCCGGTGCCTCAGGTGTCTCCGCTGCTGCTGGAGCTTCCGGTGCCGCTGGAGCTTCCGGTGCCGCCGGAGTTTCCGGTTTTTCACCGTAAACGATGGCGATCCCCTTGTTCCTGAGGTAATCCTTGGCCTCAGAGGTCAGGAGCATGGAGTTGTTCATATAAATTGTATTGGTTTCCCGGCAGATGTGCTGGTCGATACAGTTGCATCTAATCAGTGTCTTACCCATGGTTTTACCTTTCAACCTTTATAAGAGCGTTCATTACCGAAAAGTCGGGGGAGGGGATGACAACGGCTTCGATGAGCTTTTTTCCAAGGATCTGCTTTGCTGCACTGGTACCTGCTTCCACCGCGGTAAGCTCCCCCGCCAGGACAAAGTAGGATTTCCCCATGATTCCCTGGCCCGTGACAAGTTTGGGCAACGCCACCCCTGACTCCTTTACGGCGGCATCGGCCGCGGCAATGCCGGCCGTGGCGGTTTTGCACTCAATTACCGCCAGGGCATTGTTTCTGCTCACAGGAGCCGCGTGTTTTAGGGCCGCCAGCACTTCCGGGCTGATGTTGGAGATCACGAAGGTACCGGCCAGGATGGCGCCGGATTCCCTTGCCGCCTCCACCGAGGTCTTCACCTCTTCCCGGTTGCCGGAAACCTGGATCATATACCGTCCGGAACAGATGGTGGAAGCCTTGACAAGATCCACGCCGGCCCGCTTCATCATCATATCCGCCACCCGGACACCGGCTGCAATGCTTTTTGTTTCTACAAGACCCAGGGTGCTCATTTAGTCGCCCATCCCTGTTTCAAGTTCATCTATGATGCCCACGATGGTCGCATCGATGGGAGCATCCGCCTGACCGCATGCGTTCCTGGCCGAGCTGCCCGTTGCCACAAGGACACGGTCTCCGATACCGGCCCCGACAAAGTCGGCGGCGACAAAACTTTCGGTCTCGGTGTTGTTGCACACCTCCAGCCGCCGTACGATCATCAGTTTAACGCCGCTGAGGGCATCGTCCTTGCGGGTTGCCCACACACTTCCTAATACTTTGCAAATAATCATTGAACCACCCCTATCGTTTCAGGATTTCTATTGAATTGTCCCTGGCAAACTCTTCTGCTAGGGGCGTTATACAGGCGTCCGCCGGAACCTGGAGGGTCGAAGCCCCCTTGTCCCTGGCGTTTTTTACCTCGGTTTCCGTGACCACCCGTTTTCTGGACCGCAGGAGGTCTTTCGCCATGGGCTCGAACTCCTTGATTCCGAATCCCTTCAGGGTTTCCTTCTGGGTTTCGTACAGCCTCAGCAGCGGTTCCGGCGCGGTCTCCATGTAATAGGTGTAACCGTATTGGACCACTTCAACGGTTTTGCCGGAAAGAACCGTGGTAAGCACTTCTCCGCCGATTCGTCCCCGGGCCGTTCCCTGGGCGAGTTCGCCCATCTGGCCCAGGGTGAGCAGGGGAAGGACGTAGCGGTCTATGGCCTTGTCCCTCCAGTCCTCATCCAGAAACAGGATGCGGGCGTTGCTGTTGATCAGGGAGAGAAGGGGCTCGGTGTAAGTGTCCTCCTTCTTTCCAAATATCAGGACAGTCTCGCTTTGGGTTTTTGCTTCGGCCCCACCCCCGGTCCCGGGTTCTGTTTCATCGTTCAGCTGCTGGAGAATGTCCCGGGTCAGCTTCTGGATCAGGTCTTCTAACTCCATGGTGTCTCCTGGGTGCCGCATTTGAGGGCGATGCCGAGGGGTGTCACGAGAAAGGGGTTGGCCGGTTTGAAAACCGGTTGGCCCAGGGCCTTCTCAAACACCTTTTCAAAGTTCTTGAGGCAGCAGGTACCGCCCACAAGGTATACCCCGGTGACTTTTCTGCCCTCGATATGGTTCCGGACGATGGAGGCCATCTTCTGGATCACCGGGGTGACCACCAGCAGGGTTTCCCCTTGGCGTTCCGGATCTTTTTTTATGGCCTCGGCCTCTTCAAACTCCACCCGGTGGTTGCCGGACAGGACCAGGGTCAGATGGGTACCGCCGGTGGCTTCATCCGCCACGTATACCACCTTGCCCTTTTCCAGTACCGAGAGCCCGGTGGTGCCGCCGCCGATGTCCACAACGACCCCGTCCTCGATGCCCAGTACGGCATTGGCCGCCGTGGGTTCGTCAAGGATCGAGGTGACGGTGAGGCCCGCCCCCTCCACCACATAGGTGTGGGTTTTGGAATCCCGCTCCCCGGTTCCCGGGGGGACCGCAATGGCAGCTTCCTCAAGGGTTCTGCCCAGCCGTTCTTCCAGCTGGTCCACAAGCTTCTTGACGATCCTGCTGGCGCCGATGTAGTCCACCACCAGGCCGTCCTTGATCACCTGGGCGAACTCCATGGCGCAGGCCACCGGTTTTTTTTCACTGTTTAACACCACAACGACGATGTAGGCGGTTCCAAGGTCCACTCCCACGAGGAGGGGCTCATCCGCCGTCACCTCTGCCGTTGTGTCTATGCAGGCCTCGAGGTCTGCTATCTGCTGGTCTATCTGTTCAAAATTCAACTACTTTCTCCTGGTTTGTTACTATGGTGCCGGGCACCCCTTGTTTCCATCCGCATGCGTTGCCCTCGTCAAAATCGATGTGCATGGCAAGGTTGAACCGGTCGCTGACCCGGACCAGCACATCCTCCATCACAACGGGTCTTGAACTGTTCATGCGTACCTTGATCCGGTCCCCGTCCCTGACGTTGAACCTTGCCGCATCCTTTGCGGGCATGTGGATGTGTCGTCCTGCCACAATTACCCCCTGGTCCAGTCCCACGATGCCCTTGTGGGATGACAGGACAATGCCAGGGGTGTCTTCTATCTCCCCGGACTGGCGTACCGGGGTGTCGATGCCGAGAATCCGTGCATCGGTCAGGGAGATCTCCACCTGGGACTCGGGCCTTGCCGGCCCGAGAACAGCGACATTGTCTATCACTCCCCTGGGGCCGATGAGCCTGACCCTCTCCTTGCTTAAAAACTGGCCCGGCTGGGAGAGCTCCTTGGCCGGGGTCGGATTTTCGCCAAAGCCAAAGAGGGTGTCCATATCAGCCCGGGACAGATGGACATGCCTGGCAGAGAGTTCCACAGGTATGGCGTCGGAGGTTTTTCCGAGCTCCGCCAGCACCTGTTTGATGATTTTCTCTATTGCGGTTTTGTCCATGAATGGTCTCCGTTATTTATACAGCCCCGCCTTGAATTTGAGCATCATGATGTAGACCGCGCTGCTCATTCTGTTCAGGGCCTGGAGGATATCGGTTTTTTCAACCTGGAACTCCCCCTTGAATGCTTTCACCGCAGCAAGCTCAACTTCCCGGACCTCGCTCCTGAGCTTGTTGAGCCTCAGGATCATGAGATCCATGCCAAGGGCCGGAAGGATGTGCCCGGTCTTGAAGAACTTCTTCGGGTTGTGGGAGCGCTCCCTGAGCTCGGGATCGGTGAGTCCCAGGATGGTCGCCTGTTCCAGGGGCTGGTCCAGGACCTCGGCCTTCAATATCTCCCGTTCCCAGGACAGGATTTCGCCTAAGTCCTCGACAAGGCCGGTGAGGCCCTGCTGGTCGGCCCCGTGCTGGAGCAGGAGGGTGAAGCTCTGGAGGGAGTCCAGCTTGCCCCTCAGGTAAATCCTGGGATGGTCCTTGGGTACGAGCAGCTTGCCGTGGAGCTGGGTCATGTGCTCGGGCTTTTTCTCAAACAGGCCGCCGTCACTGGCCGATCTGTACCGGGTCCGGGTTTCATAGCCCGGCGGGGTCTCTTGGGATGTTTTTGCTTCAGCTTCAGCGGCATCCGCCCCAGCCTTCCCTTCCTCCGACCTAGGGGAGGAAGCGGGCGCTTTTTCGCCAAACCTCACCAAAGCCACCTGTTTCTCTCCCAGGAACTGGGCGGCCGAGGGGGTGATGATCTGACCCTCCTCGAGGCGGAATGCTTCAGGAACGGATGTCCTGAAGCTCTCCCTTAGAAACGATTCCGTGATGACTTTCATGGCCGGTTATCCCTTTGCTGTCAGGATGGATTCCACGTCGGAATGGGGCCTTGGAATAACATGGATGCTGACAAGCTCTCCCACCCTGTCTGCTGCCGCAGCTCCGGCATCGGTGGCGGCCTTTACAGCTCCAACATCTCCCCTGACCATGACGGTGACAAGGCCCGCGCCGATCTGCTGCTTTCCGATGAGCCTTACATTGGCCGCCTTGACCATTGCGTCCGCAGCCTCAATGGCTCCAACCAGTCCCTTTGTCTCGATCATTCCCAGTGCGTCTGATGACATATTGTTTCTCCTGTGAGTTATTTTTTCACCATGAAGGACATGAAGAACATGAAGTTTTACATCTCCCCTGGTGTGAATATAAGCATGATTAAAGGGGCAGGCCTCAATAAGCTAATAAGCCAGGGCCTGACTCCCAAAAAAAATTAGATTGCCTTTAACCGCTCCATGATCATCTCGGTGAGCAGCTTGACATCGATCTCCCTTTCCTGTGCGGGGGGCGCTTCGATGTCGTTGGTGTCAACCCCATAGGCCACCCGCCGGATGTTGAACAGGTGAAGGGTGTCAACGTTGTCCGAGGTGGCACTGCCGCCCACGGCGCCGCACCCGAGGGTGAGGGAAGGGGCCAGGTTGGTGCTAAGGCCCACCGCTCCGTGGGTGGAGGGGGTGTTGACCAGAAGCCGTGAGACCGGCTTTTTCATGGCAAACTCCCGGACCACCCGGTTGTCGTTGGAGTGGATGGCAAGGGAGTGGCCAAGGCCGCCGTTCTTGAGCAGCTTGAAGCACAGTTCACATGCTTCCTGCCAGTCTTCCACCGTATAGAAGGCCATGAGGGCGGTGAGCTTCTCCTTGGAAAAGGGCACCTTGGGGCCGACCTCTGTTTCTTCGCTCAGCATGATCCGGGTGTTGGCCGGAATATTGATTCCGGCCATCCTGGCGACGGTCTGGGCGTCCTTTCCGACAATGGCCGGGTTCATGCCGCCGCTGCCACGCTCCATGACAGC
Organism: Desulfobacteraceae bacterium; assembly: GCA_024225635.1. Taxonomy (GTDB): domain Bacteria; phylum Desulfobacterota; class Desulfobacteria; order Desulfobacterales; family Desulfobacteraceae; genus Desulforapulum. The sequence goes on along the minus strand of JAAEMK010001076.1, from coordinate 13,943 downwards.
CTTGACCTTTTGGAGGTCTTCCCCTTCCAGGAAGTAGCCGCCCTGGGCGATCACGGCGGCTTTCACCTTGCCGGCCGTGACCCTTTCCGTGATCAGGGCCTGCTCCGAGGCGCACACGGTGCCGTTGTCAAAGGTCTTGCTGGCAAAAATCTTGGTGACGGCATCGTTGATGTCGGCGCTTCTTTCCACAAATACGGGCACGTTGCCCGCACCGACCCCAAGGGCCGGGGTGCCGGAGCTGTAGGCCGCCTTGACCATGCCCGGGCCGCCCGTGGCAAGGATGAGATCCGCCACCTTCATGAGCTCGGCGGTTCCCTCGATGGTGGGGTAGCTCATCACGCTGACAAGGTTTTCAGGCATCCCTTTTTCCCTGAGCACCTCCTGGATCATGGTGATGGTGGCCGTGATGCACTTGAGGGCGCTGGGGTGGGGGCTGAACACGATGGCGTTTCCGGCCTTGAGGGCGATCATCGCCTTGTAGATGGCCGTGGATGTGGGGTTCGTGGACGGAATCAAACCGGCAATGACCCCGGCGGGGGTGGCGATTTCAAGGATCTTTTTCTCCTTATCCTCGTTGAGTACGCCGATGGTCCTGATGGGTTTGATATGGTTCCAGACGATCTCACTGGCAAGGAGGTTTTTCTGGCGCTTGTCCTCCCATTTTCCGAATCCTGTCTCTTCCACCGCCATTTTGGCCAGGGCTTCCGCCTGGGAGGCCGCCCGGCTTGCAATGGCTGCCGCAATGTCGTCTACCTGCTCCTGGTCCGCCTTGGCCAACTCGGCCAGGGCCGTGCGTGCGCACCTGACCAGGGAGCGTGCTTCCTGAATGGATAATAGGTCCGTATCTACCATGGTTTATTCCTTTTTCTGCCTGTAGTGGTCGGAAATTGCCTTGACCAGTTCGTCCTTACGGGCAAATTTTATCTTTTTCCTGGCAATGGAGAAGGGGTCCAGGGTCCGTGCAAGGTTCCTCAGCTTTTTTACGCTCATTGTTTCCAATGAAGGTTTTTTGGACTGGGACGTTGGGGTCTGCCCGGAAGCTGCCGGTTGGGGATTGTCGGCGGGTTCTGCCGCTTCCCCAGGCCCGGACACGGCTTTTTGCATCGGTTGTTCCGGCTGCTCCGGCTGCATCGGCTCCGGCTTTGTCGGCTCGGGCTCGGGTTCAGGCCCAGGCTGTTCCGGCGATTCCGTTTCATCAACAAGAATCGTTTCAAGCCCTTCGCCGGTCCGGGCGATCACCGTTGTGGAGATCACCTGTCCCAATCGTTCGGCAGCCGTTTTTCCGGCGTCCACTGATGCCTTGACGGAGCTGACGTCCCCGGTAATGAGTACGGATACCAGTCCCGCCCCCACGTACCTGCACCCCTGGATCTCCACGTTGGCGGCTTTAACGGCGGTATCCGCCGCTTCCACTGCCGGAACGAATCCAAAGGTTTCTATGACTCCAAGGGCTGTGTCCTTCATCCTAGTACCTCATGGGGTTTTCAGCCACGAACTTCACGGCGTCCGCAAAGGCGTCACAGGCCGCCTTGCAGGCCGACTGGCTGCCGGTGAGAAGACCGCCGCCGAAGTTGGTCTCGGACGGGGGGCCATAGAATGCCGCCATCTCCACGTCCGCCGCCTTCATTGCCACATCCAGGCCGTATACCGCTTCGATGGGAGGCGCAATCAGGTACGCCAGGGCGTTGCCCTCCTGGATGCCCGCCTCTTTTGAAAGAAAGGTGCCGGTCCTGGAAATGCAGTGGGCGTAGTAGCAGATGGAGTCGTCTTCGTTGACCGAGTAGAAGGCGGCGTCGTTCTCGATGTAATCCACGGTCGCGTCAATGCCGCTCTTGACCTCGGCAGGGGTGGGGCCGGAGAGAATTCCGATGAACTCACCGGCAAGCTTGGTGTTGGCGTTGACCGCGCCGCCGTAGAACGATTTTGCATAGGCCACGGAAACCACGGCTTTTTTGGTGGCGTCATCCAGGGCGGTATAGGCTACATCATCGATGTCACAGGTGAAGATACCGATGCTCCTGTGGCCTTCCTCGAGGTTGAGCTCCTTGGCCATGGCCGGATTGACATTGGGTATGAGTTTGACACTGAGTACTTGTGCGCGTAGTGCATCGCCTTTCATTATATTGGCCTCCAATCAAGGGGTTCCGGCATCGTATAGCAGATAGCGGATGCAGGAACCGAATCGTTAAATTTGTTTTGTCTCAAACACCAAAGACTTGATCACCACGGGAACCACCGTCCCCCCTGCAATGGATTTTCCTATATCCACATAGTCGCCCTCCGTGACCAGCAGCTGGTCCACGCAGACGATGTTCATATTGCCGTCCACCGCTTTCATGCTCTGGCCCAGCACCTTTCCGATGTCCGCCTCGAGCACGATGATGGCGGGAAAACCCGCCCGGATCACCGGGGCCAGCCCTTTTATGAGTCCCCTGGCAAGGGCCTGGATCTCCTTGAACGAGAAGTACTGGTTGCCGGTAATCCCGATGGCGATCTTGTCCAGGGCGTCGTTCTCGTAAAAGTTGTCGATGCTCCGGGTTACCGCCTGTGCAATGTCGGCTTCATCCACGGGGATTGTGTCGGAAAAGGGGATGGCAACGGGGATGTTCTTGAACGGAAGAACCTCGTCGTCCGCAAGGATGGTGCTGCCGCTGACATCCACGGTCTGGGCTCCTGCGCCTATGACCGTAGCCCGGATGGTCTCCGTGGGCTCTGCCACGGGCACCTTTCTCGCCTGGAACAGCTGGGCGAGTTCCAGGCCGAAAAGGGGACCTATATCACCGTACCGGGTGGCATCGGGCAGCGCCATGGAAGAAGAGGGGGCATAGACATGGTCCGCCACCCCTCCCGATACCATCACCGTATCGATGTCATAGTCCAGCCGCAGGGGATCGGTCATGAGGAGCCGTTCCGCAAGGGGGCTGAGCCGGTTCTTGCCCAGGCATTCCAGGATCACCGTGGACATGCGCCGGCAGATCCTGCCCAGGAGTTCCCGGGTGACGGTGTCCCCCGGTGAAAGTCCGAGATCACAGTCCTCGAGGATCGCTTTCATGGGCTCGCTCACCGCAGTGACCTGGGCCGTGGACCGGTCCACCTGGAGAAGCCTGCCGCCAACGTTGATGCAGCAGGAATCCAGGGCCTTGCCGTTTTTGAAGATCCCCACATTGGCCGTCCCGCCGCCGATGTCGATGTTGGCCACGGTGGCATAGTCGCGCCTGGAAAGATCAGACGCGCCCGAGCCCTTGCCGGCAATGATGGATTCAAGCTTGCCCCCGGCGGTCGCCACCACAAAGTCCCCGGCAATACCGGCCACCTTGGCGGAGATGCTTTTGGCGTTCTCCTTCTTGGCCGTCTCGCCGGTGATGATCACGGCTCCCGTATCAATGGTTTCCGGGCTCACCCCGGCCCGGTCGAATTCCGACCGGATCAGGGTGAAGATCTTGTCCGCATCCACCCTGTTGTTGCCGTCGATGGGGGTGAAGTGGATGTCGCTCTTGTACCGTACTTCCTTGTCCGTAATGGCGAACCTGGGTACCAGGCTTCCCGGGGCCACGTTTTTCACGGTGAGCCGGCTCACCACAAACTGGGTTGTGGAGGTGCCGATGTCGATGCCGACGCTCTGTACTATTTGCAGGTTAGAAGTTCCCACGGTGGCTGCTCCCGGTTATCTCATCAGTTCGGCAAGCTTTACGCCGCTTACCTTGTTATCGATCATTGTTTTGACAACGGTCGCCAGGTGCGCGCCCGCCTCTGCCGGGGGTGTGCCGCCCCTGTGAATGTTTGAAATGACCGTTCTTTCCGCTTCGACCGTGTTCTGGTCCGGACGGTAGGCCATGTAGGCGCTCATGCTGTCCGCGGTGATGAGGCCGGGACGCTCGCCGATGAATTCAACGATGACGTCACAGGCCATGAGCGGAGCCACTTCGTCCATGACGCCGACCCTGCCGTACTGGATGAAGAAGGGTTTTGCAACGGAAATGCCCTGGGTCTCCAGGCCCTGGATCAGGGCGGGCATGACGTCGGCGATGTTGGCCTCGATGGAGGTGGAACTCAACCCGTCCACCACGATGATCTGGACCTGTTTGCCCCTTTCACCCTTTTCAAGGATCTCCTTTTTGGTCTCTTCGCTGAGCTTTTTGCCAAGGTCGGGTTTCATGAGGTACTCGTCCTTGTCCTTGACAATGGTCCTGACCTTGAACAGGTTGTGCTCTTCAAGGAACTCGTCGGACACATCCTTGAAAACCGCGTCTACGGCGGCGGCATGGTCGGCCTGGAAGTTGAGCAGGGATGCGGTCCGCTGCCGGGCTCCTGCCCGTCCCATGAGAATCCGTGCCGGAGTGGATTTTCTCATCATCTTCAGGGCCTCGGGGTTGTTGGGATTCTCGACGCCGATGGTGTCCATGGGCTCCAGGGTGACGGGCTCGCTGTCCGTATCAATTGTGCTTACGGCGGCGGCTTCCTTTGCCTGTGCCGGTTTTGCCGACGGATTCAGTACTCCCTGCTCCATGAGTTTGGCAAGTACGCTTTCTACGATGTCCTTCTCTATTTGGTTGTCCACTGTTTTATAGTCTCCTTATTTATCAAATATTGAAGGATCTCCGGCTCTCTCGGTGAGCCTGCCGTTCTCCATGATTCCCATTTTCTCAAGCCACTTTTCAAATTCAGGAGCGGGTCTCAGGCCCAGGATCTCCCTGATGCTGGCGTCATCATGGTAGCTTGTGTCCTGGTAGTTGAGCATGCAGTCGTCACCGCCGCTGACACCCATGAAGAAATTGGCCCCGGCCATGGCGCAGAGCATGGTGCCCATCTCCTGGTCGTCCTGGTCCGCCTTCATGTGGTTGGTGTAGCAGGGGGCGATGCCCATGGGAAGTCCGTGGAGCTTGCCCATGAAGAGGTCTTCAAGGTCGGCCCGGAGCACCTCTTTTCCGGTGTAGATGGTTTCGGGTCCGATGAAGCCGGACACGTTGTTGACCATGAAGGGATGATACCGCCTGCCCACGCCGTAGGTCCTGGCCTCCAGGGTCATCTCGTCCACGCCGTGGTGGCAGTCGAGGCTGATCTCGGAGCCCTGGCCGGTTTCAAAGTACATGACGTTGGGACCGGTGGATGTGCCGAGCTTGAGGGCGATCTCCCTTGCCTCCTGGAGCATGGAGGCCGAGATGCCGAAGGCCTTGTTGGCGCTTTCGGTGCCGGCGATGCTCTGGAACATCAGATCCACGGGCACTCCGTTCTTGGCGGCCTGCATCTGTGTGGTCACGTGGGCCAGGATGCAGCACTGGGTCGGAATCTCATACTTCTCCTTGACCCCGACAATGGCCATCATCACCCGCTCGAAGTTTTCGACATTGTCCTCAACCGGGTTGAGGCCCAGGACGGCATCACCGCAGCCAAAGGAGAGCCCCTCCTTCAGGGATGCAAGAACACCTTCCACATCGTCGGTGGGGTGGTTGGGCTGGTTACGGAAGGACAGGGTGCCGGGGAGGCCGATGGTGGTGTTGCAGTGGCCGGCAACCTTGATTTTTTTGGATGCGTAGACAAGATCCATGGAAGACATGAGCTTGGCAACCGCCGCGATCATCTCGCTGGTAAGGCCCCGGGAGAGATTCAGAAGTTCGTTCTGGGTGGTTTTGCTGTTCAGGATGTATTCCCTGAGCTCGGATACGGTCCAGTTGCTGATCTTCTTGTAGATGGTGGTGTTGACATCATCATAGATGAGCCGGGTAACCTCATCCTCTTCATAGGGGATCACGGGGTTCTCGTAGATATCCTTCAGCTGAAGCTTGGAGAGACACAGCTTTGCCGCGACCCGCTCGGTTGCGGTATCGGCAGCAAGCCCCACCAGGGCATCACCGGATTTCTCGTTGTTTGCCTTGGCAAGCACGTCCGTCACCGATTTGAATGTGAATATCTGGTTGTTGATCTTACTTCGTAGGTTCACTTAGATAACTCCTTCAATTGTTGTTGATCCTCGATTGAAACCTTTATCCGGATTTTTTTGTCTACTGTGCAATTCTGCTGCCAACATGCCTGTTAACCGGTAATTTATTGCTGTTTTGCCGGTGCGCTGGTCGATTGTGTCGGAAAAACAAGGTGTTGGTCTGTTGATGCCTGCGCAAATTTGTTCGACGGTGTGTCTCCTTATCCCCCTGAATCCAAGGGAGTGTTCACTAAAAGTGAACATCTGTTCCCTTTGTACGGCCTGGTCCATCCATGAATGGTGTACACATGTATACCGCCGTAACCACGGGGTCATTGATATAGGGGTCAGGCTTAGCTTATTGTCGCTTACCCCCGGGGTCAGACTTAGCTTATTGTCGTCATTGCTGGCAAACCGCACAGTCTTTGTCAATAAGCTAAGTCTGACCCCGTCTTTGGGTGCCTTGTTTATTGGCTAAGGTGCTCGATCAGGGGCTTGATACCGATGTTCTCAATGGAGCTTGTGATGAATATCTCCTGGGCGCCGGCCCATTTGAGAAACTTCTCAGCCCTTTCAAGGTTGCTTTCCTTCATGTCGGTCTTGGAAATTACGCCGATGATGGGTTTGTTGAACATGGAGCCGAATTTGGGGGGAAAGATGCTGTGATTTGCCGTGGCGTCCTGGATAAGCCCGATGACTTCGCAGGGAGTGGATGTGGCCATGAGCGCTGAGTAGAAACGCCGGTTTTCCACAAACTCGCCAGGGGTATCGATGATGGCGTCACAGAAGCTCACTGCCTGGGTTTTTTTGTAGGTGATGGTCTTGCCCTGGAGGGCCTGGATAAGGGTGGTCTTGCCGCAGCCGGTTTTACCCACCAGCATGGTTTTCTTCATTTTAAATTGTCCCCTATGAACGTGTGATTTCCACCACACTGAATTTTAAAACACTGCCAAACACCGCTAACACCTCGTTCATGGAGGACTCGACGCTTGAAACATCGCCTGTAATTACCATGGCTCCACCAAACCTGTCAAGGAATCCTATATCAACGGCGGCCGCTTTTGTGGCAACGTCCGCGGCTATGATAACCGCTTCCCCCGGGGTGATGGTCAGGATGCCGATGGCGTCGCCACAGGAATCGTCGAGTCCCAGGCTCTTATAAACGCTTTGCTGGGGGCTTGCAATAATGTGGAGGAGGGTTACCTGCTTTCCCGGAACATACTCCTGGATCATTCTCTGTTTTGTTTCCACGTTACTCCTTATTTAATGGTTCGGTGGTTCCGGAGAGCAACCAGTGCAGGTTCTACGTCACATTTTGGTTGCTCCACCCCATCCGGTCCACCCCATGTTTTTTGAGCAGGGTGTATAGCCGGGTCCTGCCGAGGCTGGATACGGAGCAGGCCTGTTTGATGTTTCCCCTGGTCGTCTTCATCAGGGTGTTGAGATAGCGTTTTTCGGCCCGGGCCAGGGCCGATTCCCTGAATGCCCTGAAGGGGGGGAGCTCTTCCGTTTCCTCCGGCCGGCCGATGCCATGGGGTTCACGGACTTCACGGGTCACATTGACTTCATGGGCGGCGTCTCCGGTTTCGGGACGCTCCATGGCGGAACGGGCCATGAGAATCCTGAAATGTTCGGGCAGGTGCTTTGTAAAAAGGACGGGCTCGTAATAGGCCTCGCTGATGGCTCCCTCCAGGGTGTTGATCAGCTCCCTCACATTGCCGGGCCAGTCGTAGAGGGCCAGGGTCCGGATGAAATCCTGGGAAATCCCCTTGGGTTCGGTGCCCAGGCGGCGGCAGGCCGTCTCCATGAGACTGGTTACCAGCTCCTCCAGGTCGCCGCTCCTGGCCTTGAGGGTCGGCAGGCCCAGGGATATGGCGTTGAGCCTGTACAGCAGGTCTTTCCTGAAAAGCTTCTGTTCCACCATCCGGTCCGGGTCGCGGTTGGTGGCGGCAATGACCCTGAAATCGGAGTAGGCCTCTTTCCGGCAGCCCACGGGCCTGAACCTGTGCTCCTGCAACACCCTGAGGAACGCTTTCTGGAGGTTCAGGTCCATTTCGCCCACCTCGTCCAGGAAGAGGGTGCCGCCGTGGGCTTGGCTGATGAGTCCCCGGACCGTTTTGTCGGCGCCGGTGAAGGACCCTTTTTCATGGCCGAACAGCACGCTCTCCACCAGGGTGGCCGGAAGGGCCGCGCAGTCCACAACCACAAAGGGGTTGCCGGCCCGGCTCGAGTTGGCGTGGATGGCCCTGGCAAAGAGTTCCTTGCCGGTGCCGGTGTCGCCGGTGATGAGCACGTTGGCGTTGCTGTTGGCCGCCTTTGTCACCGTGGCAAGGCATTGCCGCATCCGGCGGCTGGAGCCGATGATGCCCTCCCGCTTGAGGCTGACCCTTGGGGCGGGGCTTGCCTGGATGCCCTCCCGGTAGCTGAAGACCCGGTTTACCGCCTGGATCACCGACTTGGTGGATATGGGTTTTTGGAGGTATTCCCATGCGCCGTTTTTGATGGCCTGTTCGGCGGTGTCCGAGTCCGGGTCGCCCATGATGATGACCTCGGGAGGGGAGGGGATGGAAAGAATCCGGCTTGTACAGGCAAGTCCGTTTCCGTCCGAAAGGGTTGCGGCAAGGAAGACAAGGTCGAACTCGCCGGTCATGGCTTTTTGAACACCCTTGTCCAGTGTCTGAACATCAACGGCATTGTGCTGCATGTTGGTTATGATGTCGCTAATCTTGGTGCAGGAGCTGAGATTGCTGTTAATTATCAGTACGTTTCCCATAATCCGTCCGTCAAAACCATTGGTTTGTTCTGCTGATTAAAAAAACACCTTGATTAATTACGTATAGAGTTCTATACAGGGATAGATTGATAACGCAGTTTTGTCAATAAAAAAAATGGCAGACGCGCAGTAAAAAGGATATCTCATTATGGTAGTAGTTAATCTCGAAAATCCGGTTCCAAAATACCTGCAGATCAGCCAATGGCTCAAGGAGCTCATCGAATCAGGACGATTCAAGGGTGGTGAGAAGCTTCCGTCCGAGGTGGAACTGTCGAAAATGTGTGATGTGAACAGAAACACCCTGAGGCAGGCCATTGCCGAGCTTGTGTCCGAAGGACGGCTCAAGAAGGTCAAGGGTGTCGGCTCTTTTGTCAGGGAAGCTCCCTATGTGGAACTTCACCACGACATCAGCAAGATAGCCAGTTTCAAGGACTATTTTGGCAGCGCCAATCTGGAGGAGAAGACCATTGTCCTGGAGATGGAACCCATGGTGGCGGAAAAAAAGATCGCCGAACGCCTGCTTCTCGGGGCCGAGCGGCGGGTGATCCTCCTGAAACGGTTGCGGACAGGGGACGGCGCTCCTTTTATCTATGAGGAGAGCTTTCTTCCCTACAACCTTTTCAAGGATCTCACCGTGGTGGAAGCATCCGGTTCCCTTTATAAGGCCATCACTGAAAAATTCGGCATCGAACTTGTCCGTTCCCGCCAGGTGGTCCGGGCCGTCAATCTTTCCAAAAAGATAGCCACCATGTTCAATCTGCCGGAAAATTCGGCGGGACTGCTCATGGAGAACATCACCTATGACAGGAATAATACCCCGGTGGAGCTGCTCTTTTCCTACTCCAGGGGGGATAAATATGTAATGGAGCTGGAACTTGGTGAGTATCAACCGGAAAAATAATGTATTTTTTCGGTTGACAACCCCGTATTTTTTATGCTCTATGTTGTATAGACATGTACACTATTAATCAATAACCATGCAAGGTAAGGATTGAAAAATGAGAGTTTATGTTTGTGTAAAGCATGTTCCTGATACGGCAGCGAATATCAAAGTTGTTGGAGGCAACGGTTTTGATGAGTCTGTCAAGTTCATTGTCAACCCCTATGACGAGTATGCCATTGAAGAGGCAAGCCAGCTGGTGAAAAAAGAGGGCGGCGAGGTTGTTATTGTCACCCTTGGCAAGGATAAAGCCATGACCACCGTGCGGGCGGCGCTTGCCATTGGCGGTGACAGGGGAATTCTCATTAAGACGGACAAGCAGTTTGTGGAGAGCGACGAGACCGCCCTCATCCTGAAGAAGGCCATTGAAGAGGATGGCGGCGCAGACATGATCTTTGCCGGAAAACAGGCTGCCGATTCCGAAGGGATGCAGACCTGCTACCGTCTTGCCGCAAACCTGGGGCTCCCCGTGGCCACCGAGGTTGTGGATTTTTCCTATGCCGATGGAAAGGCGGTTGTTGAGCGTGAGATCGGCGGCGGCGAGCGTGAGGTGATCGAGATGACCGCCCCCTGTGTCGTCGGCGCCACCAAGGGCCTGAACGAGCCCAGGTATCCCAAGCTTCCCGATATCATGAAAGCCAAGAAAAAACCGGTCAATGAGATCGATGCGGGCAGCCTCGGAGCCGGCGGGGCCGGACTTGTGGAGCTTGTGGGCCTCGAGGCGGTACCCGAGCGCTCCAACGCGAAGATGATTGACGGTTCAGTGACAGAGGCGGTTGATACGCTGGTCAAACTTCTCAGGGAAGAGGCCAAGGTCTTGGATTAGGCTGCCCCCTTTTTTTTGCAATTAAATCATTCCAGGTCATTAAGACATATTGAGGGAGAAAACAATGGCAAGAATCGGTGTATTGATTGAAACAAACGAAAATAGTGTTAAACCCGCCAATTTCGGTGTCCTTACAGCGGCCAGGGCCGAAGGCAATGAGATCTATGCCTTCGTCCTCGAGGCGGATGCCGCCCCTTTTCAGGACGACCTGAAAACCTACGGCGTATCCAAGGTGATCGCGGTTACGGCAAACGACGGTGATTTTGCCCGGAAGCCCGATCTCCAGGCCGCGGCCCTTGCCGCTGCAATGAAAAACTTCGAGGTAACCGCGCTTCTGACCCTGAGCAGCAGCCGGGGCAAGGATCTCCTGGCGCGCATGGCCGCAGCCACAAATTCCGGCCTTGCCCTTGACTGCGTCGACGTGGACCTTGACGCCTGCACCTGTGTCAAACCCCTGTTTGCGGGCAAGACCGAAGCCACCCTGAAACTTTCCGGCGACCTGTTCCTTTGCGCCATCCGTCCCAATGCCATCGAGGAGGCCGAGGCTCCCTGCGACATCGCGGCAGAGGCCTTTACCGCCGATGTCAGCGACGATGGAAAACTTGTGGTCAAAGAGGTGAAGACCAGCGATACCGGCAAGGTTGACCTTTCCGAGGCCAACGTCATCGTCACCGGCGGCCGCCCCATCGGTTCCAAGGAGAATTTTTCCATACTTGAGGAGTGCGCAAACACCATGGCCGGTGCCGTGGGCGCCTCAAGGGTGGCCGTGGACTCAGGTTTCGCCACCCACTCCATGCAGGTGGGCCAGACCGGCAAGATCGTTAGTCCCAAGCTTTACATCGGTTGCGGGCTTTCCGGCTCGGTCCAGCATTTTGCCGGCATGAAAACTTCCAAGGTGATCGTGGCCATCAATAATGACAAGGATGCTCCCATTTTCACCAAGTGCGACTACGGTATCGTGGGGGATCTCTTTGAGGTTGTGCCCGCCCTGACCGCCGCCCTGAAAAAATAGGGCCCGGTCCTGAATCACAGGGGAGCGGCATTTTTGCCGCTTCCCTTATAGTCTCTCGCATATGAATTGGCCCATTTCTTATTCCGATAGGTAAAGCAGGTACCAATTTGGGTGCGAAGGTCTATAAGTGCAGTCAATTTTCACCCAATTTTAGGAAACGCGATGGAAATCTATACTATTGTGAAAGCCTTGTTGATGGCGTGTCTTTTGTCCGCCGGTTTTCGTTATTTCTACATTCGAGTGGGCAGGCTTGTCAATATCATGCAGGCGGTTCGCGGTGAGAGAAAGATCCTGCCGGACCGCATCGGCGAGCGGTTCAAGCTCATGTTAACCGATATCCTGGGTCAGTCCAATGTGCGGCGCAAGCGTTGGCCCGGTCTTGCCCATACCTTTATCTTTTTCGGATTCCTGGCGGTCCAGCCCCACTCCCTGGAGCTGATGGTCCAGGGCATCATCCCCCCTTTCAGTGTCGCCCATATGTTTCCCGGGCTTTTCACCGTTTATCTCGCTGTGGCCGATTTTCTGGCATTTTTTGTTCTCATGGGGCTCGGCTACGGCCTGTACCGGCGCATGGTGGTGAAGCCGGACTATCTTACCAATGGAAATGACGCAAAGTTCATCATCCTATTTACCTCGGTCATCATCATCACCTTTCATTTTTACAACGCCTTTCACATGGTCATGCCCAGCGACGGTTTTGATTACGGGGCCTGCTTTTCATTCTCCGCCATCCTCTCCTCCATGCTGGGGCTGGCCGATCTCTCTTTGTCTGCAAAGACCGTTGGGATGGAGCTCTCCTACTGGATTCACATGGGCACCATCGTGGGCTTCATGATCTACATCCCCGGTTCCAAGCATCTTCATCTGCTGGCCGGTATTCCCAACGTCTTCTACAAACCCCTTGATGTTGAAAAGCCCATGGTCAAGACCGACATCGAGGACGAGGACGCCGAGACCTTCGGCCTTTCCAAGGTGTCTGAGTTCCACTGGAAAAACGTTCTCGATCTCTACTCCTGCACCGAATGTGGACGCTGCGAGGAAAGGTGCCCCGCCAATTTCACCGGAAAACCCCTTTCTCCCAAGGAAGTGATCCATGAGGCCAAGGTGGAGCTGTTCGAGCATGCCGATACCCTGATGGACGTGGACGGTGATCTTGAAACCATTCCCCTGCTTGTTGGGGACGAGGGCGCAAGAATCAGCAAGGACGCCCTGTGGGCCTGCACCTCCTGCCGGGGTTGCGAGGATATCTGCCCAGTCAACATACAGCACCTTGACATCATCCTGGAGGCAAGAAAGTTCCAGGTGCTCATGGAAGCGGATTTTCCGCCCGAGCTCCAGGATACCTTCACTAATCTGGAGAACCAGTCCAACCCCTGGGGTTTCAGCGCAGACACCCGGGCCAACTGGTGCAAGGACCTGGACGTTCCACTTATGCGGGACAACCCGGATGCCGACATCCTTTATTTTGTGGGCTGTTCCGGTTCCTATGACGACCGGGGCATCAAGATCTCCCGGGCCATTGTGAGCGTGCTCAAGAAGGCAGGGGTCAACTTCGCCATCCTCGGTGACGAGGAGCGGTGCAACGGCGACATGGCAAGGCGGTGCGGAAACGAGTACCTTGCCCAGATGATGATCCAGGAGAACGTGGAGGTGTTCAACCAGTACAAGCCCAAAAAGATCCTCACGGGCTGCCCCCACTGCTTCAACACCATCAAGAACGAGTATCCCCAGTTCGGCGCGGATTATGAAGTGGTCCATCACACGGATTTCATCCTCGAACTCCTGAAAGAGGGACGGCTCAAGACAAGCGGCAAGGATTTCGGAAAGATCACCTTCCATGATTCCTGCTACCTTGGCCGGTGGAACAACATCTACGAGTCCCCGAGGGAAGTGCTCAAAAAGGTCAACTACGCCACCAAGGTGGTCGAGATGGAGAAGCACGGGGACAACGGCATGTGCTGCGGCGCCGGCGGCGGCCGCATGTTCATGGAAGAGACAATCGGAAAGCGCATCAACAACGAGCGTGCCCTGGAGGCCATGGATACAGGGGCCGACATCGTCACCGCGGCCTGTCCCTTCTGTATCACCATGCTCAGCGACGGCATCAAGGACAGCGGCAGGGACAGCAAAATGGAGGTCAAGGATCTTGCCGAAATCGTCGACGAGGCAACCCTATGATCTTTTAGAACAATTCGTAACACCTGGTGGTAATTACAGCCGGTTTAATTAAACAACCCAAAACTCTCCGGCAGTAATTACCGCTGATTTAACGACCGGTGGAGATTCATTCTCCACCGGCCGTTTGTTTTTGGGTCACCTCCCGGGGTCAGGCTTAGTCTAGGGCGTCTAAATCGACTTGAACTTTTTAGGCACAATTTGGCCCCTGAAATCCAAATAAAGAGATTTTAAGCTGCTACATCCTCGTCAATAGTGGGTACACATGAAGAGTCTGGTTCTTTGCCCTGAGCATCAATA
>JAAEMK010001075.1 GCA_024225635.1 Desulfobacteraceae bacterium | reverse complement strand
CCCCCCGTCTTCCACACTTGGCTCAACAATCACTGCCCTTGTTACTCAACGGCTTCGACTGGAACCCACAGGAGCACCTGGTCTTGACCGTCCCCTGCATGGCCGAGTTGATCCTGCTGTGATAGAAGAGATTAGATTGGTTTTGCCGAATTGTATACGGCTGGGTGGCCCCAAGACAAAAATTATTTTTGAAGGGAAAACCAGGGAACACCGGACAGCCCCTGGAAAAAAGTGGTGTCCCCAGCTAGACATATGTACAGAAAAATTTAGACAAGGCATGAAGAGACTGCGTGACGACGCGGGGGTCACGTGACCCGGCACGTCATGGAAAGGATGACGTGGAAAGAGTCATCATGGTCACGGCCAAGAGGGCACAACTGACACACATGGGCGCCAACTGCCCCCTCCCTGGGGCCACAGGGACCAGCAGGAGGGCGGCATCAGAACCCACGCCCCCCCAGGGGGGCTGGTGACCCTCACAGACGCAGTCTGTGTGATGGTTTTCACAGATTTAGACGACTTTTGTGCCGGTCGTAGCCGGCACGTTTAGTTGAAGAAGTTGATTTATGACTCGGGATCATTCAGGATTGTTAAATTTTAGGTATTCGATGTAAGTTGTCTGACCCCTGTGGGGGCGTCCTACCAGCCATAGAGGGACGCCCCCGTAGTTCAGCACACACCAGGATTGTAACCTTGGGTAAGCTTGGACTTCTGCGAGTTATTTTCTTGTGTATTACCATATATAAATTAATTTTTTTACTAGTTTGCAGAGGTGGGGTGGGTGAGGGTACAAAGTACCCTAATTTTAATTTTTTTATCTTCTTTTTTAAAGTTTGGTAAAGTTGAGGAAATTGAAAAAATAAAAAGAGAATGAACTTTTAGGTTTTGCATATTTGTTCTTAATAATGCTTTTTCTTTT
>JAAEMK010001074.1 GCA_024225635.1 Desulfobacteraceae bacterium | reverse complement strand
GGACAGCGTCGGCCATAGTGGCACTTGATGACCACTATGTAGTACTAAAATATTAGCGAACAAAATTTACTGGCTCCCAACTATCCTGTGAGAGATAGCCAAAAAACAGATTTTCGGAAACGCAATTTTTTTTAAAATGCCCGAAAAGTGCCCAAAAAATGCACTTGGTCGGAAATCGGAAATCACCATCGGATTCGCCGTTAAAAACTGCGTCGGATAGGATAGCAAAGAAATCTGAGTCGTTTTCGTATTTCTGTAATTAGCGTCTTGAGTATAGTAGGGCATTTTCAAATTTTGGAGGTCCCTCCCTCCCGAGGGGGGGCAGGTGGGAGAAAAAAATTCGGGGAGGTAGGTCCAATCATGTACCCCTACAACATATATAAATTTCAGCGAAATCGGGGAGGGTCGACCCGGGAGGTTATCCAACCCCCTGCACTAAAATCGCGATTCTCTCACAGAACGTCTCTTAATTATGAATTTCTTACTCCTTGTTGACCTTGAACGACTCGATGGTGAAGATGACCCTTATACGAGGGCCGGGCGAGAGGAAGGGTTTGGGGGTGGTGGCGGCATATGCATGGGGCAACAAAGACAACAGGATCCAACAAATTCTCATGTTTGAGTCGAGGAATGGATGGAAGCAGAGGACCTTTGCGTCCTTTTGTGTCCAGGTGGTCCAACACTATGTCCCCCCGTTCGCACAGGCGCAAGGCAAAACACGTATTCACGGCCAACGCGCTGTGGGAACAAAGGCGCCAAAAAGTCGTACCAAAAGGTCACAAAAAGTCG
>JAAEMK010001073.1 GCA_024225635.1 Desulfobacteraceae bacterium | reverse complement strand
CAGAAAAAATGAGGAGCAGGAAACAACAAAGTTTTTCTAGTATAGATGGAACAATTTCCATAATGGAAAAAAAAAAAAAAAAAAAAAAAAAAAAAAAAAAAAAAAAGAGAAAAAAATAGATAGAGGAGGGGGAAGGGGAGAAAAAAAATATAAAAAAAGAATTTTAAAAAAAAAAAAAAAAAAAAAAAAAATCCCAAAATGCATTTTAGGCTATATAGATTGATTTAAGACACACTTGTTTTTAGGTGAAAATAGGGGGGGTACCCCCATACTTAGCCATTTTTGCCAATTTTGGCTGAAATTTCATGAAATTTGCGAATTTTTCTAAGTATTTGAGCATTTCAGGTGGGAGAAGAAAAAAATATGTCTTTGTCAAAAGTGCTTAAAAATGGATTTTAGAAACCACAATTTTTGGTCGCGAAAATGTTTTTTTTTTATTTTACATCCGGGGGGGGGGGGGTCTGGGGGGGATGTAAAATTTTTTACATTTTTTTTTTTTTTTTTTTTAAAAGTTTCCCTAAAAAAAATTTTTTAAAAAAAAAAATCACAACCACTTTTAAAAAAATAAATTTTTTTTTTATTTTTT
>JAAEMK010001072.1 GCA_024225635.1 Desulfobacteraceae bacterium | reverse complement strand
ACTGCAAGATCTGTTCAGCTTCTCCCTTTTTTTTTTTTTTTTTTTTTCTTCCTAGTTGTTTCGCTTATGTGTGTAAAATGTATCTTGAATACTTACTTTTTGCATTGACCGTTCATATAAAACGTCCTTAGGTAGATGTCCTGTTTACCGTCCTCTCCTTTTCAAAAGCATATACTATACATGAACTTTTTACAATACTCTTACCTACCACTTACTACCTTTGCACCATTTCCATGTATTGGTTTATCGTACGTAATTTCTTTTCTTTCTTTCATGTGCATTATACGTCGATAACACGTTAGTGGCTTAAGGAGTCTACTTACGCGAAACTCCTCTTTCCCCTACAATATTCCGTATTTGTCCCACCCACCCGCCTCCTCCGCTTCTTTCACTCACACTGTAAAACACTTTCATACTTTCCTCTTCGTTGAGCCATGATCAGATCTTGCTTTGCAGCGCAAAGATCTGATCATGGCTGATCACGCTTTTCACTGGTAGTTGGATGGTCTTGCACTTTTTTCTCTGTTTTGGCAGAGTTGCAGATTCGTTCGCCTTTCCGGTGCGTTTGTTTTGTTGTTTTTCTGGCGGGGCCGCTGAAAGTCGCTAAGGCATTTTCCAGCCCCCCTTACAGTCCTGGTACACCCAAAAAAAAATTGCGATTTTGACGCAAAAACACGTCGGTATGGGTCCAGGAGTCAATTTTGAAAAAAAAAAAATGCCTTTCTTTCATTTT
>JAAEMK010001071.1 GCA_024225635.1 Desulfobacteraceae bacterium | reverse complement strand
TAAATTTTTAGATGGTCAAAAACAAGTGTTTATTTTGGGCTGAAAAACGCTCTAAAATTTTTTCGTCTTAAAATTAAAAATTGCTCAAATCATATAAATGCGATCTTAAAATAGTCGAAAAACACTTTAGTTTTACCATTTCTAAATTTACATCTCATGTGATTAAATGAATTGTAACGTTTTATAGAGTATTTTAACATCTAATTAATTGTGACTTTAGAAATTTTTATAAGTAGAAAATTAATCTCGTTTTTCGGCCCGAGATAAACACTGTTTTTTTATCATCTTAAAATTAAAAATCTGATTTAATTGTATGAATTTTCACGTTTTAAAAATTATTTAAATCAATCAATCAATCAATCAATCAAGGAATTAATTTTTTAAAAAATTAATGTTTAAATTGATTAATATTTCTCAAATCTCATTTAATTCGATGTTAAATTAGTTTTGTTAGTGTAAAAACTCATTTGATGGCATCAGATTCGAATTATAACATGGTAAAAAAAAAAGTGTTTATCTCGCACTGTAAAACGCTCTAAAATTTTTTCATCTAAAAATTAAAAATTACCCAAATCATATAAAATTCTATGTTAAAATAGTTGAAAAACACTTTTGTTTTACAATTATCTAAATTTACATCTCAGTGATTAAATGAATTGTTACGTTTTATAGAGTATTTTAACATCTAATTAAATTTGATTTTAGAAATTTTAAGACGAAAAAATATAAGATCGCTTTTCAGCCCGAGATAAACTCTTTTTTTTTTTTGACCATCTTTAAATTTAAATCT
>JAAEMK010001070.1 GCA_024225635.1 Desulfobacteraceae bacterium | reverse complement strand
CCCTATTGATGCTCAGGGCAAAGAACCAGACTCTTCATGTGTACCCACTATTGACGAGGATGTAGCAGCTTAAAATCTCTTTATTTGGATTTCAGGGGCCAAATTGTGCCTAAAAAGTTCAAGTCGATTTAGACGCCCTAAACCTATTCGAATGGTTCTTTATATTGGTAAGGCTGGTGGGGACAATAGTAGTAACAATTTAAAAAAAAGATATAATTCAGAATACTCAAAAATAATTCAAAAACATCCCGAATTTCATTGGTCTAATAGTGAATTAAAAACACGATCAGAAAGGCTCAAACAAGTTCTAAATTTATGGGATATAGAATATTGGTTCGTTGTTTTTAACGACAATAGGCATATTGCAAGGATAGAGAAAGCTCTTATTAAACTGTACAACCCACCTGCAAATAAAGTTTGGACAAAATATAAAGTTGGAAAACCTATTGATGCGTTTTAGGAGAAAAAAATGGCAAATAAAACTCTAATACCGGCACTTAAGGCAAAAGTAGGAACATGGGATTATTATGTTTGTATGATGAAATATGCAGCCGTTTCGAGAGAAATTAATTTTGCATATGAGCTTGGAGGAAATACCGATTTAGGAAGTCTAATACAAAGGGGTATAACCAACAGGACACGTGAGATTGTAGACTACTTACTTGATTCGGAACATAGATTTCTAGGAGCCCTTATCGTTGCTGCTTGGGGTGGCAATCCGAAATATTCACCTGTTCAGATGGAAGAAAATGAAGAATTATTAGATGGTTTAGATAGCCAATTCGGAGTATTGACGTTTGATGGAACCCAACAATATTTTGCACTCGATGGGCAACATAGATTAAGAGCAATTAAAGATGCAATAAAGTTGAATCCAGAGTTAGGTTCTGAAGAAATCGCTGTTATTTTGGTTAGTCATTTTGATACAGAAGATGGAAGAACTAAAACACGACGGTTATTTTCGAATATTAATAAAAATGCAAAATCGACTACAAGAACAGAAAATATAGCTTTGGACGAGGACGATGGCTTCGCAATAATAGCAAGACGAATAATCTCAGAGCACCCTTTTCTAAAAACAAATGGCAGGGTTATTGTCATTGCGAAACATGGGAATGAAGGAGATATTAAATTAGCTTCCGAAGCTATTTCCAAAACACATAAAAAAGCTCTAACGACTCTTACATGTCTTTATAATATAATTAAAGAGTTAGGCTTTGACCTTGATGTTTCTATGATAAATTCATCAAAGAGACCAACTGCAAAAATTGTTGATGAGAGTTTTGAAATTTTAATAAAACGCCTTGATGATTTATATAAAAATTGCGGCAATATAAAAGAACAGATGGAAAATGCAATTAACGCAAGAGATTTACGAGCTCCGAAGGATAATGAAATTGCTGGACATGCATTTATGAGACCTGTTATTCAGAGAAGTATCTCAAGAGTAATTAAACAAATCATGACCCAAGAACAATTAACGTGGAAAGAAATTATGGAGAAATTGAAATCCCTAAACTGGAAGATTTCTTCTCCTCCCTGGTGCTCAGTTGTAAGAATTGATGGAAACAATGTTAAAATGGTAAGCCAAAGAGATTCTGTTAACTTGCTTGATAATTTATTACATATTCATATTGCTCCCCCATCTAAACAATCTATAAAACGAGTTAGAAAAGAATACAAAGACTTAAAAGGAGATGCTTATCCTATCTCTGAAGAAGAGTTGGTAAAGAATTTAGAGCAAAGCAATTAAAAGTAATAGGTTGTCTCTTTTCCATTTTGTATGGGTAGATTCTGGGGTGATGCAAATCACCCCGCGTGAGCCATGCTGCTTGGTCCTGTTTTTGTTCTCCCATACATACTCGTTTTTTAGGCTTTTATTTCAATATATTGCGCTCAACCTTCAAGAATGCTTTCGAGAATATTTTTTTCTGCCGTTTGGAGATCTTTTTGATGCATTTGCATCACCCCAGGTAGATTCTATATAGCCTGAAGGGGAGGGGCCAAATAAAAGCCCCATCCCGAGAGATTTTTTGCGCACCCGTCGCGTTCTATGAATACCAATAGCCTATAACATAGAACGATCAAAGGCTACGAGTTTGCTATCATCCTTACCGCTTGAACTTAATGATCCTGAGACGAACAGTTATGTTAAAGAAAAGAGCATACCACTGAGTCAAGTTTAAATTGATATTACCCATCTAAAATGGAAAAGAACCATTTTTTTTAACACAGCGATCTCCCTCTAAGCCGTGGTCTTTTAGGCCAATGATTCGCCCGCTCCCACCATCCTGGTGCCCCCTCCTATCGCCGGGAGATCATGCTCTCCAAGTATGCGGGCCTGATAACCCTGGGGTATCATGTCATGGGGCCGGACCTTCTGGGAACGAGATCTTCCCCAGGAGAATGGGGCTCGTTGGCGTAGACGAGCACCATGACGTGGCCCATGTCATTGATGACGCTCACCCGGCCCACCTGGATTTCAAGGCGGAGGCCCGGAGGGAGAAAACATCACCTGGAAATGGATCAACGATCCGGATCACTATTTGAGAACCCACGTGGATTAGAGACAGGAAACAACCCAATGCCCCTGTAGGCTGGGGCGTTGGATGCAACCGAGGCACTGTTTTGCCATTCCCATAAAATTATTGATAAAATATTCTCTTTAAAATAATATATCTGTATATATACGGCTCAAATATTAGCCATAGGATAAAAAATGAACTATTCTTTACACACACCAGAAGAGATATCACAAACCCTTGCCGCAAGACTCAAAGAGCTTCGCCTGCAGAAACGATGGAAACGCCAAACCCTTGCGGAACGATCAGGTGTCACCGAGGCGTCATTGAAGCGTTTTGAACAGACGGGCAAGGTGTCCATGGAAAACTTTCTGAAGCTCGTATTTGCCCTTGGCAGGCTTGACGAAATGGGAGCACTGCTCCAACCTGCTGCGGCCCGGTCCATAAAAGAACTTGAACAACAGGAAAAAAAGACTCCCAGAAGGGGGTCCATTTGAAAAAACTCAATGTGATCTTTTACCGGGAAAAGAATGAGAAATTCCCCGTGGGCCAACTGGCCGAGTCCCGAAACAGGATCTATTTCGAGTATGACCCGGATTTTCTCGCAGCCCCCCTATGGCTCTCCCCGTTTAAGCTGCCCCCCGAACCAGGGCTCCATGAACACAAGGACAGAAACTTTGGCCCGCTGTTCGGCCTGTTTGACGACTCCCTGCCCGATGGCTGGGGGCTGACCCTCATGGACCGTTTTTTCAGGAAACAGGGAATCAATGTTGCCGGGCTATCCATTCTCGATCGTCTGGCGTTTCTGGGCAGCGCCACCATGGGAGCGCTCACCTATGAACCGGCCACGGAGCATGACAAGAGTGACAACGGGGAATTTGATCTCCACCAGCTTGCCGAGCAGTCCAGGCAGATCATGGAAGGCCAAAGCGATACGGTCCTTCCCCAGCTCATGCGGGCAGGGGGCAGTCCAGGGGGAGCCCGTCCAAAAGTCCTTGCCGGAATCCATGGGAATCAAATAATATCAGGCGAAGATGACCTTCCCAAAGATTTTGAACACTGGATAATCAAATTCAACTCCAAAAATGACCTGCCCGACTCCGGTGCCGTGGAGTATGCGTACTCGCTGATGGCCCGTAATGCAGGCATCAACATGCCTGAGACCCGCCTTTTCCCGACAAAACCCGGAGATAGCTTTTTTGGCATCAAGAGATTCGACAGAATGGAGAATCGCAGGTTCCATGTTCACACCTTCGGCAACATGATCCACGCCAATTTCAGAATCCCCTCCATGGACTATGATGATTTGTTAAAGGTGATCAAGATCTTAACGGAAAACCACCGGGAAACACTTCGGGGGTTCAGGCAGATGATCTTTAACCTCCTTGCCAACAACAGGGATGATCATGTTAAAAACTTTGCCTTTATGATGGATGAGAACCAGGAATGGCAACTGACACCGGCCTATGACCTCACATTTTCAGATGGTCCGGGAGGAGAGCACTCCATGACGTTTCTCGGCGAAGGACAATCGCCCGGGAAAAACGAGATCATGCAGCTTGGGAAACGGGCGGGATTGACAACCATCGAGGTCAACCGCTGCCTTGACCAGGTTCTCCATGCCGTAAAAACCTGGCCCGACCACGCACGGGCTGCAAACGTGACGCCCAAAAGCACGGCCATGATAAAATCGGTAATCAACCGTAACATCAAAGCGCTATAGCAATGCCCTCAAACAAAATTGGAAAACATGTTTCTTCGCTCTATTTGACGCTCTTTGGTTTGATGTTTCTACACCGCTGGTCTATCTGATACACGATTCGTTTAATCTGCGCCTCGGATAGCTGCCGGCCATTCACCGGCCTTGCAAGGGATGGAAACTGCTTTGGATTGATCACCGGTATCCCCTTGGGAGAAGTCCTGGTGACATACAACTTTACTATTCACTTGCTTCTTTTATCCTGCAATCACTGGGCAAATTGTATTTGTCATGATTCTTTGAATGTAGTACCCTTAAAGGGTTGCAATGGATCAGGATGGTGAAACTTCTTGTAAACATACCATGGGCAGATTTTAATAGAAACCATATTTCGGCCTGGAAATCATGGATAATAAAATGGAACCCGGATACCATGACAGCTTTCAATGGACGGACCTGATAACCATCGGTTTGATCATGGCGGGGCTATGCGGTACAAGCCTGTACAGCTATCTGCTATTTCACAGCCTTTCAGAGTTGTTCAGCATTGTTGTCGCCTTTGGAATTTTCATGGTTGTATGGAATTCGCGCCGATTCCTGGATAATAATTATATGCGTTTTTTGGGAATTGCATATTTATTTATAGGAAGCATAGATCTGGTTCATACGCTGGCATATAAGGGGATGGGGATTTTTACAGGGTATGGAGCCAATTTACCGACCCAGATGTGGATTGCGGCAAGATACATGGAAAGCATTTCCCTTCTCATAGCGCCGTTTTTATTTGGCAGAAAAATTAGGATTTCGCAGTTGTTTTCCGGCTATTTTGCAATCACATCCTTGATTTTTCTATCCATTTTCACCTTGAACGTCTTTCCAGACTGTTTCATTGAGGGACAGGGCCTGACGATATTCAAGAAGGTCAGCGAATATATTATTTCACTTCTTCTTGCAGGATCAATGGCGGCATTGCGTTTCAAAAGAAACGAATTTGATCCCTATGTTTTCAAACTCCTTATCGCCTCTATCCTTATCACCATTGGTGCGGAACTGGCATTCACCTTCTATGTCAGTGTATATGGACTGTCCAATTTTGTGGGCCATTTTTTTAAGCTGATCTCTTTTTTCCTCATCTATAAGGCCATCATAGAGACGGGACTCAGGCAACCATACAACCTTTTATTCAGGAATGTTGAAAAAAGGAAAAAAGAACTGAAGGAGGAAAGGGATAGACTGAAAAAAGCCCTTGATGAAATCGTGACATTACAGGGCCTTCTTCCTATTTGCTCAGTCTGCAAAAATATACGGGACGACAAAGGGTATTGGAACCGGATCGAAACGTATATTGAAAAACATTCTGATGCTGAATTCAGCCATGGACTTTGTCCGAGCTGTTCTGAGAAACTATATGGCAAAGAAGGCTGGTATATCAGAAGCAAAAAGAAGCGAGGAAAAGAAAAGTGACAGACAGAGAAGCCTTCAGCCGTTATGGTTCGGAGTTTCACCGCATCAGATGATCATCGACGCAATCATCAACAGGTATTGACAATCCTTCAAATAGGTGATTTGAATCTCTCCAAGATATCAATTCCAACAGGAGACGATAATGTTCAGTACAGAATTTCTACTCACATCACTGGTTGTGGTTCTGATTCCCGGAACAGGCGTGATCTATACGGTATCAACCGGTCTTTTTCTTGGCTGGCGGGCAAGCATTGCCGCAGCATTCGGTTGCACGGCAGGAATCATCCCCCACCTGGCCGCAAGCATACTTGGATTATCTGCCATTCTTCATATGAGTGCCGTCGCGTTTCAGGGGGTTAAATTTGCGGGGGCCATCTATCTGCTGTATCTTGCCTGGTCAATGTGGCGTGACACAGACGGAATTAATTTTAATTCCCCTTCGCCGAAGAACGGCGTCTGGCAAATCGCGGTGAAAGGATTTTTGATCAATATTCTCAACCCGAAACTGTCGATATTTTTCCTGGCGTTTCTGCCGCTCTTTGTCTCACCAACCGCACCATCGCCCATGTTTGAAATGGTTGTTCTGAGCCTTGTCTTCATGGCCATGACGTTGATCGTTTTTATTCTGTACGGGGTTCTGGCAAATGGCGTTCGCGGATACGTCGTTAACTCACCCAAGGTCATCCTATGGCTGCAACGATCATTTGCGGCGACATTCGCCGCCCTTGGTGCCAAGCTTGCAATGACAGACCAATAAGCCATTACTATCGTAGTAATAAAAAGCAGATGCGACACAGGGCAAGGAGGAGTAACATTTTGGGTGGTGTTATAAGACTTTTGCTGGTGTTTTTCATATTTTTTGAAGTAAATGCGGTTCATGGAAAACAGTCATATTCCAGTGTGGGGATGCGTCATCTTTCGGCCTCGATTGCGAATGAAAAGGCCGACATGGAGATAATGGTCTGGTATCCGGCAACAAAGAAAGCCGAAAAGGTCAGGATGGGACGAATTGAGATGGAGGTTGCCCCGGACGCTGACGTTCAAACCGGTCTCCATGGCCTGATCATGATCTCACACGGTACCGGCGGCAGCCACCTGGGGCACCGGGATACCGCGATATACCTGGCTTCAAAGGGATATATCGTGGTTGCGGTATTGCATCCCCACAACAATTGCAAGGACAACTCGGCAGCAAGAAAAAATAGAAACTGGATCGACCGCCCAAAGCACATATCCGCAGCCATGGATGCCATACTCAATCATGACGGGTTCAAGACGTTTATAGACAAAGACCGGATCGGAATCATCGGGCATTCGGCCGGCGGGTATACCGCATTAGCGGTCATAGGGGGAAAACCAAACCCGGACAACATCTGCGCCCATTGCGGCAAACATGGGGAAGACACCGTTTTTTGCGGAAGACCGGCTATTTTCTCGAACATCATGGGTTGGTTTTCCTCACAAGGTGCAGGCGGCGGTACAATCATGGAAAACACCCATGATCCCCGGATAAAAGCGGCTGTTTTGCTGGCCCCGGTTGGCGTACTGTTCAATGATGAACACTCCCTGGCCCGGGTGAATGTTCCGGTTCGAATCTATCGGGCGGAAAAGGATGAAGTGCTGCGGTATCCATATCACGCAGAAGTAATAAGTAAAAAGCTGCCGGAGGAACCGGAATATGTCCTGGTAAGGAATGCGGGGCACTATTCTTTTATTTCTCCTTTCCCGGACAGCATGAAGGAGGACGTGGGAGACGCGGCCATGGACCCCGAAGGATTTAATCGCGGGGACTTTCACGAAAAAATGAACCGGGAGATTGCGGCGTTCTTTTCCACCTCGTTCCTAAGCCCTCAATTGTAACCGGCAGGCCTTTTTTACGGAAGGGCTTATAAATCTTTTGACCAAGACCGATCCTGCCACTTTACAGGTGAAGGGATCGGTCTTAATGTTATGGGTTAATTGTTGAACATTTTATATCGATAGAGGAAAGAATGGAACTTGTACACGGATTATTGTTGATCACCGTTATTCATCTGCTGGCGGCCGCGGCACCGGGGCCCGACTTTGTAATGGTCACCCAGCAGACATTGTCCAAGGGCAGAAAATCGGGCCTGCTGTGCAGTCTTGGAATAGCTCTTGGCTTATCGGTACATATTGCCTATTCCGCCTTCGGTCTTGCCACCGTGATCGCGAATTCTTCCGCGGCGCTCTGGGCCATCAAGATACTGGGCGGAACCTATCTGGCCTACATGGGAATAAAAGGGCTCCTGTCCAAACCGCGCCAATCGGCAACCCCGGCCAATGGGGTCGCGGAATCGTCCGCCGTCAAAACCATTGCCACGGGATTTCTCTGTAATGCGCTGAATCCAAAGGCCCCACTATATTTTGTCTCATTATTCACCCTTGTTTTATCTCCGGACATGCCCCTCCATGTCATTGCGATTTACGGTATCTGGATCATGCTGATCCAACTGGCATGGTTTTCCATCGTGGCAACCCTGCTTGCCTCACCGCCCGTGGCCAAACGGTTCAACCGGTTCGGCCATTACATCGACCGGGCCCTGGGTGGCGCAATGGTCGCCCTGGGAATCAAAGTGATGATGACCCGGATAACCTAGAAAGGACGAAGCGGACCTCCCATGACCATGAAACAGATCTCATCATGCACCCTGGACTGCCAGGACACCTGTTCCACCATCATTAAAACAGACGATGACGGCAGGGTCTCCATCTCGGGAAATCCCGACCATCCGTTCACCCGGGGCGTGATCTGCGCCAAGGGGAAAAGGGCCTTGCAGCGGAGAACCAGCCCCCATCGCATCACCACCCCCCTGATCAAAAGAGCGGGATCGTTTGAGCCGGTATCCTGGGATGCGGCCCTTGATCTTGTCGCAAAAAAGATCAAGGCCCTTCGCCATGAGCCTGCCGCCATGCTCCATGTCCGCAACTATGGGTACAGGGGCGTTTTCGCGGAAGGAAGTAATTATCTGTTCAACCTGCTTGGGGCAAGCGCCACCCGGGGCTCCCTTTGTGATGAAGCAGGATGCACGGCGTTTATCGAGGACTTTGGCGCCCTTGAAATGAACGCCCCGGAGGAGCTTCTCAACGCCGGGCATATCGTCAACTGGGGAAAGGATTTTTCGCGCTCCTCCATTCACCTGGCCGGGCTGGTTAAAAACGCCCGGAAAAAGGGCTGCGGGATCACCACCATCTCCCCCGGAGGCGATGGCAACAGGGCCTACAGCGATCATCTCATACGCATCCGGCCGGGGACCGACCGATTCCTGGCCGCCGCCGTGATAAAAGCGATGCTGGAACAGGGCCTTGCATCCCCCCGGGCCATGGACAGGGCGTCCGGGTTGGCGGATTTCATGGCCCTGATAAACGGCCAAACCCTGGACGGCCTTTTAACGGCCTGTGACTGCAAGCGGCCTGACCTTGACCACCTTTTGAACATCTATGCAGATCCCGGCGGTATCCCTGTGGCATCCATCATGGGATGGGGCATCCAGCGGTATCTTTTCGGTGGTGAAAACGTCCGGTATATCAACGCCCTGGCCTTCTTATCCGGGCAGGTGGGCATCCGGGGCGGCGGCATCTATTTCAATATTCCCTCGAGCCGCAGCATCAATACCGGCTGGGCCGGCAAGGCCGGCAGCCCCTGCCGCGCCCTGCTGCTGCCGCGGATCGGCCTGGAACTTCTGGAAGCGGACCCCGGCATCAAATTGTTACTGGCCGACGGCACCAACTTTGTCAACCAGGCCCCGGACAGCAAAACCATTCAACAGGCCATGGAGAAGATCGACTTCAAGGTGGTGGTGGATGCTTTTATGACGGACACGGCACGCCTTGCCGATGTCATTCTGCCCTGCGCCCTGGACCATGAGCGGGAAGAGATTCTCGGGTCCTGCTTCCATACGGTTGTCAATTATTCCGCGCCGGTATTTCCCCCGGCCGGGGATGCGCGATGCGATTTTGAGATCATGGCCGGTCTTGCGGATCGCCTGGCACTGCCCTTCCCAAATCGGGAAGATATCCTTGCCGACGCCCTGGATATCAATGCCATTGGCAACGCCCAAAACCACGAAAACAGCATTGCGGAATTAAGAGAAACAGGATTTATCAAAACCGCCCACCCCGACATTGCATGGGAAGGGTTACGGTTCGCCCATGGGGACGGCAACTACCGGCTGCCTGACACCCTCGGTGAAGAAGCGCCTCCCCCGGACGGTTTTCCTTTGCACCTTCTCTCCCTTGTAAACAGGGATTTCCTCCATTCCCAGATTCCCGAGGAGAAGCAGCAGGGCCTGCCCAATGTGTGGATCAATCCGGATTCGCCGGTCCTGGCCGGGCTTGACCGGACCGCGCCCATTTTCCTTGCCACCCCCCTTGGGCGCATGCCGGTGAAACTATGCTTCCTCGACGACCTGCATCCCTTTTCCCTCATCATCCGCCGGGGGGGATGGATGATGCATGGCCAATGCGCCAATCACCTAATTGGACCGAAGATAAGTGACATGGGCGAGACAGCCGCCTATTACAGCCAGTATGCCCGGCTGGAAAACTGAGATCCGGCTCCATGCTTAACGTCATAGACACAGAGGTTTCGTCAACACCTTAGGGCAGGCGGATTTTTTGCTATCGCATTTTCCTCGTTTCAACTTTTCCATATTTTTCCTTGACAAGAACAAGCCCCCGCCCCTATCCTGAACGCTTATTATAGATAGTTATTTTTTCAACATGTGAAGCACCTGAGCATTTACTAGTAACTGCACCACTGATTCTTGAAACGAAGCACAAATTTTGTGGAGATTCGCATTGGAAGATTGGCAGAAGCAGATGCAGGACCAAGTGGACACCCTGGAGAAGCTAGAACAATACGTTAACCTCGCTCCGGAAGAAAAAGAAGCTATCCGGAGCCTGGACACCAAATGGGGCACCACCCCCCACATGGCCGGGCTCATGGACAAAAACGATCCTGCCTGCCCCATTCGCAGGCAGGTGATCCCGTCCCTCAAGGAGAACGAAAACGTTCACGGTATCGAGGATTACCTGATCTGGAAGGAAAACCGGGACACCGATGACGTGAGGCCGGACGCCATCGCAAGGCACTACAAAGATCGCATCGCCTTCACCGTGACCGACATCTGCGCCAATTACTGCCGCCACTGCTTTCGCAAGGAGGTGGTTGTGAGCAGGGAACTCAAGCTGCGCTTAGACCTTGCGGAGGGAATTGAGTGGATCCGGGACCACCGGGAAATCCGGGACGTGCTCATCACCGGCGGCGACCCGTTTCTCCTCTCTGACGACAAGATCGAATATCTCATCGCCAAAATCAGGGAGATCCCCCACGTCCAGATGATCCGCTTCGGCACCCGGACCCCCATCGCCCTGCCCCAGCGCATCACCCCCGGGCTGAAAAAAGTGCTTTCCGGCTTTCACCGGGTGCCCATCTGGATCAACACCCAGTGCAACCACCCCAGGGAGCTTTCCGATGAAACGGCCCGGGCCGTGTACGACCTGCTCTCCTGCGGAGTGAACGTGGGCAACCAGATGGTGCTGTTAAAGGGGATCAACGACGATGTTGATACCTTCAGGGAGCTGCACCTGAAGCTGCTCGCCTTCAGGATCCGGCCCTACTACGTGTTCTACTGTGAACCCGCCCCGGGCATCGACCATTTCCGCACCCCGGTTGAAAAGGGGGCGGAACTGATCCGGGACGCCCTCCGGGGCCACACCACCGGCCTTGCCCAGCCCATGTATGTGGTGGCCACCCGGATCGGCAAGATTCCGCTCATGCCCGACTATTACATGGTGGACAAGGATGATAAGGAGTACACCCTTCGCAACTACAAGGGGGAGCTGACCCGGACCCCCACAATTCCGGAATAACGGCAGATAAACCCAAAACCGAAAGAAACGGAGAAAAGATGAAAAAACTAATTACTCTCATTTCCCTCGTGACCATGTGTTTCACCCTGTTTGCAGGCATAGCCCTTGCCAAGGACAAGCTGGTGGTTGGCTGCGACACCAACTTCATGCCCTTTGAGTTCAAGCAGAACGGCAAGTATGTGGGGTTTGACATCGACTTCTGGGCCGCCATTGCCAAGGAACTGGGCGTGGAATACGATCTCCAGCCCATGGACTTCAACGGCCTCATTCCCGCCCTCCAGACCGGCAACATCGATGTGGCCATCGCCGCCATGACCATCAAATCCGAGCGGGAAAAGGTGGTGGACTTTGCCTATCCATACTACGACGCCGGCCTCATCATCCTGGTCCGGGCGAACGAGGAAAAGATAAAGTCCCTCGAGGACCTCAAGGGCAAGATCGTTGCCACCAAGCTCGGCACCACCAGCGCCGACTATGCTAAAAAGAACGCCCAGGCCAAGGATGTGAAACTCTACCCCAACATCGACGCCGCCTACATGGAACTTGCCACCGGCGGCGCTGACGCGGTGCTCTTTGACTCCCCGGCCGTTCTTTACTACTCCAAGACCGCGGGCAAGGACCGCACCAAGGTGGTCGGCCCCCTTTACATGGGCCAGTCCTACGGCATCGCCTTTCCCCAGGGCAGCCCGCTTGCCGAACAGTCCAGCATCGCCATCCTCAAGCTGATGGAAAACGGCACCTACGCAAAGATCTACAAGAAATGGTTCGGCACCGAGCCCAAATAAGATCCATCCCGGTTTAAGCAAATCAGTTCAAAACGGGGCGGACGCCATGGTCCGCCCCTTAACAAAACAAGATCGGCGACCCTATGACTCAATTTAATTTCGAAGTAAGCGTGATGTGGGAATCGGTTCCCGTCCTGATGAACGGGGCAAAATTGACCATCTACATCACGCTGATCGGCCTTTTTTTCGGATTCATTCTTGGCGCCCTGGCAGGCATCGGCAAGATCTCAAGAAACAAATTTATAAACCGCCTCACCAACATCTATGTGGAATCGGTCCGGGGCACCCCCCTCATGGTCCAGGTGATGTTCCTCTATTTCGGCCTGCCCCTGGCCCTGGGCATGCGGGTGCCGCCCATGACCGCCGGCATCGTGGCCATTGCCGTGAACTCCGGGGCCTACATCTCCGAGATCGTCCGGGGCGCTGTCCAGTCCATCAACGTGGGCCAGACCGAGGCGGCCCGCTCCATCGGGCTGACCAACTTCCAGGCCATGCTCTACGTGGTCTGGCCCCAGGCATTCAAACGGATGATCCCGCCCCTGGGCAACCAGTTCATCATCAGCCTCAAGGACACCTCCCTGCTGGTGGTGATCGGGGTTGGGGAACTTACCCGCCAGGGCCAGGAGATCATTGCGGTGAACTTCCGCTCCTTTGAGGTGTGGATGACGGTGGCGCTCATGTATCTTGTCATGACCATGACCATTGCAAAATTACTGCACATGCTGGAAAAACGCCTGCGGATCAACGCCACCCTATAGGAAAGATGGAAAAGCATTGCCCCATGATAAGGAAAGGGGTAATTGGGACAGAAGCAGGGTGTGGCCATTGGGGATGGTGGCCCGGGGGGACGGGGGGAAAATTACCTCCGGGTCCCGGAGATGTTGAAAAGCAGGTAGCCGTTCTTGAACCGCGGGCCCCCGATGGTGATGCTGCCCCGGTTTCTCAACAGCACTTCCGTGCCAAACACCCTGGTACCCCGTTTGAAAATCCCGATCCGGTACTTGATCCGCCGGCCCGTAAGATCCAGGGGCACCACCTCAAGGGTTCTGCCCCCGGGCAGGCGCACCCGGCCCCGGGCGCCACGGTCAAGATCCATGGCGGTCTGCTTGATAAGCTTGTAGGAGGTGTATTTGAACACGGATTTCAGTTCCGGCCCAAGATCCCCCAGGCCCGGATCCACATGAACAGCGCCCGACGAGGCATGGATTACACGGATACCGGTCCGGACACCGGTACCCGCCAGGAGCGCCCCTGGAAGCAATAAGACAACAACAACGAGAATGACTAGGGGTTTCAAGGTTCTGATCATGGTTTCCTTCCGCGGTTCAGCTCTCCGTATACCAGATTATCGTATGTTTTGACGCCTGTGTCTCTATAATCATCACCGATGCGATCTCCCCTTCCACCGAGTTGACAATGGCGCTGGGACCGGTCGGCACCACCGTGTCCCCCTGATAATAGACAAGGCTTGCCAGAAGTATTGCAGCAATGGAAGCCAGCTGCAAGATATTTCTTTTGACTTTCATCAAATGCACCAGGTTTGCCCAAAACGGCTGCTTTTCCGCCCGGATCCGGGCAAGGATACGCGCTTCGGACACGCCATGGGAAAGCCCTGAAACATCCTGGTCAACCCCCTGGCTGAAGGTTCGGGAGAGGCCTTCCAGATGTTCCACAACCGACCGGCAATGGCGGCAGGTGGTAAGATGATTTTCAATGGCGGAAAACGCAGCAGGTGCAAGCTCCCTGTCAACATAGAGTCCCAGGGTTTTGGCATCATACTGTCTGCATGGGTGATTTGACTCAAACGGTTTCATCTATTTCTCCTGGCCCACCGCCCTGGAAAGGCGCTTCCTCGCCTGGAAGAGGCGTGATTTAACAGTGCCGGTCTTTATCCCGAGGGTTTGGGCGATCTCTTCATAGGAGAACCCCTCAAGGGTGTTGAGCACAAACACTGCCCGGATCTTCTCCGGCAGCTTTCCCGCTGCGTCCAAGATACGGGCCTCAAGCTCCCTGCCCCGGTATTGGGCTTCAGGGGTGTCAACCATCCCTTCCGTTGCCTTGGCAAAGGCTTGGGAGTCAAGGGAACCATGGCCCCACCGGAACCGCCGTTTCCACCGCCGTTTCCAGTTCAGGCTCAGATTGATGGTTATCCGCACAAGCCAGGTGGCAAGCCCTGCCTCCCCCCTGAAGCTGCCGATATTCCTGTACACGCTCACAAAGACATCCTGGACGATCTCAAGGCTCTCCTCCCGCTCCAGAACGATACCATAGGCCACCCGGATCAAGCGGTCCCGGTACCGGTGGACAAGCATCCTGAACGCATCTTCCTGCCCGAGCTTCAGCCCCCTGATCAGTTCTTTTTCATCCGGCTCTTTTGTCGTTGTTCTTTCCACTGCACCCTGTCAAAGGGGACCCGGGCCCGGGATCAATAGGGCCTCCGCCGCCGGTCCCGTTTCCGCCGCTTTTCCCAGAATCCGTCCCTTACGATCACCTTTTCTTGCCGGCCCTGCACCCAGTATCCCCTGCGGTTATAATGCCCGGGATTCCAGCGCAATCCATAGATGGGTTCGACCCACACCCATTTGACCCGGCCGTGCCGTCGGTGCCTGGGATGCCAGTTACGGTGCTTGTTACGGTGCCTGTAGTGTTTCCGTTTCTTTACCACACAGACACCAACATCCCCACGGATCTCATCGGCTATGGCGGCACCGAGGATCACGGCGCCGGTGCCGATGATGATCCCCTCAACCAGATGCCGCTCCCTTGACCCTGCATGGCCCGGCACCACGGCGACCGAGAGTAAAATTCCTGTGACAAGTGTCATGGCAATCAGTTTTTTCATTGCACACCTCCATTCATACCCGATTTGAAAACCATTGCAACCATCTTGTGTCTCTATGGGGTATGACACCGTGGATCAGGAATTGTTCAAAAAAATATCTTCCTTAATCCGCCGCAAAGAAGAACAGGTACAAAAAAAACCGCGGCAATAAAAGCGCCGATCTTCCAAGGCGCCGAAAAGCCGGCCATTGTGGTACCGATGAAGCATCCCCCGGAACCGCCGCCGGATTCCGATACCGGTTCGGGCCCGGGTTCGTGTTTGGGTTCAGGATCAGGTTCGGGTTCGCTATATGATCCCGCCGCATATGTTGACATATGGTCAAGAACAAGGCCGATGGCATATGTGGTCAAGCCCGGTTCCGGCACATCATGCCGAACGGTAAGGACACTGCCGCCGGGATAATAATGAACACCGTCCCGGATTTCATCAACACCCGCAAGGGTCATGCTTTCCTCCCCATCCACATAATAGACCGTTGGCACGGGTTCAGAGTCCGGCAGGGCCACTTCGATTTCAGCAAGCAGCGTCCCGCCCCCTTTGAGTTTTAAACAGGTTTCCGCCCCCATGGAAAAAAGGATGCTGTTTTTTCCAAGCCGATCGCTGATCGCCTTGGAAAGAGGCATCTGACGGGGGGGATTGACCTGGCCGTCATAAACCGTCCACCCGCCGTTCCCTTCCTCTTCCAGAACCGTACCCGGATCGAACGTCACCTCAATTCTGGCCACATACCGGCTTACGGCAGGCACTTCATCCCTGTTATCGGTTGTCAAGGTGGTGGTAACCGGAAAAGCGCCGCCATGGGTGGTGACGACCCCTGTGGTTTTTACGGCGGCCGTTTCCGAACCCAGGCTGCGCACCCCGGATACATGGAGGGTGACGGCGCTGATGCCGTTTCCGGAGCCGTCTGAATTGATGACCTGCACGACATAGTGACCTTCCACGGAATCGGACGGTACATGGACCCTCCCGATAAGCGTTGAGGCATCCACCCAAACGATATCGGAAAAGAACAACAAAGCGCCCTCCGGACCCACAAGCCGTACCCCTGCGATCGCTTCGTCAAAATGACGTCCCCGGATCGTGATCTCATACTCACCGCCCTTGCCCAGGACCATCCGGGATACATTTGTCACCTCGGGTAGAGGTCTTAAGGATTCGGTTACGGTGTAAGCGGCACCGGAAAGCAGGGAGGTGCCGTTTTTGTTTATCACACGCAGATGATAAACCCCGGTTGGCGCTCCCTCCGGAATATCCGCCAAGATCGAGAGGGTTGTTCCCCCATTACATGGGACACTGAAGACAGAGGCGTCATTTTCAAAGCGGACGATGTTGCCGCCCGGGTATTCCATAAAATTGGCGCCGGTTATTGTTATCCGCCTTGCAACGGAATTCTCTCCGGCAGTACCGCCGGAAACAAGGGCAAGGTCCGTTATGCGCGGGATCATGTTTTCGGTGGTCTGGGCTGCAATAGTGCTGAGTCCGGAAATATTACCGGCCGCATCAACCGATTGCACCGCAAAATAATATGTTTGCCCGGGGGCAAGCATATCCACCGTAAACCGCTCGTAAAAACCGGCATCTCCCGGCGTCATGCCACAGAAAACTTCCGTGGCATTGCCAAGGGTTTCCCGGGTGATCATCCCGGGGGAATACCATACCAGGTATTTTTGGATTCTTTCCTGATCATCATCGGAAAACCATCGCCATGAAAGAGTGACACTCGATGACGGGGGCTCTCCCTTGGCCACATCCAGCACCGCGGGATCGGCAGGGGTCAGGTCCACCCGCCATTCATAAAAGGTTGCGTTTTCCATTGTCATGCCGTCTGCGTCATCCTGCCAGACACCGTTGCCAAAACCGTTTACCGCCAGGGTATATTTTCCCTGTTCAAGCCCGTCCACCTCGATGGGCTCCGTGGTTTTACCGTATGCCCAGGTCACGCCGCCGTCCATGCTGTAATAGTACTCTTCAATATCCGGGCTGCCCGGTGCGCTGCCAACGCTGAATTCAGCAGAGGTCTGATTGGTTACGGCGCCGGCCCCCCCTGTCAAGGCTGCGGTGGGCAGCCCCTGCCGGACCGTCCAGGCGATGGTTGTCGCATTGGCCTCTTCCTGCCAGTTGCCGGCCGAATCCGCGCCAATGACGTAAAGGGTATGACTGCCGCCAGTGTCAACATCAAATATGACCGGCTGATCCACGGTCGTCTCCGGGGACCAGTCGTTATTGTCCAGCCGGAACCTGTAGCTTTCCACGCCGATCCCGCCGACGATTACCCAGTAGGAGGTTGCATTGGTAATGCTGTCAGGAAGCCCTGAAAGGGTTGCAAGGGGAGCTGTTATACCCGTAAGGGTTGTAAACGACACATCATCGCCATATACGATGTCGGTGACGGTCGCGGCATAGGCCCTGACATGGTATATCGTATCCGGGTCAAGACCGGTGATATTGCTTGTAAACGAACCGGTGCCGGTGCCGTTCGATGTGATGCCGTCTACAATCGTGGGGTCGGCGGAGGTTGACCAGCATACTCCCCGGGCCTTGATATCGGCGCCGGTGCCGATTGGGATATTACCGCCGCTGACAGCGCTCATATGGGTGACTGCCGAAACCGGAGCTGTTGTCAGCACCAACGTTGAAACCGATTCGGTGGTAAAGGATATTGAATCGCCATATAGAATATTGGCCGGGGTCACGGCATAGGCCCGCACATGGTATTGGGTATCCGGCTCAAGCCCGGTGATCTCGCTTGTAAACGAGCCGGTGCCGGAGCCGTCCGATGTGACGCTGTTTGCAACTATGGGATCGACGGAGGTCGACCAGCACACCCCCCGGGCCACGATCTCGACCCCGGTGCCGGTTGAAATATTACCGCCGCTCACGGCGCTCATATGGGTGACAGCCTTAACCTGGGCGGTCGTCAGCACCGGCTGTGAAACAGGTTCGGTGGCAAAGGTGATTGAATCGCCATACAGGATATCCGTCGCGGTCCTGGCATAGGCCCGCACATGGTATTGGGTATCCGGCTCAAGGCCTGTGATCTCGCTTGTAAACGCACCAGTACCGGTGCCGTCCAATGTGATGTTGTCTTCGATTGCGGGATCGGCGGCGGTCGACCAGCACACACCCCGGGCCACGATCTCGACCCCGGTGCCGGTTGAAATATTGCCGCCGCTCACGGCGCTCATATGGGTAACTTCCGAGGCCGGGGCGGTCGTCAGCACCGGCCGGGATGCGGAATCGGTGGTAAAGGAGACCTGATCGCCATACAGGATATCCGTCGCGGTAGCGGCATAAGCCCGGACATGGTACAGGGTATCCGGCTCAAGCCCGGTAATCTCGCTTGCAAACGAGCCCGCCCCCCTGCCGTCCGATGTCAGGTTGTCAATGATTGTGGGATTGGCGGCGGTTGACCAGCACACACCCCGAGCCATGATATCGCCCCCTGCGTCTGTTGAAATATGACCGCCGCTCACGGCGCTCATATGGGTGACTTCCGAGGCCGGGGTGGTTGTCAAAACCGTCTGGATTTCCGATTCCGTTGTAAAGGTGATCCCATCGCCGTATAGGAGATCGCTCGCTGTCACGGCATAGGCCCGTACATGGTATTGGGTATCCGGCTCAAGCCCGGTGATCCTGGCTGTAAACGTTCCCAGGCCGCTGCCGGCTGAGACCAGGCGGTTTGTGGTTGCGGGATTGGGGGAGGTTGACCAGCATACCCCCCGGGTCAAAATCTCGACATCGGTGTCCGTTGGGATATGACCGCCGCTCGCGGCGCTCATATGGGTGACCTCCGAGGCCGGGGTGGTTGTCAGCACCGGCAGTGGAACCGGTTCCGTTGTAAAAGAAACCGGATCGCCATATCCCGTACCGGCCGAATTCACGGCATAGGCCCGCACATGGTATCGCATATCCGGGTCAAGGCCGGTGATCCTGCTTGAAAACGATCCCGGACCGCTGCCGTCAAGTGTGATGTTGTCTCCGGTTGTGGGATTTGGGAAGGTTGACCAGCACACCCCCCGGGCCGCAACGGGCGCGTTGCCGTCTGAAACAACCTGGCCGCCGCCCCTGGCACTGTCTGACATAATTTCTGAAATCGGGTCTGTGAAAACAGAGGGAGTTATAATTTCCGGCCCGGGATCTCCCGCACCGGTTCCGGTAAGCATCAAATTAAAGGGAGTTTCACCGCCACTGTCATGAACAATGGCGACAGCAGCGGTTTTAACGCCGGAAGAAGTCGGGGAAAACGCGATCTGAAAGGAGGTGGCGCCCTGGGAAGCAACGGAGGGTTCAGCCTGGGTCTTGACACTGAATTGATCCGCATCCGTGCCTGTGATGATGATCACCGGGGATTCATCAAAGGTGAGGGGGGTATCGCCCGGATTCTCGATATAAAAGGTCAGGAGGGTTTCTCCCCCATCCTCCTGTGCGCCAAAATCAAACGTCGTGCCACTGGGGCAGTATATCCCCCCCTGCTTGAGACTGAACCTTGGCCCGGCGATCTTTTTCTCAAAGATCATGACCCGGTTATTGTAATCGTCCGCCACAAAGAGAAGCCCTCGAATGTTGTCAAAGGCCATGCCGCCGCCGTGGGAATCGAGGCTGAACCGATTCCGATCAAGGCCATCGCCCGAGTCGGTTAAATCTGCCTGGCCAAGGACCTTATCCCCATCCCCCCCGTTGGCCTTGGAAAGAACATCGTTGAAGATAACAACCCTGTCATTATTAAATCCGTCGCAGACATAGAGATTTCCGCTCCCGTCCACTTCCGCCTTTCCGGCAGACTCGAGCCGGTTCCTGTCTGCCGGACCCGTCACATGGGATGCGGTAAGAAAATCGGGCTGGCCCAGGACCCGGGCCGCATCGGCTCCGTTCCCAAGGGAGGAAGCATTGTCGAAACGAAGCACCCGGGCGTTTGATCCGTCGGCCACGAACAGGTAAGCCCCGTACCTGAACACCCCAACGGGCCGGTCCATGGAACTTGCGGAAATGCCCCCATTGTTTGGGGTATCGGATATGAAATCCGGCTGCCCAAGGACGGCATCCGCATCTGCGCCGTTGGCCTTGGATGCGGCATGGTCAAACCGGAGCACGCGATGATTATAAGCATCGGCGATAAAAAGGCTGCCGGAACCATCCACGGTAATCCCCCATGGGCTATTGAGGGAACTTTGGGTGGGTGGGCCGGGGGCCGTTTTTGTCGTGAAGTCAGGCTGTCCCAGGACCCCGTCCCCATGGGGCTGATTCAAAGCAATTTCATGGGCGTTGTCAAACCATACAACGCGATTGTTCCCCCTGTCCGCCACCCATAACCGGCCGGTTTCGTCCAGGGCCAGGGCCGCCGGACCATTGAATGTATTTGAACCGGGCAAAGGCGCCGTTGCCGTACAGATCTCGGGGCCGGGGCTCCATGTTCCCCCGGCAGCGGTACAATCCGCTTCATTGTCAGGCAAGAGAACGGTGTCGAAATCAGGCTGTCCAAAAACCAGCTCCGCCCCGGGCCGGTTCATGGTAATGGGGTAGGCAAAACGCAGCACCCTGTTGTTCGCCCTGTCCGCCACGTACAACTTGTTATTTGCAGGATCGACCACCACATCCGCCGCCCTGTTGAAAGTATCATCACTCACCCCCGGGTCACCGCTTATGAAATCGGGCTGTCCCATCACATGGAGGGCGTCCTGTCCATTGTCCCATCCGTGCGTTGAAGGTGGCAGGAAATCCCAGTTGGTGTTATTTCCCCAGTCAGTATTGATGCCGGCATCTACGCTGATGCTCATCCCGCTGATGTTGTTGGAATCCTGGACAACGATGTACTCAATGGTGCACGCCCCCTGGCCATGATCGATCTCCCACTGGGTGCCCTCGGAACTGCTGATTACGGAGAGTTCCTGCCCTGGGGCCCCCTGGAGCACCAGGCTGTTTTCGATGGTCTGCCTTGTTCCCCCGGTGAAGGTCAGGATGTCGGCGGAGGCGGTTCGCTTTATCAGGTTATAAAAGGTGGTATCACCGGCTATGGTTTGATTTGTGCCGGTAAGCTCAACGGTGCCGTTGTTATGGGTGAAGAAGCCGCCGGCATGGATAAAATCGCCACCAATCGCAAAATTCGAGGATGTGGATATAAAGGTTTCTGAAGAGAGGATAAAGGCGTCGGTTACATGAATTCCACCGTCTCCACCGCCGAATGTACCGCCCGTCTGTATAAACTTCCCGCCAACAAAAAGTTCTCCCACTGCCGGGGAGGATGCAGCCGTTCCACTGTTGAACGTTCCGCCCGACAGGATAAAATTGCCGCTGACGGTCAAATTATTGCTCCCCTGTGTGATGGTTCCGCTGTAAGAGGCTTGGATGGCAAGGGCCGCAACCTCAACGAGAAGAGTGTCAATGGTGATATCTTTATCGCCGTTAATGAGAACCGACTCTGCCGGGACCGGCGCGGTTCCCCTGCTCCAGTTCCCACCGGTTGACCAGTTATTGTCCGCCCCTGCGCCTGTCCAGATGTTCACCAGGGGGTTGGCCTTGGTGATGGTGAGATCGGGATCGCCGGGGTGGGCGGCCTTCGTATTGATCACCGTTGTGATATTGTCGCCCGCATGTTCCCCGTCAGCGAAATCAAAGGTGATCTCCGCCCCATAACCAGGCGCCGACAACAGTAAAAATATGGCTGCAAGAAAAACAGAACAAATGCAGCCCCCCATGACACCGTCCATTGAAAAACCGCCCGGATACCATGTGAAAAAACGCCGTGGCGAAAAATTGAGTTCGCTGTCTTTCATACCGTTCCCCCCTTCTTTGCTTCAGCTTTAAAGCCTCTGGGTAATAAAGTCCGCAATACTGACCTGTGCCCGTTTTCGTCCGGCTTAGGTTGATTTATTCGGGGGCGATGTCAGACAGCTGTGGCTTCGGAATCCTTTGGTTTACCAGCGTGACATGATGGGTGGAGGCGTGAAAAAGCACGCAAATCTCGAACAACTAAATAGTTAAAAAATCATTCTTATAACCAGACAGTTACGATTATTAGCAATAAACTTTTTTCTTTTACCGCGATTTTCTTGCAACAGATATGCCACGTTTAAAAGAATGCGAATTGAAACGGTGTTGAGACCGGCGAGGGGCGTAAACTCAAACCGTGTGTCAGGTGAATAAAGGAAAAAGAACAGAAGGACAGAAAAACACCTGTTTCCTTACCTATATAAAAATATGAATAAAATGTCACACTTTTCCCTGTTGCCCCCCTAAACCGGGCTCAGCGGGGGGGACGCAACTTCTCCCGGGTGTTTGTCAAGGAGACCGGTGTCACCCCGGCAAAATTTATGGAACAGGTTCGGCCTCTGATCCTTATTGAAAAAGGTTTGTCAACCCTCCTGCTCCTTGATATAGTATTGGAACATACTCCTTATTTCATCCCGCACTGCTTCAGGGGCTAGATTAGATCGTCATTTCCATTGCCCCCTGTATCCACCCTTTGTGGATCCGATCACTAAGTTTATTCAGGACCCATAAGAATGGAGGTCTGTCATGAACCATAGCAAAAAAATCCTGGTGACCGTGGATGCATCACCCCACTCCCTTGAGGCGGTGCACTATGCGGGCGAATTTTTCTCGCCCGAGAACACTGAAATCCAACTTTTCCATGTGGACACCCACATCCCGGAATCGTTCTGGGACATGAACCTTGGATCGGGCTTCCAGAGACGAATGGCCTCGGTCAAATCATGGACCCTGGAAACCCAGCGGGCCATGAAGGAGCAGATGGAGAACGCCAGAATGATCCTTCTGGACCAGGGTTTTCCCTACAAGGCGGTCACCATCAAGCAGAAGGACTCGGTCAAGGGGGTGGCAAGGGACATCATCGACGAGTCCAAACAAGGTTTTGACGCCGTTGTTGCCGGCCGCACCGGCATCAGCCGGGTCAAGGACCTGCTCATGGGCAACATCGCCACAAAGCTTGTGGGTAAAATCGTGGGGATTCCCCTGATCATCGTTGGGGCCTACACCAACCCCAGGAAGGTGCTGATCGCCTTTGACGGGTCCGAGGGTTCCACAAGGGCGGTGGAGTGCATCGGCACCATGATGGTCAAGGACGCAAGCAGCGTCAAGATCTGCTATGTGATCCGGACCATCTCAGACCTTTACAGGTCTGCACCGGCCGATATCAAGGTGGTGGAAGAGGATATGTTCAAGAAGACCCGGGGAGTTGTGGAACCCCTGATCGAAAATGCCCTTGAAACCCTGGTTGCCTCAGGGTTCAAGCCCGAGAACGTCTCCCATGAGATCAAGCAGAACGAATACTCACGGGCCCGGGCAGTTGTGGAGGATGCCACCTCAAACCGCTATGGCACCATCGTGGTGGGACGGCGGGGGCTGAGCCGTGTGGAGGAGTTCTTCATCGGCCGGGTGAGCAAAAAGGTTCTCCAGCTGGGGCTCAACTCCGCCGTGTGGATCGTGAATTAGGGGTGACGCTCAAGGAGCCGCTCAAAAGAGGGGATAAACTCGAAGAGGTCCGCAACGATGCAGATGTCCGAATGGTTGAATATGGCGGCATTGGGATCGGCGTTGACGCTGACGATCAATTCCGATCCGGTGATGCCGGCAAGGTGCTGGGACGACCCCGAGATGCCGCAGGCAATATAGAGCTTTGGGGAAACCCTGGCGCCGGTGATGCCCACCTGGAACCGGTACTCCATCCATCCGTCGTCAACCAGGGGACGGGAAGCGCCCACCACCGAATTGGGAAAAAGAGCGGCAAACCGCCCGATGAGATCAAGGTTCTCCCTCTCCCTTATTCCCCTTCCCGCGGCCACGATCACGGCGGCCCGGTCAAGGTCCTCCCCCCGGGTGGTGACGCTTTTGACGCCCATGGGTTGGATTCCAGCGCCCGAAACCATGATCTCCATCCCAATGACCCTGCCCGGACGGGCGGCTGATTGTCCTTGCGCCCTGAAGGCGCCGGGCTGGACCATGACAATGCAGGGCGTGATTTCCGGCCTCACAATGGCGTTTTGGGCGCCGTTCAGCACCGGCCGTGAAAAAAGGGGACCGGCTTGATCAAGTACGATATTGTTGACCCCGGCAATGGAGCCTCCCCCTAACCGGACTCCCAGGCCCGGCGCAAAATCCCTTCCCGGGGCCGTATGTCCAACGATGATGTACAGGGGCGCCATGGCGGTAAAGAGCCGGTGAAGCGCTTCCTTCCAGGCCTCGCTGTTGTAGCCGTCCGCGCCGGTGATGGCAAGGTCGATGGTCTCGACCCCAAACCCTGCTATCTTTTTTGCCATGGCAGGATCTCCCTCGCCCGGAATCACGGCCACAACCTCAGCTTGGATATGGTCCGCCAGGATCTTTGCACAGGCCATCAGCTCATGGGTGACGGGAAGAATGCCGCCTGGGTCATGCTCCACAACCACAGCAACCCGCTTCACAGAATCCCCCTTTCCCTTAACAGGGCGAACAGGGCAAGGGCCTTGTCATCCACAGTTCCCCCGAGCACCCTCCCGGACCGGCTTTTGGAAGGCGCTTCCAGGCGAACCATGGTCTGGGTGTCAGCCGTTGCCCCAGGCACGCCAAGGGTGTGGATCTTTTTCTTCGACGCCCTGAGTACCCTGGAGAGAGTTGGATATCGTGGGGTGTTGATGCCCGCCTGAACCGTAATCAGGACCGGCAGTCCCATGGAGAGGCACTCCCGCTCCCCCTTTTCCAGCTCCCGCTCCACCCCGAGGCAGGAAGCTCCCGGATCAAGGGAGGCGGCAACCACGCCTGTGGCGCAGGGAAGGCCCAGCAGTTCCGCAAGTATGGGTCCGGTCTGGCCCTCC
This sequence comes from Desulfobacteraceae bacterium, assembly GCA_024225635.1. Taxonomy (GTDB): domain Bacteria; phylum Desulfobacterota; class Desulfobacteria; order Desulfobacterales; family Desulfobacteraceae; genus Desulforapulum. The sequence continues at coordinate 55,249 of JAAEMK010001070.1, read as the reverse complement.
ATCCTGTCCTGGGACATGATGCCGGTCACCACAAGATCGTAGGAGCGACCCTTGACAGCCCCTGCTATCAATCCAGCCGTGACAGCCGACGACCCCTCCCGGTCCGTGACCAGGTGACAGCCGTTGTCCGCCCCCATGCCAAAGGCCCGCTTCACCACCCCCGCAGCCTGTTCCGGCCCCAAGGTGATCACATCCACCACCCCGTCACGGCCGGCATCGAGGAAGCGCTCCTTGATGCGGATGGCCTCCTCAAGGGCGTACTCGTCAAACCGGTTCATGGCCGGGGTGCGGCCGTCCGCGGTTTCACTCACCTGTTTGATGCAGACAAGAATATTCATAGAACGGTTATAGGCACACAATGGGCTTACGATCAAGAATAAAAAACGAACGTTCGTTCTATTTTTCCCCCGCCCCATTCCCCAAAAAAATTTGACATTGCTAAGATCGTGCAAAAAATATACATACACGATAGATGGACCCTTATATTAATAGATGAATGCGTCAGACCGCCATAAAGGAAATTTTACAATGATCCAGAGCATACTTGATAATGACCTGTACAAATTTACCATGCAACAGGCCGTACATATGCTGTATCCCCGGGTGGATGTGGAATATGTATTTATCAATCGCTCCCATACGCCCTTTCCCAAAGGGTTTGCAGAAAAGCTGAAACTCGAAGTGGAACAGATGACCAAATTCAGGCTCACCCCGGAGGAGAAGGCATACCTGGCACGGACCTGCTATTTCATGACCCCCGTCTACCTCGATTTTCTGGAACACTACACCTTTGATCCAAACGAAGTCTCCATCTCCCAGGACGGCAGCGATCTCAAGATCACCATCAAGGGGCCCTGGTACAGGACCATCCTCTGGGAAGTGCCCCTCATGGCGATCATCAGCGAGCTCTATTTTGTGATGACCGATGCCCGTCCCCTGCCGGACGAGGAGCTAAAGGAGATCAACCTCAACAAGGCCAGGATACTGAGCCGGAACGACATCAAGTTTGCCGATTTCGGCACACGGCGCAGGTTCTCATCCGCAAGCCACGAGGGGCTGATACGGGACATCATGGCTCTTTCGAACAACACCCTGATCGGCACCAGCAACGTCAACCTGGCAAGACAGTTCAATATCAAGCCCATCGGCACCATGGCCCACGAATGGATCATGTTCCACGGCGTGCTCAACGGTTACAGGATGGCCAATCCCGCGGCCGTGGAATCCTGGGCCGCCGTCTTCCACGGCCACCTGGGCATCGCATTGACCGACACCTATACCACGGAGATCTTTCTTTCCACCTTTGACACCCTCCACGCCAAGCTGTTCGACGGGGTGCGCCATGACTCCGGCGATCCCATCGCGTTCATAGACCGGATCATCGAGCACTACAAGAAACTCCACGTGGATCCCATCACCAAGACCATCGTCTTTTCCGACGGCCTGGACATCGAAAAAGCGGTGAAGATACACAAGCACTGCGTGGGCAGGATCCGGGACTCCTACGGCATCGGCACCAACCTCACCAACGACGTGGGGGTCACCCCCCTCAACATGGTGATCAAGCTGGCAAAGTGCCGGACCGCCCCTGACAAGGAGTGGCATAAAGCGATCAAGCTGTCCGACGATAAAGGAAAGCACACCGGGGACAGCGAGGAGCTGGCCCATTGCCTCAACGTTCTGCAAAGGGGGAGCTGATCACCGCTCTATTCAGCCAGGGAAAGGGACCTTTTCTCCAGAGGCAGCCGGATGATAAAGCAGGTCCCCTTTCCCACTGAGGAATCCACCTCAATGGTGCCCCCGTGGTTCTCCCGGATAATGAAATAGGAGACCGAAAGGCCCAGTCCCGTCCCCTCCCGCACCCCCTTGGTGGTGTAAAAAGGATCGAATATCCGTTTGGCGGCCTTGGCCGCCATGCCGGGCCCGTTGTCCTCAATCTCGATGCGGGCGTTGTCCCTCTCCTTTAAAATACGGATGGTAAAGGAGGGTCTTCGATCCCCCGGCAGCTCCTCCGTGACCATGGCCTGGGCCCCGTTTTTAATGATATTGAAAAAGACCTGCTGGATCTTGCTGCGCTCGCAGGGCACCGGGGGCAGGCCGGCGGCATACTCCCGCTCTATGGTGATGGAGCGGAAATCGTACTTTTTCTTCAGCCCGTAATCGTTTTCCGCAATCTCAAGGGTTGCGTCCATGAGTTCATCCATGGGGTGGCTTTCCACCACATCATCGCCCTTGCGGCTGAATGAGAGCATGTTCTCAACGATGCGTGCGGCCCTGGCCCCGGCCGTAACGGCGGATTCGGCAATGGAGAAGATATCCCGCTTTTCCATGTACCGCCCCATGGCATCGAGGGAAACGCCGCACTCCTCTGCGGTTTTCACGTTCACCGGCAGGGGATCCCTGAGCCGGCTGACCAGCACCTGGAGGTTCTGCATGATCCCGGCCAGGGGATTGTTGATCTCATGGGCCATGCCCGCGGCCAGCCCCCCCACGGAAAGCATCTTTTCCGACTGGATCATCATCTCCTCCATGAACACCCGCTGGGAAACGTCCGTGATCAGCACCACGGCCCCCTGTATGCCCCCGGAGCCCAGGGGGTAGATGATGATGTCAAAGTAGCTGGGATCATCTTTATCCAGGACTTTTACCTTGGACTGGATTTCAATGCTATGGGTGGTGACGGCATGCTCGATACCGTCCACCAGGGACTTGAACCGGGGCATGAGGCCTGACAAAAGCCGGCCCTTGGCCCGGTCCCGGGTGATGGTGGTGAAGTTTTCCGCCGCCTGGTTCCAGAGGGTGACCCGGCCCTCCACATCCACCCCCACCAGCACCGGGGGCATGGAATCGATGATCTCCTTGATGTAGTTCCTGGCAAGGCGCAGCTCCCGGTGGGTCGCCCGGATGTGGGTGATGTCCGTAAAGTTGACCACGGTCCCTAAAAGGATATCCTCCTTGTCCCGGTAAACGGCCGCACTGATGCTCACGTCCAGGGTCCTGCCATCCTTGGTAAAACGCTTGGTTTCAAACGTGTGGCAGTTTTCGCTCCCCCGGGTGATGCGGATCGCCCGGTCTGTCTCAGGCAGGCTCTCCGGGGGAATAAAATCGATCCCTTTTCCCGCCACTTCGCTCAACTCCCAGCCAAACACCCGGGTAAAGGCGTTGTTTACAAAGAGGACGTTTCCGTCTGTATCGTAGAGAATGATGGGGTTGGGGGAGGTCTCAAGTATGGTTCGATGGCGCTTTTCATTGACCCTGAGGGAGCGTTCCACCCGGCGGCGGTTCTCCTGCTCCTGGGAAAGATGCGCCATGAAAAGATCGAGATTGGCCGACAGCCGCTGGATCTCATCGGAATTCCGGTTCTCCACTCCCTTGAACCGGCCCCAGGTATAGCGCTCCATCTTTTGGGTGAGCGCCTCCAGGGACAGGGCCATCCCCCTGGAGAGCAGAATACTCACCCCGATGATAACAAGCAGGACAGCAAGGGTGATCAATATGATGGTCAAACGGATGGTCTTCAGGGGTTTCAACACATCCTCGGCATAGACCGTTGACACCACCACCCACCCATACTCGGGAATGAACTTGAAGGTGGCGATCCGCTGGTGGGGACGGTCCTCGTCCGGGTTATGCCACATATATTCGATCCGCCCCGTCTTCCTCCGGGCGACCTCCCGGGCGATCCGCGCCTTGTTCCCGTCACTCGGCTCAAAGAGATTCCCCGCAAGCCTGGGGTGGAGAATTATGTTGCCCTCGGTGTCCATGATGGTGGAATACCCCCGTTTGCCGGGGTTGATGGAGTTGATGCCCTCCCTTAAATCCTCGATATCCAGAAGGTCCATGAACTCGGAGCTGTAAGAGGTGACGGCGATGATCCAGTCCCAGGGCTCAAAATAGACAAAGTACATGGTCTTGGGATAACTCCGGGTCTCGGAGGGATTTTTCCATTGGTAGACCCGATATCCGCTCTTCTTGTGGGTCATGTCGTTGATGAATCCAAACCCTGTGAGTTCCTTGCCCACGAGCTCCTTCTGGGGATGGACCAGTCCCTTGCCCCAGGAATCGATCACATAGATATACCCGGTCTTGCCGATGGTCTGGGAGAGCAGGATCTCCCTGGCCCTTTTTTTTGCCCCAACCTCATCCATCTCCCCCCGGCGCTGTTTTTGAAAAAGATGATCAACGATCTCAAGGTTCTTCTCGGCAACCGCCCTCAGGCGGTTCTTGACAGAAAGGTGGGCCGAGGTCCTCACAAGCTTGAGGATCATGGAGGTGGCGGTCTCAAGCTCGGATTCCAGATTGGCGGCCATGGTTGCGCCCACCTGGTGATAGATGAGGGTACTGCCCCCGGTGAACACCAGGGCAAAGCAGACACTATAACTGAGAATCAGTTTGGTGCGGATTCTCAGGTTGAGGAATTTTTTTACAAACGCCATCTCTCTCCCCATGGAATGGATTGAAAAATAGCCACTATAGCCATGCAAAACATTGAAAAGCAAGGGTTTTAGCCACCAAGACCCCAAAAGGAGTAAAAAAAGCGAACGTTCGTTCTGTTTTTCCTTGACTTGACACCATGGAGGGGCTAACCTGAAAAAATAAACAACCAACCCACTTGAAAGGTGACACATGGGAACCCTTTGGTTCATACGCCACGGACAGGCCTGTTTTGGCGCCGACGAGTACGACGCCCTCTCGAAAACGGGATACCGCCAGGCAAACGCCCTGGGACGCTACTTTGCCAGCGCCGGCATCGCCTTTGACGCCGTCTACTCCGGCAGCATGAAACGCCAGACGGAGACGGCCAGACAGGCCATGGCCGCTGCCAGCCACGGTGAGCCCATGGCCGGGCCCATCATCCTGAACGAATTCAACGAATATGATTTTATGGCCATCATCAAGAGCCAGCTGCCGGCCATGGTAAATGAAAAACCCGGCCTGGCAGAGAAAAGCAAGAACATATTCAAGGATGACGCGACCTTTGTGGAGCTGTTCAGCATCATCTTCCAGCGGTGGATCTCAGGAACCCACGACATCCCCGGGGCCGAAACCTTTGAAGCCTACAAGGCCCGCATCCAACAGGGGGTTACCAGGGTGATCCGGGACAACGGCTCAGGCGGCAATACCGCCGTGTTCACCTCGGGGGGAGTGATCGGCGTGCTGGTTCAGCGGGCGCTCAACCTCTCCATTGATATCACCATGGAGACGGGCTGGCAGATCTGCAACGCCTCCATCAGCCGGTTCAGGATAAAGGAGAAGGGGCTTGTCATGGCCGGATTCAACTCCATTACCCACCTTGAAATAGAAGGGAAACAGGACCTGATCACATACAGATAATTGTTAATCAACGGAGGAGACCATGGATTTTAGCGTATCGGAAAAGATTCAGACCATTGTCCAGATGATCAATGAGTTTGTGGACAAGGAGCTGATCCCCCTGGAACCGGAGTTTCTTGTAAAGGATTTCAAGACAATGCTTCCCGTGTTACGGGAAAAGCAGGCCATGGTGAAAAGAATGGAACTGTGGGCCCCCAACTTCCCTGTGGAGTGCGGGGGGATGGGCCTCTCCCTTCTGGAGCATGGCCTTGTGTCCGAGGCATTGGGCCGCTCTCCCCTTGGGCACTACGTGTTCTGGTGCCAGGCCCCGGATGCCGGCAATGTGGAGATCCTCCACCTTTACGGCAATGACGAGCAGAAAGAGCGCTACCTCAATCCCCTGGTCCAGGGAAAAATCCGCTCCTGTTTCTCCATGACCGAGGTGGATATGCCCGGCTCCAACCCGGTGATGCTCGAGACAACCGCGGAAAAGGAGGGGGACGACTATGTGATCAACGGGCATAAATGGTACTCCTCCTCGGCCGACGGGTCCGATTTCTCCATTGTCATGGCCGTGACCAACCCCGAGGCCCCTCCATATCTCCAGGCCAGCATGATCATCGTGCCAACGGCCACCCCTGGGTTCAACATTGTGCGTAACATCCCGGTGATGGGACATGAGGGAAGCGACTACTTCAGCCATGCCGAGATCCTGCTCCAGAGCTGCCGGGTGCCCCGGGAAAACCTGCTGGGACCCGAGGGCCACGGGTTTGTCATTGCCCAGGAGCGCCTGGGACCGGGCCGGATCCACCACTGCATGCGGTGGCTGGGCATCTGCAGCCGGGCCTTTGACCTCATGTGCCAAAGGGCCAACCAGCGGGTGATCTCCCCCAACGGCAAAACCCTGGGCACCCAGCAGACCGTCCGGAACTGGATCGCCGAATCCAGGGCCGAGATCGACGCGGCCCGGCTCATGACCCTGAACGCTGCCTGGCAGATAGATCAAAACGGGGCAGCCAATGCAAGGGAAGCCATCTCCACCATCAAATTCGTCGTTGCCAACACCATGAACCGGGTGGTGGACAGGGCGCTCCAGGTCCATGGGGGACTTGGCATGACCGACGACACCATACTGGCGTTTTTCTATCGCCATGAACGGGCGGCACGGATCTATGACGGCGCCGATGAGGTTCACAAGATGAGCCTGGCAAAAAGGATCCTGCGCGCCTATGAAGGGAGAACCATCAGATAAGCATGAATTACCGTGAGTTCCAGAAGACCATGAACAGCTCCGGGGAGGCCATCTGCAAAGAGGTGTTCCAGGAGAACCAGGATACGATCCGCATCAAGAAAGAGAAGACCGCGGTCAAGAACTTCAAGAAGATCTTTGACGCCGTATTCCAAATCACCTATGAAAAAGGGTTCCAGGCCATGAGCATGCGGGACCTGAGTGCCATGACAAGCATGAGCATGGGCGCCCTTTACGGCTATTTCAAAAGCAAGGAGGAGCTGCTGGCCATCATACAGAAGCAGGGCCGCTCCATGATCCAGCGGGTGCTGGAAACCTTTTCCAATGGGTCCGAAGATCCGGTCACGCGCCTGAGGCTCCTGATCAAGGCCCACCTGTTTTTGAGCGAAGCGGCCCGCCCCTGGTTCTACTTCACCTTTATGGAAGCCCGGAACCTGAGCCCCGCCGCCCTTGAATCGGTGATCAGCCTGGAGGAATACACCGAAGAGATCCTGGTGGAGGTCCTTGAACAAGGGGAAACCCAGGGACTGTTCAACCCCAGGGACCACAGGCTCACGGCCAGCATCATCAAGTCCATGCAGCAGGACTGGTACCTGAAGCGGTGGAAATACACCAAACGAAACATATCCGTTGATTACTACGCAGACTATGTTCTTGAAGTCATCGAGCGGTTCTGCCTTTCTCCCCAAGCCATTGAGAGGAGAACCATCCCCATAGATTAAGGAGACAGCCCATGTCAGTGACGGACAAAGCAGTTGAGGTGAGAGAAGGGGAGGAGCTTGATCCCAAACGGGTCGAGGCCTTTTTAAAGGAGAACGTGCCGGATCTTGAAGGCGCGATCAGGATAAAGCAGTTTCCAAGCGGATTTTCAAATCTCACCTACCAGGTGACCCTTGGGGATACCGAGATGGTGCTTCGCCGCCCGCCCGTGGGGGCCAAGATCAAATCGGCCCACGACATGGGCCGGGAGTACAAGATCCTCAACGCCCTCCATCCCGTGTTTCCCTATTGCCCAAGGCCCCTTACCTACTCGGAAGACCTGTCGGTCATGGGATGTCCCTTCTACATTATGGAGAAGATCCCCGGCATCATCCTGCGGCGGGACCTGCCAAAGGGCCTTTCCTTCACCCCGGAGGAGGCCGCAGCCCTGAGCCAAAAGCTTGTGGCCCTCCAGGCCGATCTCCACGCCATCGACGTCAAGGCTGCGGGCCTCCAGTTCCTGGGCAAACCCCAGGGGTATGTCAAACGCCAGGTGGAGGGCTGGGCCGGCCGCTACCGGAACGCCGTCACCCCGGACGCCCCGGACTTCGAGCGGGTGATCGCCTGGCTCCAGGACAAGATCCAGCCGGACACCGATACCCCCACCCTGGTGCACAACGACTACAAGTTCGACAATGTGGTGCTCAATGCCGCCGACCCGACAAAGATAATCGGGGTGCTGGACTGGGAGATGGCCACCTATGCCGATCCCCTGATGGATCTTGGCAACTCCCTGGCCTACTGGGTGGAGCAGGACGATCCCGAGGAGTGCCGGCTCATGCGCACCCTGCCCACAACCATGCCGGGCGCCCCGACCCGCCGGGAGATCATCGACCTCTATGGGAAAACCACTGGCCGGGACATGGCAAATTTCGACTTTTACCTCTGCTTCGGCATCTTCCGCCTGGCCGTGATCGCCCAGCAGATCTACCACCGCTATTTCAACGGCATCACCAGGGACAAGCGGTTCGCCATGCTCATCGCGGGAGTGCAGATCCTGGAACGGTCGGCCCTGCGATTGATGGACCAGTCAACGTTATAAGGAGAAAAGATGAAACTTGCACGGATAAAGACCATACTCATTGCCGGGGCCGGCACCATGGGGCAGCAGACCGCCCTCCTCTGCGCCCTGAACGACTACGATGTCGTCATCTATGACATTTCAGACGAGATTCTTGCAGGAGGCATGGAAAGAATCAGGAAAAATGCCTCCAGGATGACCGGCTTTGACCTCTGCACCCAAGAGGCGGCCGACAAGGCCCTTTCCCGGATTTCCACCTTCAGTGATCTTGCTACAGCCGCCGGGAACGCGGATCTCGTCATCGAAAGCGTGCCCGAAGACCCGGCCATCAAGGGCCGGCTCTTCCACGACATCAACGACTGCTGCAACCCGCACACCATCTTCACCACCAACACCTCCTCCCTGGTGCCCTCCATGTTTGCGGAAGAGACAGGCAGGCCCGAAAAACTCTGCGCCCTCCACTTCCACGATGTGGCCCTCTCAAAGATCGTGGATGTGATGCCCCATCCCGGCACCTCAACGGAAACCGTGGAGATTGTCCGGCAATTTGCCGAGGATCTCGGCCAGATCCCCATCGTTTTGACCCGGGAAAACAACGGCTACATTTTCAACAACATGCTCATGTCCTTCCTGGGATCGGCCCTCTCCCTGGCCGCAAAAGAGGTGGCGCCCATCGAAGAGATCGACCGCTCCTGGATGGGGGTGATGCACACCCCCGTGGGCCCCTTCGGCATCATGGACAGCATTGGCATTGACACCTCCTGGAAGGTGACCGACTACTGGGCCCGGCAGCGGGACGATCCCCAGGCCAAGGCCAATGCCGCATTTCTTAAAACCTATATGGACAAGGGCCGCCTTGGCATAAAAACCGGCCAGGGGTTCTACACCTATCCGGACCCCGCCTTTGCCAGGCCCGATTTTATGGCCCCCCAAAAAAACAGATAAGGAAAGAGAAAAAATGAGCGCTAAATTTGTCAGTGAAAGAAACCTGAATTTTCTGCTTTACGAGATCTTTGATGTTGAATCCCTGACCCGGTCGGACCGGTACGGCCAGCACAACAAAAAGATGTTCAACATGGTGGTCAAGGCCGCCAGCCAGCTTGCCAGGGACCGGTTATACCCCATCCTGGACGAGATGGACAAGCATTCCCCGGAGCTTGTGGACGGAAAGGTGAAGGTCCATGCCGACGTAAAAGCGCTCATGAAAGCCTACGGAGAAGGGGGATGGATCGGATCAGGGTTTCCCGAAGAGCATGACGGCGAGGGGCTGCCCATCATCATCGCCAATGTGTGCCGGTTCATCTTTGCCGCGGCCAACTATTCGGCGTCGGTGTTTCCGGAACTCACCGCGGGAGCTGCGGAACTGATCCTCACCTTCGGCAGCCGGGAGCTTACGGACACCTATCTGCCCCCCATGCTGGCAGGCCACTGGCAGGGCACCATGGCCCTGACCGAACCCCAAGCCGGCAGCTCCCTTTCCGACATCACCACCACGGCCGTTCCAACCGGTCAGGGCTACTACAGGATCAAAGGCCAGAAGACCTTCATCTCCGCCGGGGACCACGACGGGGTGGACAACGTGGTCCACCTGATGCTGGCAAAGATCGAAGGCGCGCCCCAAGGGGCAAAGGGCATCTCCCTGTTCGTGGTGCCCAAACTGAGGCCGGACACCAACGGCACCCTTACTCCCAACGATGTCACCGTGGCCGGGGTCTACCACAAGCTCGGCTACCGGGGCGCCCCCATCACCGAGCTTGCCATCGGCGAAAACAACGACTGCCGGGGTTTCCTCGTGGGAGAGGAAAACCGGGGACTTTCCTGCATGTTCCGGATGATGAACGAAGCGCGGCTGGGCGTGGGCCTGGGCGCCACCGCCATTGCCACGGCCGCCTATTATGCTGCCCTGGACTACGCCATGGAGCGGCCCCAGGGAAGACCCCTCTCCCAGAAGGATCCCTCAACCCCCCAGGTGCCCATCATCCGGCATACGGACGTGAAACGGATGCTGATGTTCCAGCGGGCCGTGGTGGAGGGTTCCCTGAGCCTCTGCCTCCAGTGCTGCCTCTATGGGGACCGGGCCCGGGTCACCACCGGGGAGGAGAAGGAACGAAACACCCTGCTTCTTGATCTGCTCACCCCCATTGCCAAAACCTATCCCAGCGAAATGGGCATCCTTTCAACCAGCCAGGCCCTCCAATGCTTTGGCGGCTACGGTTATTGCGAGGACTTCCCGGTGGAGCAGTACTTCAGGGACGCACGGATCCACCCCATCCACGAAGGCACGACAGGCATGCAGGGCATGGATCTTCTGGGCCGCAAAATGGTGATGAACAACGGCAAAGCCGGCATGCTCTTCATGGAAGAGGTAACCCGCGCCATTGCCGAGGGTAAGGAGATCCCTGAGGTCGCACCCTATGCAGAGCTGCTGGCCCAGGCCCTTGAACGGCTCCGGAAGGTGACAGGCCACCTGTTTACCCTTGCCGGCGAAAAGGGGCCGAAGGTGTTCCTGGCCGACGCCACCCTGTTCCTGGAAATGACCGGCATCTTGGCCATCGCCTGGCAATGGCTCCTCCAGGCCGTTACCGCCCACAAGGCCCTTGAAAAGGGGTGCAAACCAAAGAATGAACGCTTCTACCAGGGCAAGCTTTTCACCTTCAGGTACTTTTTCCGGTATGAGCTGCCCAAGACCCTGGGGCTTGAACAGCGGCTCATGGACAACGATTTCATCACCATGGAAATGACAACGGAACGCTTTAACGATTAACGGAGTAAAAAATGGATCTATTCTTCATCGACCAGGAGCTATGCAAACAGGACGGCATCTGCGCGGCAGAGTGCCCCATGAAACTGATCGACGGTTCAAACGGAGTTCCCCGGCCCGTGAAGGGCGCGGAAGCATTCTGCATCAACTGCGGCCACTGTGTTGCCGTCTGCCCCACCCGGGCCTTTTCCCACAAAAACCTCTCACCCGAGCAGTGCATCCCCCTGGAGGAGACAACCGCATTTACCCCGGAACAGGCCGAGATCTTCCTTCGCCAGCGGCGATCCATCCGGAACTACCGGAAAAAACCGGTGGAAAAGAATCTTTTGGAAAAAGCCATCACCGTTGCCGGCCACGCCCCGTCGGGCCACAACCGCCAGCCCGTGAAATGGCAGGTGATCCATGACACAAAAGCGGTCAAGGAGCTCACCACCCATGTGATCGACTGGATGCGCTGGATGATCAAGGAACAGCCCGAGCAGGCCGCCGCCCTTCATCTGGAGCTTGTTGTGTCAGGATGGGAGGCGGGCATGGACACCGTCACCCGGAACGCCCCCCACCTGATAATCGCCCACGGGGACAGGCGGGACCCCACCGCCCATGCCGCCTGCACCATCGCCATGAGCTGGCTGGAACTCACCCTGCCCTCCCTGGGGCTGGGGGGCTGCTGGTGCGGTTTCTTCAATGCGGCGGCCACCTTCTGGCCCCCCCTCCAGAAGGCCCTGGGCCTGCCCAAGAACCATGCAAGCTTCGGCACCATGATGGTGGGGCATCCGGTTTACACCTACAAACGGCTGCCCCCGAGGAACAAGCCTGAAATCACCTGGAAATAGAAAAAAAATGGGGTCAGGCTTTCCTTATTGCCAATGCAATAAGAAAAGCCTGACCCCGTCCATTTAAAATGGCCCGTCCATCATGACCGTCACGAGCAACCGCCATGCCCCCGGCTTCCCCCTTTTTTATCATAGTTTAAACCGGCCCACCATCTCCATGAGCTCCGCAGAAATTTGGGACAGATCCTTGGCATGCTGGTTAACATCGTTACTGCTGTCCGACATCCCCTCGGCCGCCTGGTTCACCGTGGCAATACTTTCCGAGATATCCCCCGCCAGGGCGGCGGACCGGCCCACATTATCGCTGACCTCCTGGATGCCCTGGGAGGCCTGGCTCACATTCTCGGCAATCTCGCTTGTGGTTGCGGACTGTTCTGCAATGGCGGTGGCGATCATGGCGATGATACCGTTGATATCGTCGATCACGCCGCAGATCTGATCGATATGGGTGATGCTGCTGTCCGTGGAGTTCTGGATGCCGTCCACCCTCCCCTTGATCTCATCGGTGGCCGCGGCGGTCTGCTGGGCCAGGTCCTTGATCTCGTTTGCCACAACGGCAAACCCCTTGCCCGCTTCCCCGGCCCGGGCCGCCTCGATGGTGGCGTTCAAAGCCAGCAGATTGGTTTGCTCGGAAATCCCCGAAATAGTCTCGGAGACCATGCTGATGGCCTTGGCCGCCTCCCCGAGCTCCTTCATCTGATCCGATGAGGATCTTGCCTGACCCACGGCCCCGTCGGATATCCCCCTGGCCTTTTCCGCGTTGCCCGCGATCTCGTTGATGGTGGAGGTCATCTCTTCGGTTGCCGTCGCCATCATGTTGATATTGGTTGCGGCCTGCTCCATGGTGGCGGCAATGGACTTCATTCTGTCGTCCATGTCCTCGGATCCCCCTGCCACCGTGGTGGACTGGGTGGAGGTCTCCTCCGCCCCCTGCACCAGCTCGAATGAAACCCCGGAAAGTTTTTCAGCGGTTTCCGAGAGCACTTCGGAGCTTGCCATCACCTGCTTCAACATCTTCCCGAGATCCTCGGCAATCCTGTTAAGTGCCATGGAAAGAACTCCCACCTCATCCTTTGTGTCCACGGAAAGGCGCCGGGTCATATCGCCGTTAGCCAGGGCATCGGCAATCTCAACGGCCCGGTTTATGGGCTTTGTGATGATATGGGAGAGCAGCAGGGAGATGGCCAGGGCAATGACGATGATCAAAACGGTGCCCCCCACCAGAACGACCTTTACCCTGTTGGCCGTGTTTTCGGCCCGCTGGTCGCGCTCCGCCATGAGTGACTGCTCCCTTTCGATGAAGGTGGCGATCTGCTTGCGGAACTTGTCGAAATATTTCTTGCCCTTGGCCTCCCCCACAAGTTTGGCCATATCGTCCATGGTCCTGGCATCACCGACGGTCCTGCGAAGCTGGATGGCGGGTTCGGTAACGTCCCTCTTCCAGCTGTTGATGTTCTCTTCGATCTCTTCCAGCAGCGTCACCTGGAGGGGATTGTCGCTCACCGTGTTTTTCAGTTCCCCGATTCTTTCGGTAAAAAGCTTGTACCCGTTTTTGTATGGCGCAAGAAAGTCTTCCTTGCCTGCCAGAAGGTACCCCCTCATTCCCGTTTCCATATCCACGGCGGCACCAAGGATGCCCATGGCCTCTTCGATCACGACATGGGTATGATTAACCGTCCGGCCGCTCTCCAGCAGGGACTGGGTGCTGAGAAAGGTGATGATCCCCACCACAATGAACAATACCAGAACAACACTGTTTCCAAGGGTCATCTTGGTCTTTAATCTCATATCACCAAATTTCATGATTTCGCTCCTTCCGGGTTATATTCTTCTTTTACTGGACCCTCGGATCCAGGCGATCTTGAAATTTTATGATGCGAAAGGCGGATTACTCAATCCTGGCGAAAGTGCGCTTTTACGCAGGGGGGAAACAAAGCTCGTATGCTCTCCGTAATGGGGTATGCTTATCTAAATTTATAAGATAATACCTCCCCCTTTGTCAATAGAGTATAAATTTGTGAAACAAGATTAAAACAGTCAACGAAGTCCGGCGCCGGGTTTGAGAAATAGAAGTTGCAACGGCCCGGCAAATAAGTATATTATTGATCTTAAATCGCCCCCCCCCATTGTTCACACCTTTTCTCCCGGGTTCCATCCCTGACCGGTTTCCCCCTTGCTGTTGACCGCCATGGATTTATTCAAACAAGCGATACGGTTTCATTAACAGATAAACTATGGAGAGCCACCATGCTAAAGAATCTTAAACTCGGCCCCAAACTGCTGGTCATCATCCTGGCCATCGCCCTCTTTTCCGGTATGGCCATGGGCGTACCCGCGCTCATAAAGTCAAAGGCGGCCCTGGAAAAAGCGGCCTTTGACCAGCTCCACGCCGTGGAGACCATCAAGAGCAACCAGATCAAGGAGTATTTCAGCGTCGTGAAGACCGACGTGGAGCTCCTGGCCGGGAGCGCCAACGTAAAGGCCATCTACGATGAGCTTGTGCGCTACCATAAAAAGTACGATATTCAGCCCCATGAGGCCTTTAACGTCACAACGGCGGAATACCGGCAGATCTACGATGAACACAGCCCATATCTCAACAGCTATGTCAAGGAGTACAACTATTACGACATGTTTCTCATCTGCGCCGCCCACGGCCATGTGATGTTCACCCAGGCCAGGGAAGCCGATTTCGGCACCAACCTCAAAGCCGGGCCCTACAGCACGAGCAACCTTGCCAAGCTGTGGAACAGGGTGGTCCGCACGGGAAAAACCGTGATCCAGGATTTTGAGCCCTATGCCCCGAGTAACGGCGATCCCGCCGCCTTTGTCGGCACCCCCCTGCTGGACCAAAACCGACAGATACAGGGGGTGGTGGCCCTCCAGATACCCATTTCGGATATCAACAAGATCATGAACGAGCGCACCGGCATGGGAAAGAGCGGAGAGACCTATCTTGTGGGACCGGACAAGCTCATGCGGTCGGACTCCTTTCTGGAGACCGAATACCACACCGTGAAAAACTCGTTCAGGAACCCCGACAAGGGCAAGGTCGACACCCGGGCCTCAACCGAGGCCCTCAAGGGCAACGACGGCACCGAGATCATCATGGACTACAACGGCAAGCCGGTCCTCTCCTCCTATTCTTCCCTGGAGATCGGCGATACCCGGTGGGCCCTGATCGCCGAGATCGACGAAGCAGAGGCCTTTGCCGCCATTCGCAGCCTTAAGCTCTTCATGATTGCGGTGGCCGTGGCGGCCCTGGCCCTCATCGTCGCCATCACCCTTCTGGTTGCAAGGGGGATCACCCGGCCCATTCTCCAGGCCGTGGAACTTGCCGGGGTGATGGCGGATGGGGACCTGACACACTCCCTCACCATCAACCAAAAGGACGAGATCGGCGTGCTTGCCGAGGCACTCAACACCATGAACACTGCCCTGGGGGAGATGTTCCGGGAGATCGCCCAGGGGGTTGGGACCCTCTCCTCCTCATCCGAAGAGCTCTCCGGCATCGCCCAGGGCATGACAACGGGTGCGGAAGAAACCTCGGCAAAGGCCGATACCGTGGCGGCTGCGGCCGAAGAGATGACCGTTAACATGAATTCCGTGGCTTCGGCCACGGAAGAATCCTCAACCAACGTGGGCATGGTGGCCACCGCCATGGAGGAGATGTCCTCCACGGTGAACGAGATCGCCCAGAACTCGGACAACGCCCGGAACATCTCCGAGTCTGCCGTGGCCCAGGCGGAAAACGCCTCGGCAAAGATGGCACAGCTTGAAACCGCGGCAACGGAGATCAGCAAGGTGACCGAGGCGATCACCGAGATATCGGAACAGATCAACCTTTTGGCCCTGAACGCGGCCATCGAGGCGGCAAGGGCCGGGGAGGCGGGCAAGGGATTTGCCGTTGTGGCCAACGAGATCAAGGAGCTTGCAAAGCTCACCGCCGAAGCCACCGGCGATATCAGGGTGAAGATTTCAGGGGTCCAGGAGACCACCGGCCAAACCACCGAAGAGATCACCACCATCACCGGGGTGATCAACAACATCAACGAGATCATCAACACCATTGCCGCTTCCGTGGAAGAGCAGTCCGTGGCAAGCAAGGATATCGCGGACAACATCGCCCAGGCCTCCCAGGGGTTTCAGGAGGTCAACGAGAATGTCTCCCAGAGTTCCACCGTGGCCAGGGATATCGCCACGGACATCATTGATGTCAACAGCTCGGCCGGGGATATCTCCAACTCCAGCGCCCAGGTGAGCCTGAGCGCCGATGAACTCAACAACCTGGCCATGCAGCTTACGACCATGGTGGAGCGGTTTAGAATATAGAGTCCATGAACCGGTTGATCTCCCGAAAGTAGGCGTTGTACAGGGAGATGTCGTTGTGACCCGCTCCTTTGACCACAACGGTTTCCGCAGGGCCGCCCCAGGCATTGACAAGATTGAAGGAATTGGGGTTGGGGATGATTTCGTCACGCCCTGCAATTATGGCAAGCATGGGCCTGTCAATGGCAGGAGCCAGGGCCAGGGAATCGAACCTGTGCCGCAGCAGCCTCTCCACGGGGAGAAACGGATAGATGGCCTTTGCCACACTGGTGAGGCTGTCAAAGGGGGTCACCAGGATGAGGGCCCCGACCCGTCTCCGGGAAGCCACATGCACGGCCACCCCGGAACCAAGGCTCCGGCCCATGAGTACCACATCCTTAGGCTCCACCCCGTGTTCGGCAACCACCCAGTCAAACACGGTGAGGGCGTCCGCCAGAATTCCCTGTTCCGACGGCCGCCCGCTGCTGTCGCCATAGCCCCGGTAGTTCATGAAGAGAAACGAGGCGCGCCGGATCTTTTCCGCCTCCGAAAGGGAGTCGGACACCTCCTCGGCATTACCGCCGTAATAGATCACCAGGGGGGAGGTGGCGGAGGTGACTGAATCCCGGTTCCTGACGAACCAGCCGTGGAGCTCGCACCCATGGCTTGAGATCCTTACCCCATGCTCCTTGAACAGCGCCCGGCTCTGGTCCGGGATCTTCCGGGGAAAGAAGATAAGCTTTGACTGAAAAAGATAGCACAGCCCGAGCACGGCGCCTGCAACGATCAACACGATTTTTGCGATTTCCAGGATAACGCCCATGTCACACCTCCTGTCCCACTATAAATGGTTGCCTTGAATTAAAGCCTGTAACGGCTCACTCCGGGGGGGCCCCAGGCAAGGTCACGGTAAACTTGCTGCCCTGTCCCACCCTGCTTTCGATCTCCAGGGTGCCGTTGTTCTTTTCAACAAACTCCTTGCAAATCACAAGCCCAAGCCCTGTACCCGTTTCCAGCTCGGTGCCCGGGCGGGATTCATAGTCCGACCCCCAAAGGATATTGTCGATCATCTCCCGGGTCATGCCCACCCCGGAGTCCCTGACCCATATCCTGATCCGGCCGTCCGTTTGATCCGCTCCCACCCACACCCGGCCGCCCCGGGGGGTGAATTTCACGGCATTGGCCACGAGATTCCGCAGCACCGCCGCGATCATGTTGGCATCGGCAAAAACCCGAATCCCCTCCCCGGCCGCAAGATCCAGGGAGATATCTTTCCTGTCGGCCATGTTCCGGCTCAGTGAGACGGCAAGATCGGCATGGTCTTTCACGGAAAACGCCCCGGGCGAAAATTCAAGGGTGCCGTCACCTGCCATGACCCAGTTGAGAAGGGTCTCCACCAGGCTATAGGAGGCCTGGGTGGAGGCGCTGATCCGCTGGATATACATTTTTCGCCGTTCATCGGTATAGCGGTCATAGGAGTCGGTCAGCATCTGGAGATAGGAAAACATCACCTGGAACGGCCCCTTGAGGTCATGGGCCACCACGGCGATGATCTTCTCCTTTTCCCGGTTGATCCGGAGCAGGTGCTCCTTCTGCTCCTGGAGGGTGAGATGGGTATTGATCCGGGCGATCACCTCCTCCTGGTGGAAAGGCTTGCTGATATAGTCCAGGGCGCCGCAGGCAAACCCGTTCACCTTGCTCTCTGTATCCGCCAGGGCGGTCATGAAGATCACCGGGATATCCCTTGTCTCAGCCGCCTGCTTCAACCGCCTGCAGATCTCGAAACCGTCCATCTCAGGCATGATCACATCCAGCAGGATCAGGTCCGGCCGGCTCCTGGAAGCCATCTCCACGGCCTTTGCGCCATCCTGGGCCACCAGGGTCCTGAACCCTTCCGCGTCAAGGCAATTGAACAAAAGGCCAAGGTTGGCCGGGTTATCATCCACCACCAATATGGTTTTCATACAGCTTTATCTCCGTCGCCGTCCCTGTTGCCACAGAGACCAACCTGTTTATATCATTGATCTTGAACGCCCTGGCCAGTTTCTCCGTCAGGGCGAAAAAGGCGCCGTACGCTTCATGGGCCTGCCTGTTCTCCTCACACCAGCACCGTATGCCGGCGATGTCCCCCATGTCCGCCCTGGCCTTCAGAACGGCCAGGACCGGGGCCGGCGGTGGTGTTGGCAGGCTGAAAGCCGAGGACTGCCCCGGGCTTTCCTCCTGAACAGGGCCAAGGGAATGCCGGTTTTCCCCCCGGGGGGGCAGCACAATATCAAACCAGAACCGGCTGCCCTTACCAACAACGCTCTCCACACAGAGGCGGGCGTCCATCAACCCCACCAGATGGCGGCTGATGGCAAGCCCGAGGCCCGTGCCTTCCGATTTACGGCGCACCGACCCCACCTGGGCAAACGCATTGAAAATATTCTTGAGGTTCTGTTCGGCAATCCCGATCCCGGTGTCTGTCACCATAAATCTGACCCTGTCCCCCACGGGCATGACCCCCAGGACGATCTTTCCCCGGTCCGTGAACTTCACGGCATTGCTCAACAGGTTGAGCAGGACCTGCCGTATTCTCCGGTAATCCCCGGTCACCCGGGAAGAAAGGCCCTCGTCCA
Organism: Desulfobacteraceae bacterium; assembly: GCA_024225635.1. Classification (GTDB taxonomy): domain Bacteria; phylum Desulfobacterota; class Desulfobacteria; order Desulfobacterales; family Desulfobacteraceae; genus Desulforapulum. The sequence goes on along the minus strand of JAAEMK010001070.1, from coordinate 36,387 downwards.
TGTCAATGACGACGGGAAGCCCCTTCTCCCCTGCCTTTGACCGGGCCATCTCCGCAGTGGCGCGGATAAAGGGGCCCAGATCAAAGGGGGTGGTTTTGATCTCGACCTTTCCCGCTTCAATCTTTGAAAGGTCCAGGATGTCGTTGATTATCAAAAGCAGATGCTCCCCGCATTGAAGGATCACCGAAAGCCGCTCCGCTTCCATGTCGCCAATGTTGCCGGCTTCTTTCATCAACAGCTGTGTATAGCCGATGATCCCGTTCAGGGGCGTCCTCAGCTCATGGCTCATGCGGGACAAAAAATCGCTTTTTGCGGAATTTGCGCAGGAGAGCTCAAGGTTGAGGCGCTTGAGTTCCCGGTTGGCACCGGTGAGGTCCCGGGTCCGTGTGGACACCTGGTCTTCAAGGCCCATGCGCTGCCGCTCAAGTTCATGGTCCCGCTTCTGGATCTCGCCGATCATCTCGTTGAACCCGTTGATAAGATCCCCGATCTCATCATTGGCCCCTCCCCTGGCGCGGATGGAGAATTTTTTCTCCCGGGAAATCTGCTTCACCGTATCCACCAGGTGGGACACCGGCCCGAGCAGCTGGCGCTTCAGGTAGAGGGAGATGAAAATGCCCAGGAGCACGGAGAGAATGGCGATCACCAGGGCCTGGAACGAATACCAGGCCAACTGGCGGTGATACCCTGTCATATCCATGCGAAACAGGAGATACCCCACCGTGGCCCCCTTGAATCTCACCTCCCGGGTGATGATACCCCGGCTGTTCTCCGCCACCTTGCCCTCTGTCCGAACATGTTCTGGAAACAACAGATCCTTTGACATGTTTCCCGGCCGTACATAGGTGGCGAACCGCCGGCCGTCCGAAAGATACAGGGCCGCGCCTTCAACCAGATCGCTCCCGGCCTTCAGGGAGGACAGGATCTCCCTGGCCGCTTCAACATCCTCGAAATAGAGGGACGCAATGGAATTGATGCTGATCATCTCCATCACCCCGGAGACGATCCTGTCGAAATTTTTCCGGGTGACCCTCAGGTCGTTCAGCCAGAAGGTGGTACAGGCAAAGGTCAGACAGGAGGCGGTGATAACAATGATGGCCCCGGCAAGCTTGGCCTGGATGGAGCGGCCCGGTATGAGTCGGTCGATGAGGCTCACGGCGCCTCCCCCGGCTCAAGCTCGCGGATTATGGCAAGCCGTAGCAAAGAGGCGCTGAACTTGAGCCGTGATTTGATCTGTGCGGACCGGTTCACGGCAAACCCCATCCGGTTGCCGGACTTTTCCACGAACTGCATGATCCCGCCCTGGCTGATAAAAAGATCGCTGTCCGACACCGTCAGCAGACAGGACCAGTAACGCCCGCCGATGGTGGTCTTCCACCGGTGTATGCCGGAGGCCCCCACATAGAGGACATGGAGCGCCGGGGGCTTCTCGCCGGCCCTGTCCAGATCGATGATCTTAAGACGCCTGCCCTGGATCAGTTTGCCCTCCAGGGGCATAAGCAGGCGCACAAACTCCCTGTCCCCGAGAACTCCCACGGCAAAGGTGTCCGGGGAACCTTCAAAGGCCTGGTTCGGCCAGGTGATGAAATCGGTGAACTTGATCAGCATGGCGGCCTTGACCTGAAGGGAGGTGACAGACCCGGCCATGACCGGCACAACCGTAAGACAGGCCGCAAGAAGCAGGAGCACAAGCACGCGATACACCCGGGTTATTGCCATGTGAGCCCCAGGTAGCAACGGGTTTCCGTGTCCCCGAGATTTCCCTCCCAGGGACGATGGTAGAGAAAGGAAGGCACCGGCACGTTATTGTCCACCATGTTGTTGATCACAAGGCTCAGGCTCAGATGATCGGAAAGGGTACAGGTGGTCTTGAAATTCACGGAAAACCGGTCCTTGTCAAAAATATCCCTGCCCTCGTACCACTTCTCCTTTGGCCGTTCCACCCGGCTGCCGTACTCCACCCCCAGGGAGGTCATCACGGTATCGCTCAGCCAGCGCCTTGAGACCAGGGCCTTGATGGAATGGGAGGGGTAACAGAGCCAGTCCGTGACATCGGTGTTGGCCGTATAGACCTGGACATCCCGGTCAAAGAGATCATGGGGCCGTGTGTAGGCATAGGAGAGCATGGCCCGTGCCCCGTCCCGTCCCTTCCAGTCCACCATGATTTCGCCGCCAAGGGATCCAAAATCCCTGCGCTGGTTGCCCGAGAGATTTCCCTCGATGTTTCCGGACTCGGCAATCAGGGCGTCCTTGTAAACGTTGAAAAAACCGTTCAGGGTGATGTTGAGGCCCAGTCCCGGCAGGGAGTGAAGATAATTGATCTCATAGGTTTCCAGGAATTCCGGATCCAGGCTGTCGGAATAAAACGCCGTGGCGGGGGGATAATGGAACCCCTCCTGAAAACTGAGTTTCACCATGCCGTTTCCCCCCACACGGATGGAGGTGGCAAGGCGGGGAAACCACTTTTCCGAATCCCTGGCCACATTCCCCAGGATTCCTCCGGTGCCGTCCAACTGGTAGCGGATGGCGTTAAAGCGCAGCCCCGCGGTAACGGTCCAGCCGGGGGTAATCTCAATGATGTCCTCGGTGAAAACGCTGAACTCTTTCCAGTCAATATCCTCTCCAAAGGAGGATTGGGAAGGATCTGACCTGAAATAATAGCGATTGTTCCGGTGGTGGTCATGGGAGATCCTGAAACCGGCGGCCCACTGCTGGTTCTCCCACCTAAGGGACCGGAACACCCAGTTGGTTTCGATCCTCATGTCGGAATTGCCGTGGTCGGCCTCCTTGATGGTCGGAATGGTCAGGGTCCGTTTTTTAAAACGGGAAATATAGCCGGTGTCAAAAAGAGCCAGGGGCAGATCAATGGAGAGCTTTTCCGTGGGAGTCAGGGGAAAGGTGACGGCGGGCCGGACCGCCAGGGTCTTATAGTAGAGTTCCGGGGACGCGGCCATGTTCCCGGCATAGCTGTCCAAAGAGAGCCACTCCTTTTGGACAACCCCCACCACCCGAAGATTGTTGTGATTCCAGTTCAAGGACGCCCTGTAATTCATTGTATCCCTGGTTCTGACCGAAAGATCCCCGGGAATCTGCCCTTGGGTTGCATCCCCATAGCCGAAATCATGGCCCGGATGATCCCCGGAAGCCCCCTCCGCCCCGGCATAGAGATAAAGATCCCTGTCCACGCCGAATACATGGCCGTAACCGGCCTCTGTTTTCACCAGGGACTCGGTGAAACCGACCATTGCATTGGCCCAGGCCCCGGGATGGCTCGACCCCGATTTGGGCACCTGGTTGACAAACCCGTTGATGGCGCCGTTCCCATGGATGATGGAGGAGGGGCCGTTGCTCACCTCCAGCCGGGCGATATCCCCCAGAAGCGTTGATTTCAGGCTGGCATTCACCCCGAAACTGCCGGCCGAATTAATGTTCATGCCGTCCCACATGAACTGGGAGGTGGAGTTGTCATACATGGGGCTGCCCCGGGAGGCGTAGAGGGACCCAAGGAAGCTGTGATTACTCACCTGCACCCCCGGGACCACCAGCTGCAGCATATCCTTGAGGTTCACTGCGGGAACCGTTGCCAGCAGCGCTTCATCCAGTATCCAGACGGACCCCGGGGCCTGGTCCACGGGAACGTCAAAAAAACCCATGGAGTTGACCGGAAGATCCATGAGAGCTTCCAGTGACATCTCGGAAAGATACTCCACCGGGGATTCAGCCATGGCGGTCAGGGGAAAAAGAATCAGGAAAGAAATCAGGATCAGGCAGGCTGTATGGCAGGTGTTGGACGCACTGGTTCTACAGGGGCTTTCGAAAGGATCTGCGGCACGGCTCATGATTTCGGCCGCCTGGGCGTAACCCCCTTTTTAGGGCAGTCCGGTTCCAGGACACAGAGATCACAGCGGGCCCCCACAGGGCGGCAGGTGCCCTGGCCAAAGGCCACCAGGATGGAATTGACCGACCGCCACAGATGCCGGGGCAATTTTTTCCTCAGGGCCATCTCCGTCTGAAGGGGAGACCGGGTCTTCACATATCCCCAGATGTTCATGATCCGGTGCACATGGGTATCCACGCAGATGGCGTCCTTGTTAAAGGCCTGGCTCATCACCAGGTTGGCGGTCTTCCGTCCCACCCCGGGCAGGGTCAGCAATCCGTCCATATGATCCGGGACCCTGCCGCCAAAGGGTTCAAGGGCCCCGGGCAGCTGTTCAAGATAACCGGCCTTGGCGGCGTAGAACCCCACGGGATAGATAAGGGCGCTGATCTCCTCCCTGGAAAGCCGGGAAAGGGCGCCAAGGTCCGGGGCCCGGTCAAAGAGCCGGGCGCTGGCCTTGGCCGTGGTGCCGTCCTTGGTGCGGGCCGACAGGATGGTGGCCACCAGGATCTTGTAGGGATCCTGTGTCTGCACGGCGATCAGATCCACCACCGGCACCTCATAGTCGGCCACCTCTTTTTTCAGGATCTCGATGAAACCGGCAATATCCACGGTCATGGCATCCCCTTTGGGGACGGATCGGAATCAAAGACCACCCTGCCCTCAAAATCAAAGATGATGGCCCGGATCGCCACCCGGTTGCGGCAGAACCCGAGGGCGGAGGCCTTGATCTCCTCTCCCACCCGGGAGATGAGACCGGGATGACGGGGATGGATAAAGGTGAAGGCGTGGCGGGCCGTGTTGGACCGGGCAATATTGGTTGCCAGGGTTTCATCGGAGGTTATCTCCCTTGCCCAGCCGGCAAGGGTCTTCATGGTGAGTTCCGATTTGGCCGCATGGGTGTGGGGAAATCCCATGGCCATCTTCACGGCCTTGCCGAAAAACACCGTGATGATCACCCGGTTGATACGGGCGGCGGCCCCGGCCGCTTCAAGGGATGCCTTGAAGAAATCCCCGGTCTGGATAAAGGCCTCCTCGGCAAGCCCGGGAAAGAGCGCCATGGCAAACCGTTCGCTCCGCCGGCCCGTGGTGAACACCAGGGTTTGGTCATCCATGGCCTCGGCAACACGAATCCCGGAACGGATAGTGGCTATATAGGCGTCATGGGACATGGGCCTGACAATGCCGGTGGTACCCAGGATGGAGATGCCGCCCTTGATGCCAAGGCGGGCGTTCAGGGTTTTTTCCGCAAGCACCTCCCCCTCCGGCACCATGATCTCCACGGTCACGTCCCTGTCACACCGGTTAAAAGCTTCCAGGGTGTGGTTGACCACCTCCCGGATCATCTGCTCGGGCCCGGAGTTGATGGCAGGCCGTCCCACGGCCACCTCCAGGCCCGGTTTGGTGACAACCCCCACCCCCGGCCCCCCCAGGAGGGTGAGGCCCCCCTCTCCCCCGTTTTCCGAGATCGTCACCCGGGCCCCGATTTCGGCCCGGTGGGTGACATCGGGATCATCGCCTGCATCCTTGATCACAAAGCTTTCAGCCGCACAAGGGGAAATCCGTTTGTTCCTGTTGACCCGGATGAAGCAGGTTTCGTTGGTGAGGAACCGTATCTGAACCCTCTCCTGGGGCTCTCCCGACAGCAGCAGAACAAGGGCCGCCTTGGTGGCGGCGGCAGCAGCCGATCCCGTGGTGAAACCGGGTTTCAAACCTTCCTGTGTCATGGCCGTCCCCCCCTGTCCCTGAACCGCCGGCATTGGTCCACAAACCGGCCGGCCGCGGCGGCAAGGCTGCCAAAGTGGATATGCATATAGCTGCCCAGGGTGTTTTCCACCTGATAGCCCGCCGTGGCCGTCCTGGTGCCGTCCCGGAGGGAGACGGCATAGACGGTCTTGACCTTTCCGGGCACAAGGGTGGCGTCATCCAGGGAGGAGTAATGGAACTCATGGCCCCTCAGCCGCTCCCCCTTCTTTCCCACCAGGGTATCCTCGGCAAGGGCGATCTCCCGGTAGCCCAGGGACCGCAGCCGCTTTGACATGGACACGGAAAAGGGAAAGCAGCCGGTCATTTCAAAGGCTTCCCCGGAATCCATGCCGGTAAGGCTGGAACAAAGATACATGAAGCCCCCGCACTCACCGTAGATGGGCATGGCATCAGCGCTTTTTTCACGAATCTCCCGGATCAGGCCCTGATTGTCAGACAATTGCTTTGCGAACAGCTCCGGGTACCCGCCCCCAAAATAGATGCCGTGGACGTTCTCCGGCAGGGCCCGGTCCGTGAGGGGAGAGAACCGGACGATCTCGGCCCCGGCCGCTTCCAGGGCCTCCAGGTTTTCCGGATAGTAAAAGCAGAAGGCCCTGTCCCTGGCAACGGCGATCCTCACCCCTTTTTCGCAACTTGCTTCAACCGTTGTATCTTCCACCTTCCAGGGAGGAAGCTCAAGGTCGGGAAGGGTCCCGGCCAGGGTGCCGATATCGGTGTAGCGGTCCACCATGGAGACAAGTTCCGACACCACATCCGGCGCGATCCCGTGCTCATCCGAGGTGACAAGGCCCAGGTGGCGTTCGGGAAGCGCGATCTTGCCGTTCCTGGGCATATGGCCCAGGCAGGGCATTTTGCAGTTCGCCTCCACCGCCTCCTTCAGATAGTCGTAGTGGCGGGGGCTGCCGGTCTTGCTGAAGATCACCCCGGCAAAGTTGAGATCCGGATCAAAATTCTCAAATCCCTGGACAATGGCGGCAACACTCCTGGCCATGCTCCTGGCATCCACCACCAGGATAACGGGCAGCCCCAGCCACTTGGCCATCTGGGCCGTGGAGCCGGCCTCGTCGACCCCGCTGTAGCCGTCGAACAGGCCCATCACCCCTTCCACCACGGCCATGTCCGCCCCATGGGGCAAACACCCGTGGGCAAACACCCCTTGATTATACTCTTTTGACAGCATCCAGGAATCGAGATTCCTGGAATTGCGCCCGGTCAAAGCCCTATGATGGCCGGGATCGATGAAATCCGGCCCCACCTTGAAGGGGGCGACCTTGAATCCCTTGTGTTCCAGATAGGCCATCACGGCAAGGGAAAGGGTGGTCTTGCCGCTGCCGCTGCCTGTTCCTGCGATTACAAACCCTTTGATGACAACCTCCCTATTGTTCCGCCGCCATGATGGCAAGGGCGTTTACAATGCTTGCGGCCACATTGGAGCCGCCTTTTCTGCCCACGTTGGAGATGAACGGGATATCGAGCTTCACAAGCTCGGCCTTGGACTCCGCCGCATTGACAAACCCCACGGGAAATCCCACCACCAGGGCCGGTATCGCCCGGTTCGCCGCCACAAGCTCCATCAGCCGCAACAGTGCCGTGGGCGCGTTCCCGATGACGTAGATGCCGCCCCTGACCTCTTCCACGGCCTTGTCCACGGCGGCCAGGGCCCGGGTCACCCCCTCGGCCTTTGCCCGCTCGGCCACGTCCGTGTCCGTGATAAGACAGCGCACCTCACCGCCGAAGAGGGAAAGTTCCCCCTTCCGGATGCCCACCCGGGCCATGTTGGTGTCGGTGATGATGGTGCATCCCTGCCTGATGGCCTCGATGCCTTTGGTAACGGCATCGGGGTGAAACCTGACACTCTCCATATACTCAAAATCGGCCGAAGTGTGAATCATCCTGCGCACGATATTCCACTCCCTGGGATCAAACCCGTGGCTGCCGGCCTCGCTGTCGATTATCTTGAAACTTAAACGCTCTATCTCACCCGGTTTCATTCACCCGTCTCCTTTTTGTCCCTGCCCCTTTTACCGGGGCTGATCATGATCATAGACCTTCGCACTCGAATGGATGCCAGCTTTACCAGAACAAAAAACGGGCTTCCTCCGGATGCGATGAGCTATAAAGCTATTTGGTGATACCACTTTTCACTTTTCCCATAAAGAAAAAACCATCCCCCTGACTTATTCCTCAATTCTTTACCCGCAACTTCTTGCAAGCACAAATATTTCCTCCAAATTTGAAAACAGATCCATTGTGTGGTAAAAACGAAAGTTTACGAATCAGATTTACCACTGGACCGTATTAACCACTGAACCGTATTTTTGGAGGACGAGCGATGAGCGACGACAGTATAATCCGTTTTGCCAGCAGAATGGACCAGCTTCCCCCCTATCTTTTCGGCATGATCAACGCCATGAAGATGGAAAAAAGACGCAATGGCGATGATGTCATAGATCTTGGAATGGGCAACCCCATGGATCCCACTCCCGACGCGGTTGTGGAAAAACTGGTGGAAGTGGCGCAGAACCCCAAGACACACGGCTATCCCATGGCATCCTCGGGCATGAAGAACCTGAAGCGGGAGATCTCGCTCTATTACCAGCGCCACTACGACATCGGGCTTGACGCGGAAAAAGAAACCATCTTCACCATCGGCTCCAAGGAGGGCATCTCCCATCTCAGCCTGGCACTCCTCGGCCCCGGGGATTCCGTGCTGGTGCCGGCCCCGGCCTTTCCCATCCATATCTATGCCGCCGTGATCGCAGGGGCCAATGTAGTCAGGGTACCCATTGCCCCGGCGGAGTCGTTCCTAAAACGCATCGTCAACATCTGCGAGTCGTTTCATCCGGGTCCCAAGGTGCTGATGATCAACTATCCCCACAACCCCACCGGCAAGCTGGCCAGCCTTGATCTTTTCAAGGAGATCGTGGCCCTGGCAAAACGGTTCAAGTTCATGGTCATCCACGACTTTGCCTACTCCCGTATCACCTTTGACGGGTACAGGGCCCCAAGCTTTCTCGAAGTCCCGGGGGCAAAGGATGTTGGGGTCGAGTTCGGCTCCCTTTCCAAGTCCTACAACATGGCCGGGTGGCGGGTTGGGTATTGCGTGGGCAATCCCGAGATCATCAAAGCCCTGGGAAATATCAAGGGCTATTTTGATTACGGCATCTTCGCGGCCATCCAGATCGCCGGCATCATCGCCCTCAGGGACTGTGACGACACCATTCCCAAGCAGGTCGCCATCTACGAGTCCCGCAGGGACACCCTCTGCAGCGGTCTCCAGCGCATGGGCTGGGATGTGGAGCCTCCGGGAGCGGGCATGTTTGCCTGGGTCAAGATCCCCGAACCCTACAGCAAGATGGGTTCCATGCAGTTTGCCATCGAGATGATGAACCGGGCCAATGTGGCCGTTGCCCCGGGTATCGGCTTCTCCGAAGAGGGGGAAGGCTATCTCCGGCTCGCCCTGGTGGAAAACGAAGAGAGAATTCGCCAGGCGATCCGCCAGATGAGAAAGGCCCTCCAGGATATGGACAAAGAGGGAGTGTGTAAATAAACCATGGGGGCACACAAGATACGGATGCAGATGAAACGGGAGAGGGAGAATGCCCAGCGCAGGTTCAGACGGCAGAAACAGCGCAACGTGCTGGCCTCTCCCGGCATCCACGACCTGACCATAGTGCTGGATCATTTAAAGCCGAGCTACAACATTGGAAAGATCTTCCGCAGCGCCCAGGCATTCGGGGTGAAGGAGGTTCATCTTGTGGGCATCGACTTTTTCGACCCGGCCCCGGGCATGGGCGCGTTCAAGGCCGTGCCTGCGGTGTTCCACGATGATTTTGACGCATGCTACACCATGATCAGCGACAAAGGCTACACCCCGGTGATCCTGGAGCCGGACAAGGGGGGCAGCCTCATGGACGGTTCCCTGCCCCAAAAGAGCGCCTTTGTATTCGGCCACGAGGAGTTCGGGATCAGCTTTGATCCGGCCGATTACAAGGGCGTGCAACGGCTGGCCATCCCCCAGTACGGGGCGGTCCAGAGCCTCAATGTCAGCGTTGCCGCCTCAATTGTCATGTATGAGTATGCAAAGCAGCATGGGGATCACCAGGGGTGCTCCGGGAGCTTAACTGGCCGCAGCCGGCCATGAGATCCTGGCCCTTGCTCCACCGTTTCACCACAAACAACCCCAACTCCGTAAGATAGTCTGAAAAAGCATTCAGTTCATCGTCATCCACCCGGGCAAACCCGGAAGTAGAAACATCTTCCCTGCCCGGGTTGTAGGCGATCAGGTTCACCCTCACCTTCAGGGGAGCAAGATATTCGGCAAGCTGCAGGGCAGCCGCTTTGGAATCGTTCACCCCCTTGATCAGCACATACTCCACCAGGAAGAAACGCCGCTTGTGAAGGGGGTAGGCCGCCAGGGCCTGCCTCAGCTCCGCCAGGGGATAACGGCGGTTGACGGGCATGAGGGAGGACCTCACCCCGTCGTCGGCGGAATGAACGGAGATGGCAAGGCTTAACTGGGGCAGATCCAGTTTGGCCAGGCGCTCTATCCCGGGCACAAGGCCGCAGGTGGAGACCGTCATGTGGCGCAGGGCAATGTCAAACCCCTTCTGGTCGTTGAACACCCGGATCGCCTGGATCAGGTTGTCAAAGTTGTCAAAGGGTTCTCCCATGCCCATGAACACGACGTTGCTGATCTCTTTTCCAAGCATGATCCTGGCGGAATAGAGCTGGCCTGTGATCTCATGGACCAGAAGGTTTCGTTTAAATCCCGCCTTTGCCGTCTCGCAAAACCTGCACCCCATCCTGCACCCCACCTGGGTGGAGACACAGAGGGTGTTATAGCGTTTCATGGGGATCACCACGGACTCGATCAAAGCACCGTCCTGTAACCGGGTGACGAACTTGAGGGTGTTGTCCTGCTCCACCTGGTCCGTAACCGTGAAGTCCGGGGGCTCATAAATAGCCCTGAGATCGTCTGCAAGGGCTTGGGATCGTTCAAACTCCGGCGCCTTTGAGAAATCGTGATCCCCCTTCTTGATCACCTCTCTCAATAGGGCGCCTGCATGAAACTCCCCCCGGCCATACCGGGATTTCAGGAATTCAGCCACCTGGTTGAATGTCATTTCAAGTAAATTCATGGACCACAGTAATCATTAAATCCATTGTTGCAAAAAAAAAGCCTTGACCTGTCTACAGGTTCATACCTTAATTCAGCTACCATTGTTGATAAACAACCACCTGTTTTTTAAAGGAAGATCCATGGTTTCAATTTCAAAGGCATGCCAGATCCTGGGCGTTGCAAGATCCACCCTGCTCTACTACGAACGAATGGGCATGGTCACCCCCAAACGCAATCCTGACAACGGCTACAGGGAGTACAGCCAAAAGGATATGGAGTTGTTGCTGATGGTGCGGCAACTCAAGCAGGCAGGCTTTACCCTGAAGGAGTCCATGGCCGTGATGAAAGGAGCCCTTGACCCGGACCTTCTGCTTGCGCGCTACAATGCCCTCTGCCAGGAGATCGAAGCCATGACCATGGCAAAAGAGGTGGTAAAATCCCTGCTGGTGAGTGCCACGGGCGAACTGCCGCCAGGGGATGTTGCCGGCCGCCGTGGCCAAAACTGGCATGCCGAATTTGAACAACAGGGGGCCGAGGCCCACTTTGCATGGCTCAAGCGCCTGGGATTCAGCGAAAAAGAGAGTCTCTACATCCGCTGGGTCACACGAAACATATCCAATGGAGGACAGTATATGGAGAACTTTTTCAAAATATTTGAACAGATGAAGCGCCAGGGTCCGGGAAGCAGGGAATCCACCCTCAGGGCATTCAAAGCCATTCCCCGCCACCGGGAAATCAAGGCCATCCTGGAGGTGGGATGCGGCAAGGGAGAATCGAGCCTTGCCCTGGCACAGGAAAGTGATGCCCTTATCACGGCCGTGGACAACCACCAGCCATTTCTCGACCACCTGGCGGATCAGGCAGCACGCCTTGGACTTGACGGGCAGATCACCACAAAGAACATGAGCATGTTTGACCTTGACTTTCCCCGTCCCGGCTTTGACCTTGTCTGGGCTGAGGGAAGCGCCTACTTCATGGGATTTGAAAAGGCCCTGACGGAGTGGCGGCCCTTGATAAACCGACAGGGCTTTTTGTTTGTCAGCGATGCCGTATGGCTCACGGACCAGCCCTCCCAGGCGTGTGCGGACTACTGGAAAATCGAATACCCCACCATGACCGATGTGAAGACCAGGAAAGCCCAGGCCCGGGAACAGGGGTACGAGATCTCCTCCTGGTTCATCCTGCCGAGACAGGACTGGCAGGCGTTTTACGACGACATGGAGGCGTGTAGCAAACGGGCCGTAAAAGAGATGGGCATGACCCGGACCTTTGAGGATTTCATCAGGGAGATAGAACTGGACAGGACCCACGGAGAGGAATACGGCTATCTCTGCCTGCTTCTCCAGCGAAAAGATTAAAAGTAAAAGGGGATGCTTCTATAAAAACGTCCCCATAATAAAAATGGAGAAACGTTAAAAGATGTCTGAGTTTCAATATATTAAATCAAAAGAATACACGGATTACGATACCATATATGACCAATGCAGTGGTCCGGGCGGTTTACAGCTTGCCGAATTCATGGCTGAAAAAATGGGGCTTGAGCCAGGCAAAAAGCTGTTGGACGTCGGCTCAAACAGGGGCTTTCAGACCTGCTTTCTGGCAAAAGAATACGGTGTGTTTGCCGTGGGAATCGATCCCTGGGATGACAGGGAGCAGGGCAATCCCATGGTCGAGCATTTGCAGGGGAATGCCCGGCAATGGAAAGTCGAGAATGCCATTTTAGGTATTAAAATGGGGGTTCCGGAGACAAATTTTGCTTCCGATTCCTTTGATTGTGTTTATTCGACAACCGCACTTGAAATGGTTCGAGTGTCACAGGGTATCCAAGGCTATATGAAGTGTCTGAAAGAAATTTATCGCGTATTAAAGCCGGGGGGCACCTTTGGCCTGGGTGAACCCATGCATCTTGACGTCAAGATTCCTTCAGACCTTGAGCCCTATGTGTCCCAAGGAGAATATCCATGGAAAGAATGCTTTAAAAGTCTACCCGAAACAACGGAACTCGTAAATTCGGCAGGGTTTGACATCATTGAAGCGGATCATGCACCTGATGCCCGCCAATGGTGGATGGCTTTTGCCAAGCATGATCCCTTTTGCAAACAAAAACCCGAAGAGGACCCCAAAACCCTTGAGGTGGATAATGGACGCTGGACGAGCTTTGGTTATATCATTGGCAGGAAACCGCTATGATGTTGTTACCCTTGATCGTGCCGCCCCCTGGTTTCAGGCTTCAGGTGATGGGTCCGTTGCGGCTATTGATTTACCGCCGAATAGGTTGTATTTTAGTAAATAAGGCAGTATTTGCCTTGGGTAAGGATAAAAAGACAACCAACGGGAACCGCCCATGACCAATTCCGGTAACGGGGGGCGTCTGTTTTTGCAAAGGGTGTGGGCCGTTGCTGAAAGTACAATCATTGGAGTGCAGGATCACCAAAGGAGCGCTTTTGTTCAAGGAGATCTCCTTTTCACTTGAGCCGGGCTGCGCCATCATGGTCGAGGCGGGATCGGGCCGGGGCAAATCATCATTTCTCTTCTGCCTCAAAGGCATTTTCCAGCCGGACAAGCAATACTTCGGCACCCTTCTTTTGGACGGGATGCCCCTTGATGACGCAGGCAGGCAGGAGATCGGCCTCGTGCTCCAGAATCCCCACTCCCAGATGATATCCACCCTGGTCCGCGAAGAGCTGAAGTTCGGCGCCACCCGCAGGCCGGAACAAACCCGGGCGATCCATGACAGGACCGTTGAGATCCTGGGCCTTTCCCCCCTTCTCGACAAACCTGTGAGAAACCTCTCCTCGGGCCAGAAGCATATGGTGGCCATTGGAGCCGCCGGCATCATGAACCACCGGGTGCTGCTCATGGACGAACCCTTCCTCTACCTGGACCAGGAGAACATCGCAAGGGTGCTGGCCTATATCGACTACCTCAAAAGCCTTGGCACAGGCCTGGTGGTGACCTCCCATCCCGGGGTGGTGGCCCATGACCGCTTTGAACAGGTCCTGCCCCTTGGCTCCCCCAAACCATTTTCCCCGCTCCCAGTGCCGGACAATGAAAATGCCCGGGCCCATGACAGGCAAAGGGGCGCCATTACGCTGAAAGGCGCCGGTTTCGCCTATGGAAAGCACCCCATTGTCAGCCGGCTTGACCTTAAGATCAAGCCGGGGGAGGAACTCTGGATCTCGGGGGAGAACGGGTCGGGCAAGACCACCCTGCTCAAGATCCTGTCCGGGGAAAAGGAACCGGATTACGGCACCGTGGTTCACCAGGGCGGCAGAGAAGAATTCCGGATCTCAACCATCACCCAGAACCCGGACCGAAGTTTTTTCGAATCCTCGGTCCTGGGAGAGATGACCGCCGTCATCCGAAAAAAAAACCGGGAAATCCCCCTGACGGAGAGCGAACAGAGGGAGATCCAGGCCGTGCTTGACCGGGTGGGCCTGGGAACCAAACAGCATCTCTCCCCGTTCCGGCTATCCTTTGGCGAAAAAGTGTTCCTGGGGGCGGCCCAGGCCTGGATGCTCAACCCTGATTTTATCTTTGTGGACGATATCCTTGGGTTCCTCGATACCCGGGAACGGGTGCTGCTGCTGCAATTCTTGCGGGAGCTCCGGCAGCGTACGGACTGCGGCCTGGTGTTTACCAGCAGCCGGGGTCTCTATCCCCCGGATGGGAAAACCGCCATTCTTTCAATGGCGGAGTGCAGGGGCAAGGGGCCCCCTGACTCTCGCCACCGCCGGGCCGAACCGCGTAAGCAATCCCTTGGCAAGCGCATCATCAGGGCGTTCAAGACTCCTGCCTTTGATTATGTGACAACCGATTCATGGCTCCACCGGGCCAAGCCCCTGACCAAAATGGGTTTGAGCATGCTGATCTGGGTGCTACTCTACAACGGGGGGGTACGGTTTTTCCCGGCCATGGCGGGCCTGCTCCTTGCCTACTACCTTTCCGCACGCCTCGGCATCAGGCGGTTTCTGGGGGACAGCCGGTTTTTCCTCATCCAGGCCCTGGTATTCTGTGTGTTCATGCCCCTGTTCCGATGGGATCCCCGGGCCGTTTTGGAAGGCGCCGTGGCCGGAGTAAGGGTATGGCTCTTTTTCATCCCCGTGATCGTCATGATGCGGACCACCACCATGGCCCAATGGATGAACCTGTTCAACCAGATCCTGCCCAAACGGGCCCGGCTCTCCATGGGCATCGCCTTTGGCCTTTTGCCCTGCATCACGGCCGATGCAAAGGAGATTCTCCACCTCCAGAAACAGCGGGGCCTTATACCCGAACGAAAGGACCTGCTCCACCCCAGACGCCTCTTCTACGGCCTCCGGGCCGTGTTTGTACCGCTGTTGATCGTGATCGAGGATATCTCGGCCCTTGCGGGACTCAGTGTCAAACTAAAGGGGCATGACCAGTAATCCCCGAAACCGGAAACAATCATGAAGGAAACCTAAGTGAACAAGAAACCCATGCTGAACAATGAACCGCCTGAAGCATCCAACCGGCTGGCCATCTCCGAGATGATCATGCTGACCCTGTTCGCCCTGGTGTCGGTGGCGGTCAAGCAGATGCTGCGCCTGGATCTCAACCTGCCGGGCCACTCCTACATCCTCTACATCTTTTTCATGGTGTTCGGCAGCACCTATGTACCCAAACGGGGGGCGGCCCTGTACATGGGAATGGCCGCCGGCATATTCGCCGTCATTGCCGGCTCACGCAAGGGAATCCTGGACGTGGTCCGCTTTGTCGCCCCCGGCATTGTTATCGAAATCACGCGGCTTTTCCCCACCCTGGGCCACCCCGTGGTCAACCGGATGGCGGAAGGTCTTTTCGCGGCGCTGTCCATGCATGTGGCCAAATCCGGGATAAACCTCATGGTGGGAAAGCCCTTTGAAGTGGTGCTGGTCAAGTTTTATCCGGGCCTTGTCACCTATACCATCATCGGTATCGCCTGCGGGCTGTGTGCCCACTTCATGGAAAAGGCCATCAGGACTTACAAACACACCTGAAAAGAAAAGAGTTATTCTTAGTTGGTTATGGTTATACTTATGCCAGGCATACAATTCATTTGACTTGGATGGAACCCTATGTGTAAAAACGGCTATTTACCAACATCAACCCTTTTAACAGAAACGGAAATACAATGAATCGACACCTGTTCAACGGACTTTTTTTAATCCTCCTCGGCATGTTGCTGCCCCTTGGGGCCCATGCCCGGGCTCTGGCCCCGGACGATGGGGAAAAAGGCATGTATATCCTGGGAGACGTGGTGGTCACGGAGACGGCCGACCCGGCCAGCACCCCGGGCACCATCCGCCGGATCACGGCTCAAGAGATCGAGACCCGGGGGGCCCGCACCCTGGATGAAGCCGTGGCCCTCATGCCCGGCGTCCAGGTCCGGACGGCCACCACCGGCACCCCCCGGATCAACCTCCGGGGCTTCCGCTCCCGCCACACCCAGCTGCTTCTCAACGGCATTCCCTTCAACTCCACCTATGACGGCCAGTTCGACCCCACCATCATTCCGGTTGAGAACATCGGAAAGATCGACATTGGGTTCGGCAACCAGTCCGTGCTTTACGGCCAGGGCGGCCTTGGCGGTGTTCTCAACGTGGTCACCCAAAAGGGAGAAGAGGGATTCCATGGGATGACCGACATTGAGATCTCGGAAGATCAGACCCACCGAAGCCGGTTCTCCCTCTCCGGCAAAAAGGATGCCCTGGACTTTTTCATCAGCGGCAGCATGGCCCAAAGCGACGGGTTCCGGGTGTCCGACGATTTTGACGCCACCAGGAACGAGAACGGCGGACTCCGGGAAAACAGCGACTGGAAGCGGCAAAACCTCTTTTTCAACCTGGGCTACACGGTCACGGACAATTTGGAACTGGGCCTGGTGGTGAACTGTCTTTCCGGGGAATACGGCCGTCCCCCGAGCATCCTTGACGACAAAAAAGATCCTTTCTACAAAAGCCCCAAGTATGAGCGGGTGGAGGATTTTGACGGCTTTTCCGCCCAGCTCAACGCGGCCCTGGACATTCAGGGTCCCCTTTCCTTCCGGGGCTGGGTGTTCACCAACGCCATGGAGGAGGAGTCAAACCGGTACGACGATGACACCTACACCACCATGAAAAAGAAAAACGCCTATGAAAAGAAAAACGACACTGCAGTGAGCGGCGGTACCCTCCAGACCCGGTATGACCTTGACGGGGCGGGCAGCGTCACCCTCTCCCTGGGCGGGGAGAAACACAGTTTTGATTCCAAGGGCACCCGGATCGACAAGAAAAACAAGGCCCAGGGGTTTGACAACGACTGGGAGCTTGAGATCTACACGGCTTCGGCCGAATACAGGGTCTCCCCCCTGGACAAGCTCAACCTGGTCCTGGGATACGGTTACAGCGGGCTTGAAAAGGAATCGGGCAGCGACGACTCCAAGGGCTTTTTCCAGGCCGGCGCCACCTATTATCTCTTTGACACCACCTGCATCAAAGGCTCTCTTGCCAAAAAGATCCGGTTCCCCTCCCTCAAGCAGCTCCATGAGACCACCAGCGGCGGCAATCCCGAACTCACCACGGAAGAGTCCTACAACTATGAGCTGGGAATCGAGCAGATGCTGCCCGGAAGGATACTGATGGGCGTGACCGGCTTCTACATCGATGCCAGGGATTACATTGAAAAAGACGAGGCCACCGACCTGTACGAAAACAACGAGGAGCTTAGGTTCAAGGGGATTGAGCTGACAACGGAAAAACGGTTCAGGGACAATGCCTTTGTCCGGGCCGGCTACACCTACATGGAGACCGAGGACCGCTCCTCCGGCAGCTTCAAGGATGAGCTCCAGTACAGGCCCGGGCACAAGTTCACCCTTGAAGGCAACTATGAGTTCGGGTGGGGCCTTAGCATCTACTCAAGCCTCCTCCATGTGGCGAACCAGTACCATTACAGCGGCGGAAGCCCGGTGGTCAAGGCCTCCCTCGGGGATTATACCATCGTCAACCTCAAGGTCGAGCAGCGCCTGCTCAAGGGCATGATGCACCTCTACGCCGGTGTGGACAACCTGTTTGACGAAGAGTACGAAGAGTCCTACGGCCTGCCCCGGGATGGGTCCGCCATTTACGGTGGTGTAAGGTTAAGCTTTTAAAGAATAGTTCAAGTATAGTCGTTTATGTATGAATGGAACGTCCCCGGATCGCCGAAACGATCCGGGGATATGTATGGGCAGCAGGAAGAATCAGGAGGTTGTGTGCTGAAACGATCGGGATGGTCCATGGTGTGGACGGTGGTTACCGTTTTCCTCCTGGGTGGAGTGGTAAACGGCAAACCCCTTACGGAAAAAGTGCGGGATTCCGTGAAACAGGCGGTGAATATCCGTCAGGAAACCCAGAAAAACCAGGAGCAATGGTTCCAGGAAAAGGAGGCGCTCACGGCCGAGTACATGGCCCTTGAACAGGAGCACCAGCGGCTTTGGGACCGGCAGCGGCAGCTGGAAAAGGAGCGCTCCGCCAGGGAGGCCACGGTTGAACAGCTGACCCTTGCCCTTGGGGATATGGAGGAGATATCCACCGGCCTTGCCCCCTTTCTCAAGACAGTTCTTAAGGAGATCGAAACCCTGGTGGCCTTTGATCCCCCCATGCTAAAACAGGAGAGGCAGCACCGGGTGGCAAAGCTTAAAACCATCATCGAGGCAAGCGACGTCCCCGTAAGCGAAAAATTCCGGAAAACCATGGAGACCCTATTTATCGAGGCCGATTACGGCAACACCATCGAGGTGTACCAGGAGAAGATCCAGCTTGAAAACGAGACGGTCCTGGCGGACATATTTCGCCTGGGCAGGCTCTCTTTGTTCTGCAAAACCCCGGACGGCAGCCTCACAGGGGTATTTGACCCGGCCAGATCCGCCTGGCAGCCGTTGCCGGCCTCCTTCAACCAGGAGATCGCCCGGGCGGTGGAGATGGGTTCCAAGCGCAGGGCCGTTGATTTCCTCACCCTGCCCCTGGGAAAGGTGGTGCCCAAATGAAACCCATAGCAAAACGCACAGTAAAAATTTCGAGGATCATCTCCATGGTCCTTTTCCTCCTGCTGGTTTCAATTGCGCCCGCCATGGCCACCCAGGACATGCGGGCCACGGCCCAGGAGGCGGCAAGGCAACGGACCGATCTTCTCAACAGGGCAAATCTTGAAAAGCAGACCGCCCGGGAGGAGGCCCAAAAGAGCCGCGAAGCGATCTTCCTGGACAAAAAGGCCCTGAAACAGGCCATTGCCCAGAAGAAAAAAGAAAACCAGGCCCTGGCAAAGCAGAACCTTAAGATTCAGACCGACATTAAATCCCTCACGGCCGGGGAGGCGGATCTCAGGGCGAAACTTGCCGAGATGGATGCCGTGGTCAAGGAGCTCTCGGGCTTTGTGCGCATCTCGGCCAAGGATCTTGACACCCTGCTGAACCACAGCCTCCAAAGCGCCATTGTCAAGGGCAGGGCCGACAAGCTCCGGCCCCTGATCAAGGCCGACAAGTTTCCGGCCATGGAGGATATCCGGACCATGAAGGACCTTCTCATGGAGGAGATCCTGGGATCGGGCCAGGTCCGGATCGAACAGGCCGGCATCATCGACCAGGCCGGCAAGGAGCTCACGGCCCAATGCCTCATCCTCGGTAACTTCACCGCGGCCTATCAAGTGGACAGCCGGGTGGGATTCCTGCTTTTTTCCGACCAGAGCCAACAGCTGTTCGCCCTGTCAAAACAGCCCCCCCTGGTGATGCAGAAGGCGATCAAGCGCTACATGAACGGCAAGGCGGATGAGGTGCCCATCGATGTCTCAAAAGGGGGCGCCATGCGCCAGCTCACCCATAAGCTGAGCCTGGTTGAGCAGATTCCCAAGGGCGGCGTGGTGGTGTGGCCCATCCTGGGCATTGCCCTGTTGGCGTTCCTCATCATCCTGGAGCGGCTCCTATTTCTGGCCCGCAAGCGCCTGGATGCGGCAAAATTCATGAAAGAGCTCAAGCAGCGCATGGCCAACAATGAGTGGGAGGCATGCGACATGCTCTTAGCCGCCCACGGAAAAAAGCCCCTGGCCCGGGCCCTGGCCGCGGGCATGGAGTTCAGGGCCATGAAACGGACGGACATGGAAAACGCCCTCCAGGAAGCGATCCTGCGGGAGATTCCGCCCCTGGAACGCTTCCTGTCCACCCTGGGCATGCTGGCGGCCATTGCCCCGCTCATGGGGCTTTTGGGCACGGTGACCGGCATGATCAACACCTTCCATGTGATCACCTTTTACGGCACCAGCGATCCCAGGATGATGTCCGGCGGCATCTCCGAGGCCCTGGTCACCACCATGCTGGGGCTGTGCGTGGCCATCCCCATCATGCTCTGCCACACCCTGTTGAGCCGGCAGGTGGAAACCATGATCGCCACCATGGAGGAGAAGGCCGTGGCCATGGTCAATGCCGTATTTATCCTCGGGAACAGGGAATGTTAAATCAAGCGGCACATCTTTTCTGGACCATGGTGGCCTATCTCCAGACGGGCAGCATAGTCATGTTCCCCCTGGTGGCGGTCTCCATGGTGATGTGGACCCTGATCATCAACCGTCTGTTTTTCTTCCACCGCATCTACCGGAAAAACATGCCCCGGGAACGGGCCGGAGAGTTTGTCAAAAACAATGAAATGCCGCCCCCCGAAATCTACAAGGGGGCGGTATCCCTGCTGGTGACCCGGTTTTTAAAGCACCGCACCCACAACCCCGGGATCGACCGCTATATCCTGGACGAGACCGTCATGGAGCTTCTTGCGGTCCTGGACAGGCATCTTGCCTTTATCGGGATACTGGCGGCCGTGGCCCCCCTGCTGGGGCTGCTTGGCACGGTCACCGGCATGATGGCCACCTTTGACATCATCTCCATGTTCGGCACCGGCAATGCCAGGGCAATGGCAGGGGGCATCTCCGAGGCCCTGGTCACCACCCAGACAGGACTTCTGGTGGCGATCCCCGGGCTGTACATGCACGGATTTCTCGTCAAGCGCGCGGAAAAGCTCAAGGGGCTCATCGCCTCCACGGGCATCTATCTTCAGAGATTTGTATAACAGGAACCACCCATGATAAACATCACAGCAGCCAGAAAAGCCAACAAGAAATCCCTGACCCTTGACATCGCTCCCCTGATCGACATGGTGTTCATCCTGTTGATCTTCTTCCTGGTCACCACCTCCTTTGTCAGGGAGACAGGGGTGGATGTGAACCGGCCCACCGCATCCACGGCCATTCCCAAGGAGAATGTCACCATCCTTGTGGCCATCACCGAGGACGACGGGATTTTCATCGACCACCGGGAGATTGATCTTAGGGCCGTGCGCATCAATGTGGAGCGGGCCCTGGCCGAAAAGCCGGACGGCAGCGTTGTCATTGTGGCTGACAAGAACTCCAACACGGGAACGGCCATCAATGTCATGGATGAATGCAAACTTGCCGGCGCAACGGATGTCAGCCTTGCGGCCAGCCAGCCCAAGGGAGCCCTTTAAGTGAAAAAATTCTGGCCGTGGATCGGCGCCGCCCTTGTGTCCATTCTGCTGAACGTGCTCTTTTTCAGCCTCATGCCCCTCATGACTGACCAGGACGGAGATATCTTGACCCGAAGCATCCCCGCCGCCTCAAAGGTTAATGTGGTGCGCCTGAAACGGCCGGATTCCGAGGTGAGGAAAAAAGAGAAAAAGCCGCCCAAACCGGAACCGCCAAAACCCGAAAAACCGGTAAAAAAGCAGCCCAGGGCCCTTTCAAAACAGAAACCCGCCCCCCTGCCCCGGCTGGATTTCCAGCTCAACCCCAACCTGCCGGCCACCCCAGGGCTGCCTGTTTTTCCCATGGAGCAGGTGACCCTTGACCCCCATTCCATGGACAACGCCTATACGCCAGGGGAGCTGGACAACACCCTTACCCCCGTCACCCATGTGCCCCCCATCTATCCCTTCCAGGCAAAACGGCGGGGAATCCAAGGCTGGGTCAAGGTGAAGTTCCTGGTGAACGCCCAGGGCCGTGTGGAACAGATCTCCATCCTGGATTCCGATCCCGAAACCATTTTCGATCAGAGCGTCCTCAATGTGCTCCCAAAATGGCGGTTCTCCCCGGGAACTATCGAAGGCGTCAACGTAAACACCTGGGTGGTCACCACCATCCGGTTCGAGCTTGAACAGTAAACCACCAGGAGCAACCAACCGTGCATCCAAAAGGAATAGATCTCTTTAAACGAATATTCACAAGGGCAATGGGCCCCATGGTTCTCCTGGCCATACTGGCGGCGCCGGTTTCAATCCCGGCCCGGGAGATCCAGGACAACCTGTCCTTCTCCTCCATGATAGCCCTGGACCGGGCCCGGAAACTTGTCCGGGAGGAGAAGACGGCCCAGGCCCTGGAGGTGCTGGAAACCTACAAGGCTGAGCATGGGACAGTGGAAAAACCCGTGCATCCCTTTCTCCTGTTCACCCTTGGCAACTACTACATGGAAACGGACAGGGTCTCCGAGGCGGCCAGCTCCTATGAATCCGCCCTGGAGCAAGCCCCTGATTTTGCCCCAGCCTGGCTCAACCTCGCCAGGGCCTGCTATGACATGAAACGGTTCAAGAAGGCGGGGGAGAGTTTCATCAACGGCTATGACCGGGAGGAGGAAAAAAGGGGGATGCTTCTCTATTATGCGGCCAACGCCTTTTTTTCCGCCCAGGCATATCCCGAGACCCTGGCGCTGTTTGACCGGCTCTTCCGGAACCACCGGGAGGAGATGAAGCCCCGGTGGCGGGAGCTTATGGTCCATGCCCTCCTGGCACAGGACAAGCCCCTGAAGGCGTTGCCCCACATGGAGTTCCTTGCGGCAAATCTTGAGGGCAAGGTGAAAACCCAGTGGCAGGAGACCCTGCTCTACCATTACATGACCCTTAAAATGGATGCAAAGGCCCTGGCCTTTGTCCAATATCTCACCCGGGAATATCCCCTGGAGCCGAGGTGGTGGAAGGGGCTTGCCCGGTTCAACCTGGACAAGAACCGCCTGGAAAAGGCCCTGGTGGCCATGACCATCTACAGCTACCTCACCCCCTTGACCGACAGCGAAAAGCGGCTTCTGGCCGATCTTCACCTCCATACGGGCATTCCCGTCAAGGCGGTGGATCTCTTCCAGGAGCTGGCCCGTACCCAAAGCCGGCCTGCGCTTGTAAAAAAAATCGTTACCGCCCTTAAGCAGATGAACCGCCTGGATGAGGCCCTTAAGGCCGTGGACCAAGGCATCCGCGACCATGCCGCCTGCATGGAGCTTAAGATGATCAAGGGCAGCCTGCTCTTTACCATGGAGCGGTACCGGGAGGCCCGGGACCTGTTCGACAGCCTGGCAGCCGAGGATTCTTCTGGCCGGGCCTGGCTTATGCTTGGGTATTGCCAATGGAACCTGAAAGAGCTGAAACCTGCCCGGGGGGCCATGGAAAAGGCCGCCAGCTTCAAGAAGCAGAAAAAAGCGGCCCTGCGCGCCCTGAAAAAGCTGCCCCCCCTCCCCTAGCAGTTTGCATGGGAATTAATTCCCGGGAAAAACGGGCTCAATTCCTGGAGAAAGAGTTACCACCGTTCCTGGCTGTGAGACGGCGGATCAGCCCCTCCTGGGCCACCGTGGCAACAAGGCTGCCCGTGCGGGTGAAGATATTGCCCATTGTCAGCCCCCGGCCCCTGGAAGCACTGGGACTCTTCATCGCGTAGAGTAGCCAGTCGTCCATCCTGAACCCGCGGTGAAACCAGATGGCGTGGTCCAGGCTTGCCACCTGCATTTCGGGCAGCCAATAGGTCTTGCCATGGGGATAGAGGGAGGTGGAGACCAGGTGAAAATCCGAGGCATAGGCCAGCATATGACGATGGATCGCCATATCGTCGGGCATGGGGGCAATAGCCCTGAACCAGACATACTTCTCCGGCGGCAGGATCTTCGGGGTTAAAGGATCCACCGGGTTGACCACCCGTATATCAATGGGCTTTGGAGAAAGCAGTTTTTCCAGAAAACAGGGGGCTATTTTCCCGGAAAGGCGTTTCGCCCCCTCGGTCTCGGGGGCGATTTCTTCAGGGCCGGGAATGTCGGGCATGGTTTCCTGGTGATCAAACCCGGGTTCATCCCTTTGGAACGAACAGGACATGGAAAAGACGGCCTTTCCGTTCTGCACGGCCACCACCCGTCTTGTGAAGAAACTTCTGCCGTTCCTGATGCAATCCACGGTGTAGACGATGGGCCTTGCCGGATCGCCGGGCCGCATGAAATAGCCGTGGAGGCTGTGGGGGCGGCACAGGGAATCCACCGTGCTTGTGGCGGCCGCCAGGGCCTGGCCCAGCACCTGGCCCCCGAACACAGTGCCGAACCCCAGATCCTGGCTCCGGCCCCGGAAGATATTTTTTTCAATGGTTTCGAGGGTCAAAAGGGTCAAAAGCTGATCCAGCACATTGCCCTTGTCGCAAGGATTCATGGGCTCTCTCCTTGTTTTGTTGGCAGGTAAAATCAGCTTACCATTGATGGAGATCCCATATCAACACCCTTTACAGGGCCCTCCCCCAGGACCAACCCTCCCGCGCCGGATGATTTTTATTGACAGGGCGGCCTGAATACCTGGATAATCATAGACAAGATGTGACGTCTCCATTCAACAATACCGGTAAAGGAGGGGCTTATGGCAACCAAAAAAAATCGGTTCTCCGAAGAGACCAACATCGTCCACGGCATTGATAATTCCCACATCTCAACCCAGGATCTGGTCGCCCCCATCCACATGACATCCACCTTTAAGTTCAACGATTTCGACCAGGGCGCAGGGGTGTTTGACGGCAGCCGGCAAGGCTATGTATACACCCGGATCGCCAACCCCACGGTGGATCTTCTCCAGGAGAAAATGGCCCTCCTGGAAGGGGGAGAGGCTGCCATCGCAACGGCATCGGGCATGGCCGCCATCGCCGCCGTGACCATGACCCTGGCCGGCCCAGGCGATAATTTCGTGGCCTGCAATTCCGTGTACGGCGGCACCTTTGCCCTGTTTAAAGATCATTTGCGAAAGTTCAATATCTCCCCCCGGTTCGTCTCCCCGGTGAAGACCAACACCATCGACCGGGTCGCCTCCCTCATGGACGCCGACACCCGGTTTCTGTTTATCGAAACCCCGGCAAACCCCACCCTTTCCATCATCAACATCGAGTTGTGGGCCACCCTTGCCGATCAGCACCGGATTCCCCTGGTGGTGGACAACACCTTTGCCAGCCCCTATCTCCAGAAACCCCTGGATATGGGCGCCCACCTGGTGATCCACTCGGCCACCAAATACCTGGGGGGCCACGGGGATATCATCGCCGGCATGGTGATCGGGGACGGGGCCATGATCCAGCGCATCAGAACCGAATACATGGACCACTTCGGACCGGCCGTAAGCCCCTTCAACGCCTGGCTGATCCTGAGGGGCTTGAAAACCCTGGCCATTCGCATGGACCGGCACAGCAGCACGGCCCTCAAGGTCGCCATGTGGCTTGAAAACCATCCCAAGGTCAGCCAGGTCTACTACCCGGGCCTTGGCTCCCACCCGGACCACCTGCTGGCCCAAAAACAGATGAAGCAGTTCAGCGGCATCCTGGGGTTTGAACTCAAGGGGGGCAGGGCCGCAGCAAGGACCCTCCTTAACCGCGTGGAACTATGCACCCTGGCCGTGAGCCTCGGGGATTGCGATACCCTGATCCAGCATCCCGCCTCCATGACCCACTCCACCTACTCGGAAGCGGACCTCAGGGCGGCCGGCATCGACCAGGGCCTGGTGCGCCTTTCCCTGGGCCTGGAACACCCGGACGACATCATGGACGACCTTGAAACCGCCCTTGCCGCCATTGACGATTGACCGCCGGCCGCGCTAAATGATCTGACTTAAAAAGGCTTCCGTCCTGTCCCATTGGGGCCGGGTGAAAAAGGTTTCAGGATCGTTCTCCTCAACGATCTCGCCCGAATCCATGAATATCACCCGGTCGGCCACCTTCCGGGCGAACCCCATCTCGTGGGTCACGCAGATCATGGTGATCCCCTCCCCTGCCAGCTGCTGCATCACGTCCAGCACCTCCTTGATCATCTCCGGGTCCAGGGCCGAGGTGGGTTCGTCAAAAAGCAAAATCTCGGGATTCATGCACAGGGCCCTTGCAATGGCCACCCGCTGCTGCTGGCCCCCGGAAAGCTGGCCCGGATACTTCCGGGCCTGGTCCTTAAGCTGCACCCGGTCCAGCCGCTCCATGGCAAGGGCCTCGGCCGCCTTTTTGGACATCCTGCGCACCCAGGTGGGGGCAAGGGTCAGGTTCTCCAGGATGGTCAGGTGGGGAAAAAGATCAAATTGCTGGAACACCATGCCCACCTCCCTGCGGATGCCGGCGATGTTTTTCATCCGGCCGGTGAGCTCCATGCCCTTGACCCGGATGGTCCCGGCCTGGTGCTCCTCGATCCTGTTGATGCACCGGATCAGGGTGGACTTGCCGGAACCGGACGGCCCGCAGACCACCACCACTTCACCACTGTCCACACAGAGGTTGATATTTTTGAGTACATGGAAGTTCCCGTACCACTTGTTCAGATCCCTGATCTCGATCACCGGTGTGTTGTCCATTGACTCCTCCACTACCATTGGTTGCGCCTCTCGATGGATCGCCCGTACCGGCTCATGGAGAAACAGATTATCCAGTACACAAAGGCGCAGAATACATACGCCTCGGCATCGTATCCCAGCCATTGGGGATCCTGGGCCGACGCCTTCACCATCCCCAGAAAGTCCAACAGGCCCACAATGATCACAAGGGAAGTGTCCTTGAACAGGGCCACGCACCGGCCGATCAGGGAGGGCACCACATGGCGCAACGCCTGGGGCAGCACCACATACACCATTGTCTGCCAGGGTTTGAGTCCCAGAGACCCTGCCGCCTCGAACTGGCCCACAGGGATCGCCTGGAGTCCGCCCCTGACCACCTCGGCCATGTACGCGGAGGAGAAAAGGATGATACCGATCTGAACCCGAAGGAGATTGTTGATGTTCACGCCCTGGGGCAGGAAAATCGGCAGCATCACTGATGCCATGAACAGGATGGTGATCAGCGGCACCCCCCGGACACACTCGATGATCCCGGTGCAGAGGGTCCTGACAACGGCGAGCTGTGATCTTCGGCCCAGGGCCAAAAGGATGCCGAATGGAAGGGAGAAAAGAATCCCGATCACGGCAAGGCCCATGCTGAGCATGAGCCCGCCCCAGAGGGACTGCTCCACTTTAGGCAGGCCAAAACCGCCGTTGATGATGAAAAAGAGTCCCACCGGCAGGATGTACCACAGGAGAATCAACAGCCGGGTGGAAACCCGCCTTGCCACGGTCACCACCGAGAGGACCGCCACAATGGCGGCCACGGCCATGGGACGCCAAAGTAGCTCCCCGGGATAGAGTCCCACCATGAGCACCCTGAACTTGTTGACGATGAATGCCCAGCAGGCGCCCTCGTGTTCCGGCGAGGGCGCAAGCCAGGACGCGTCAATGAATGCCCAGGAGATAAGGGGCGGCAGCGCCTTGTACAGGATGAAAAAGGCCGCCACGGTCAACACCGAGTTGAATGGGGAGTTGAACAGATTGACACGCATCCAGCCGATCACACCGGAGGAGACCAAGGGAGGCGCCTTGTCCGGGCTGGGGACAAAGGTCTTGAGCCGGACGGATGATAGGGTTGCTGTTTCCATGGTTTACCTGCCGATCAGCTGAACCCGTGAGTTCAGCCAGTTCATTACGAGGGAGATGAGGAGGTTGATGGTCATATAGACCCCCATCCACATGGCGATAATCTCGATGGCCTGGTCGTTCTGGCCGATGATGGTGCCCCCCACGGAGACCATGTCGGGATAGCCGATGGCAACGGCCAGGGAGGAGTTCTTGACAAGGCTTGCATAATCGTTGGTGGTGGCGGGAATGATCACCCGCAGGGCCTGGGGCAGCACAATGCGCCGCATGGTGAGCCCGGGGGTGAGTCCCAGGGCCTTGGAAGCGTTGATCTGGCCCGGGTCCACGGACTGGATGCCGCTCCTGACATTCTCGCCGATAAAGGCGGCGGTGTAAAGGATGAGACCCGCCATCAGGGCGGAAAATTCCGGCCGGATCACAAGGCCGCCGCGAAAGTTGAACCCCTTGAGAACGGCATGCTCCAGGGTCACGGGACAACCGGCCATGAAAAAGACCGCCAGGGGCAGTCCCGCCACGGCAAGGAAAGCCAGGCTTGCCCCCGGAATCACTTTGCCCGTCCTGTCATGGATTCGCCGCGCCATCATAAGGATCACCATGGCCCCGATGATGCCCGCCCCAAGGGCGATCAGGACGGCGGTCATGCCCGGCTCGAACACGGGCCTGGGCAGATAGATGCCCCGGTTGTTGAGGAACACCCCGGCCAGGGGCGCAAGGCTTTTTCTTGGCACGGGCAGGGCCGCAAGAACGATGGAATAGGTGAAAAAAAGGATGAGCAGCAGGGGAATGTTTCGCAACACCTCCACATAGATCTCGGCAAGCTTTGCCACGAGCCAGTTGCTCGACACCCTGGCAACGCCGATGGTAATGCCCAGGAGGGTGGAGAGAATGATGCCGATAACGGACACGAACACCGTGTTGGCGATCCCCATGAAAAACGCATATCCATAGGAGTCTGCCGGGGTGTAAGGCAAAAGCGAATTACTGATGGGCATGCCCGATTCAAGGGAGAGGAACCCGAAGCCGGAAGCGATGTTCCTGGCCTCAAGGTTTGCCTGGGTATTGATCAGAAGCCCATGGCAGGCATAGAAGATCACACCGAGCACCGCCATCTGCAGGGCCATGTTTTTCAAATTATCTCTGGTGAGGAAGGATTCAGCTCGTTTCAATGGATACGCCTGTATGGTTGAAAAACAGCCAGGGGCCTGAAACCGCCCCTGGCTGCATGGTTATGGATGTTTGCACGATAATTGATACCTGGTATGGGCTCAATTCATATGCGATGCGCTATAACAGGGGACTATCGGATGGGAAGGGCGTAGTGCTGTCCGCCCTTTGTCCAGAGGTTGTTGATCCCCCTGGGAATGTTCAGCCGGGTGTCGGGACCGAAATGGCGCTGGTAGATCTCACCGTAATTGCCCACGGCCTGGATGGCCCGCACAAGCCACTCCTTGTCAAGGCCGAGATAGGAACCGGTGTCCCCGGACTTGCCGAGCATGCGCTGGACAACGGGGTTTTTGGAGGTCGCCTTGATATCAAGCACATTGGCCTTGGTAATGCCGTGCTCTTCGGCGGCGATCAGGCCGTTGATCACCCAGGTCACGATGTCCTTCCACTGGTTGTCACCGTGGCGGACCAGTGGGGAGAGGGGCTCCTTGGAAAGCACCTCCGGCAGGATGGTATGATCCGCGGGTTTGGCAAGGGTGGAACGAAGGGAGGCAAGCTGGCTGATATCCGTGGTAAATACGTCGCACCGGCCGGAAGCATAGGCGTTCAGCGCCTCTTTTTTGCCGTCGAACACGACGATTTCGAGCTTGATGTTGTTGGCCCTTGCAAAGTCGGCCACATTGAGCTCCGAGGTGGTGCCGGCGGTGACGCACACGGAAGCGCCGTCAAGGTCCCTGGCCGATGTGATCCCCATGGCTTTCGGAATCATGAATCCCTGGCCGTCGTAAAAGACGATGGTGGTGAAATCCACCCCCTGCTTTGCGTCCCGCTTCAATGTCCAGGTGGTGGTCCTGGAGGTGAGATCCACCTGGCCCGAGGACACGGCAACAATCTTCTGCTTGGATGCCAGGGGGACGAACTTGATCTTATCTTTGTTCTTGAGCACGGTGGCCGCCACCGCCCGGGCCATGTCCACGTCAAATCCCACCCATCGGCCGGTGGAGTCAGGGATGGAAAACCCGGGCACCCCTTCGCTGATGCCGCAGTTTAACACGCCCCTGGCCTTGACATCCTCAAGGGTGGAGGCAAGACCCGTGGAGGCGAGGGTCAAAAACGATACACATAGAAATACAACGATTTTCCTTAAATACATTTCCATTCCTTTACGTTACGTTACAGAAGTTGTCCAAATTAAAAAACCTAATGTATAGACCTATACCTATCTACTCCAAAACCATAGCGTGTTGTCTAATACGCAGCCAACGCCCCTGTCAATATTTAATTTTTTTAACGGGAGGGCAAAAAAAAAGCAGTGGAATTAACTTCCACTGCTTTTTGATGGGTTTATTTTAACGGCTTACCGCAAGGGATTAGAAATCCAGGGAAGACACCTCCAGGGCATTGGTCTGGATGAAATTTCGCCTGGGTTCCACCTCTTCGCCCATGAGCAGGGTGAAGATCTCATCGGCCTTTTCAGCATCTTCTATGCTGACCTGGAGCATCACCCTTTTTTCGGGATCCATGGTGGTTTCCCACAGCTGGTCCGGGTTCATCTCACCAAGACCCTTGTACCGCTGGATGCCGATTCCCTTTTTGGCCTCGGACATCATGTATTCGAAAAACTGAATCCTGTTGTCAAAGGAGACGCTCTTTTCCCTGGACGATTTGGGACAGACCTTGAACACAGGCGCGTCCAACGGCGCGATCTTGTCGAGCACCTTATGCATGATGGTGTAATCATTGGTGGAGATGAGGCTGCGGCCCACCGTGACAAGGTTGTGCTTGACGCCCTTTTCCCTGTCACTCTCTTTGCCGAGGATGTCCATCTCATGGAGATTTCGTATTTCGTCAAACTTGATATCCCGGGTGATGTAGCCTTTGGCGGTGAGGACCTCCTTCAGTCCCTCCATCTTTTCACGGCTCTCCAGGAAGAATTTGTCCTTGACCCCCTCCTTGATGAGGAACAGGAGAAGTTCCGTATCAAACTCCCGCCGAACCAGGCGTTCAACCGCATTGTGAAATGAAACCAGGTCTTTCAGGAAAGCGAACAGCTTATCTTCGGCCAGGGGCTCTTCCGAATCGGGCAGGAACACCTCTTTTTGCTCGCACACCCTTCTCACAAGATAATCCCGGTACTCGGGCTCATCCTTGAGGTAGATGCCGCTCTTGCCCTTTCCGATGCGGAAAAGGGGCGGCTGGGCAATATAGAGATACCCGCTGCCGATCAGATCGGGCATCTGACGGTAGAAAAAGGTGAGAAGCAGGGTACGGATGTGGGAACCGTCGACGTCCGCATCGGTCATGATAACGACCTTGTGGTACCGGATCTTCTCGATGTCGTACTCCTCTTTGCCGGCACCCGTGCCAAGGACGGTAAAGACATTCTTGATCTCGTCGCTCCGGAGGATCTTGTCAAACCTGGCCTTTTCAACATTGAGGATCTTACCCTTGAGGGGCAGGATGGCCTGGAACCGCCTGTCCCTTCCCTGCTTGGCACTGCCGCCCGCGGAATCTCCCTCAACGAGAAAGAGTTCCCTCTCTTTAGGATCGGCAAACTGGCACTCGGCAAGTTTGCCCGGCAGGGTGGAGTCGAGCAGGGTTCCTTTTTTCCGGGCAAGCTCCCGTGCCCGTTTGGCGGCATCCCTTGCCCGGGCGGCATCCACGGCCTTCATCAGGATCTTCTTGGCCGTATTGGGATTCTCCTCCAGGAACATGGCAAGCTTTTCATTGACCAGGGACTCCACAATACCCTTGACCTCGCTGTTGCCAAGCTTTGTCTTTGTCTGGCCCTCGAACTGGGGATCCATCACCTTGACGCTGACGATGGCGGTGAGTCCCTCCCGGACGTCATCCCCGCCGATCTTGATGTTCTGCATGTTCTTGGGCAGGTTGCCGGAACTTGCATAACTGTTCAAGGTTCGGGTCAGCGCGCCCTTGAAGCCGGAAAGATGAAATCCGCCCTCGATGGTGTTGATGTTATTGGCAAAGGAGTAGAGTTTCTCCTTAAAGGTGTCGTTGTACTGGATGGCCACATCCACGCTGACATCGTTCTTCTCGCCTTCGATCTGGATGGGGTCGTGCATGGGGGTGAAGTTCCGGTTCAGGTACTCCACAAAGGATCGCAATCCACCTTCATAGTGGAACTCATCCTTTTCCGCGGACCGCTCGTCCTCGATGATGATGCGGATGCCCTTGTTGAGAAACGACAGCTCCCTCATTCTGCGGGAGAGCTTTTCATACTCAAAGTCGTTTTCGTTCATGATATCAAAGTCGGGCTTGAACAGGATTTTGGTGCCCTGCTTGTCCGTCTCACCTTTGATCTCAAGCTCGGTCTGCTTGATTCCCCTGGAGTACCGCTGATAGTAGAGTTTTCCCTCCTTGAACACCTCCATCTCGAGGTTGATGGAAAGGGCGTTGACGACCGAAATGCCCACACCGTGGAGACCGCCGGACACCTTGTAGGAATCCTTGTCAAACTTACCACCGGCATGGAGCTTGGTCATGACCACCTCGGCGGCGGGCATGTTCTCTTTTTCATGCATCCCGACCGGAATACCACGGCCGTTATCCTCCACGCTGACGCTCTGGTCCGGATGGATGATCACCGTAACCGTGTCGCAGTGGCCGGCCATGGCCTCGTCAATGCTGTTGTCCACCACCTCGTATACCAGGTGGTGAAGGCCTTCCATACCCACGTTTCCAATATACATGGAAGGACGTTTTCTGACAGCTTCAAGACCTTCGAGGATCTTGATATTATTTGCACCGTAATCTTTTACTTGGTCATTATTTTCCATAATCATTCCATTAAACTGACATTGCCATTATTGCACAAACAAGTTTATCATCATCAAGGCCCTTGATGATACAGGGATTTTTTGTTCCCTTGACATTCAAAACCACGGTGCTGCTGTCAACAGCATTGAGTGCATCGATGAAATACCGGGGGTTGAACGCGCTTTCAAAGGCTTCTCCCCCATACCCGATGGTAATCTCCTCCTTTGACTCGCCGATCTCGGGATTGGTGATCGTCACCACGAGCTGGTTTTCCTTGAAGTTGAACATCACGCTCTTGTAATCGTCCGACGACAGGATGGATATCCGTTTCATGACCATGAGCAGCATGGTCCGGTCCATCTCGACGGGGGTCATCTGTTCCGTATTGATTACCCGCCTGTAATCCGGGTAATCCCCTTCCAGAAGTTTGATCATCATTGTTTCATTATGTTTTTGAACAATAAAATGATCCTCTTTGATACCGATCTTGACGGTCCCCTCCCTGTCCAGGAATTTGCCAAGCTCTGACAACCCTTTCTTGGGAATGATGATGTTATCATCCGGAACGATGAACTCTCCCTCGTATACGGCGTCAAAACAGTTGAGTCGCCGGGAATCCGTGGAGACCATCCGCAGGCGTACACCTTTATCATCCTCCACCTTTTCAAGCAGGGCACCCAGAACATAGATGCGCTTTTCATCCGAGGAGAAACCGATCATGGAAGAAACCTCCACCATTTTTTTAAGGGCGGCGGATTCGATCTCCACAAAGGGAATATCCTCTATAAGCGGTGTTTCAGGAAAGTTGTCATAGTCGGATGAAACAATGTGGTATTGGATATTATCCTTTCCAATTTCCACCCATCGGTTTTCGATCTCATTCAAGGGGACCAGGGAGTCTGGATACTCCCGGATGATCTCATACAGTTTTTTTGCATTGATGGAGATGATACCGTCAGATTCGACTTCAGCTTCATATTGTCCCTGAAAAACGGTTTCAAGGTCGTTGGCCATGATGATAACCTCAGATCCTGCAACCTTTATAAGGACATCTGATGTGATGGCAAGATTGGTTTTCCTGCCACAAATTCCTTGTACCTGAGCAAGCACTTCCGAAAGGCTCTTTCTGTCAGCTGAAAATTTCATTTAAATACCTAAGATCTTTTTATATATAAAATATTTATCAATGCTGTGTCAAATTTATGAAATATATCATTTTAAAGGATTTTTTCAATAGAATAAATAGGTGGGTCTCTGAATCAAACTGAATGGGTGTATGTTGTTTTTTAATATCTATATATTTGATAATAATAAATAATAAGCCGTGTTTAAAAGTTTAAAAGGGGTCTAACCCTTTTAAACTATTGAATAAATCAGTTCAGTGTTTTTGTCGTACAGGGTTTAGAGTTCGTTTTAAAACCGGCCGGTTTTGTAAACAATCGAAAACCGTGTCGAATAGTTGGAGGTTCTTGACATTTATTGAACATTTTATCGATCAGAGGTGAATCTTATATATTCCGCCCAAAATATCAGAGGGTTATGCGTTTTTATGCGTTCTGTGTTATTCAGAGTTCTGAACCGGTATGTTCAGAACCTCCACTTTTGTTTATCAATGACGATCTACCCTTCTAAAACGTGCATTAAAAGGTCGAAAACAGTTTAATGTTGATAAGTTAAGCGTTTTGAACATTTTTTGAACACTCCCCACTTTATAACCCGATTCTTTCCCGGTGACCGGAAGATCCAGTGATCGTTCTCCCTCCATTGGATTCGCTTATATATATGGTGCAGGGGGAGGCGGACATTTTCAGCAAAGAGCTACATATAGGGAAAGCCTTATTCAAGGAAGCCCCTCGATATGTTTCAATGGCATCATGCATTTGTCAACAACGATATAACCTCTTCTAATGAAAGGGGGGGACCAATCATAGCAAGGACTGGAGCCGCAGTTTTAAAAATGAGATTGTGGTCACCTATGGTTGTTGGCAAGGGGTTGTATCCCTTTTTTCATATTTCTAAGGATTTTGTGTTGATAAATCGAACGTTTTGAACATTTTTTGAACAATTGCGGTTTTACAATTTCATTTTCACAGTGACATGAAGATTCCAGGCCGTTCTGTCATGGGGGGCGTTTAGATATCGTGTAAGGGGGGGGGAGTTGAGACTTTCAAATATAGAGTGTCACGGAACGTATTTTTAAATGAGGTTCTTGTCCCGGTATGTTCCAATCGTTATCACGCAGTTGTCAACAACGGTGTAACGTTTTGTAATAATAGGAGAGACCCCTCAAACTGGGGGGGCTGCCGATTGTTTTTTTATTGTGATTATCATCACCTGGTTCATGAATTTGAATGGTTTTGTGTTGATAAATGGAGAGTTTTGAACATTTTTTTAACATTCGTTAGTTACAATTTGTCCCCGCTCCCCCATGGCGGGAAGATCCTGGTGTGGCCCATTCTTGTCGCTTATTGGTTGGTACAGGTAAGTCGACAATATCAACCAAAGAGTTGTACGAAAAGATCTTTATTCCGGATTTCACTTTCAATCTCGCCTGTGACACCTCTCCCTTGACCTATATCTTATAATTGTAAGATATAGGGTTTGATACGTCATGATTATTAAAGAGTTCAAGTCAATGAAGTGTCACCTTTTACTCCGGGGGGAACAGTTTCCAGACAGATAGGAAATATTGATCTAATATCCATGAATGACAATGAAATGACTGCACGAGTAATAAAAACGCTATTTACTGATTAAGGAATCGGAATGCGCCGAATTCACGAATTAATTAGAACATTATTTTTCCAATATCCTGATATGCCGTTTGTTATAGCAGTTTTAAGAATCATACATCAAAGCGTTGAATGGTTCGTAACGATTCAGTACCTCAGCCGGGAGAAGCCGGTCTCATCATAAAGGATTTTTGATTTCCACCTTCATGATCTTCATGGTTAAAATTGTTAACAACCGGCAGGCCAGGATTTATAAACGGTTCTGTAATCATTAATTACCATTGAACCCCCTTAAATATGCATCCGGAGGCTGAAGACATTTTAATGTTGATAAGTTAAACGTTTTGAACATTTTTTAAACATTCGGTAGTTACAAATCGCCCCTTTCCCCCATGGCGGGAAGATCCTGGTGTGCCCCGTTCTTGTCGTTTATTGGTTGGTGCAGATAAGTCGACAGTATCTACCAAAGAGTTATACTGAGATATATTTATTCCGGATTTCACTTTCAATCTCGCCTGTGACACCTCTCCTTTGACCTATATCTTATAATTGTAAGATATGGCGTTTGATACGTCATGACTATTAATGAGTTCAAGTCAATGAAGTGTCACCTTTTACTCCCGGAGGAACAGTCTCTATGTGGATGGAAAACATTGATCTAACATCCAGGAATAACAATGAAATTACCATACGAGTAATGCTAATTACTGGTTAAGGAATCGGAATGCGCCGAATTCAAGGATTAATTAGAACACTATTTTTCTAATTAATCATATCCGTTTATTATAGCCTGTTTTAATCATACATCAAAGCGTTGTCAGCACGTCAGTCGGGAGAAGCCGGTTTCACCATAAAGGGTTTTTGATTTCCACCTTCATGTCCTTCATGGTTAAAATTTAACAACCGGCAGGCCAGGTGCGTATTCCGGCCAATCCGTCCACCTGTTCCGGACGATTCCGTCCACCCGTTCCGGGTCATTCCGTCCACCTGTTCCAGAGCATTCCGTCCAGGTGGACGAAGTTGAGCGACGCTGGCTTAAACCTATATCTCAAAGTTCTTCATCCTAGTCAAGTCTGTTCTTCTTTGTTTACTATGTTTTTTCTTCTTTTTCTCATAGAATCTCCTTTCAAATTGAACTTGTGAGCGTTGTGAATGAGCCTATCCAGGATTGCGTCGGCAATTGTTGGATCACCGATACTTTCATGCCAGTTTTCAATG
>JAAEMK010001069.1 GCA_024225635.1 Desulfobacteraceae bacterium | reverse complement strand
GGGGCCACTGCGGCGCCTCACCGGACTCGGTCTCGTACCTCTGGGAGTACAGGAGGGCCAGCCTCTGCACGGAGACCTCATGGGGTTTGTTCTCCTTGACGATGTAGGGCAGCGGCTTCTCCCTGGAGTCTCGAGGTCTCATCAACACCTCGACGGTCCTGACATCACCCTTCTCGTCCTCTTGAACCGCGCTGACCTCGCAGAGCCTGAAGAGTGGTTTACCCAGCTTAGCATCATACCTGAGGATACATATATCTCCGGGAATGAGATTCTTCTTGGCCTCTTTCCACTTGGGGTAGGTGGTGAGCCTGTCAAAGACTTGGGCCTCGAAGCTCTTCCACCACGTGATGAAGAGGTTGTTCATGTGGATCAGCTTGTTAGCGTAGGTCTTGTTGTAGCTGGAGCTGACCTGAAGGTCAAGTGTGGGAAGTTGTGACCTGGAAGTCTTGAGCAAAGTGTTTGGCGTGATAGGGGAGTAACCGGGCTCCTCTCCGTTGTGGTGGTGAACACCAAGGGGTCTGTCATTGATGTGGTCACAGCATTTGTCATAGAGACATTGGAGTTCTGCGTAGTTCAAGACAGTTGCTTCCTTGTGTAGGTGCTTGATGGTGGCTTTGACAGCGGCAACCATTCTCTCTGATCGGCCATCTCTCCACTGACTTTCTGGCGGGGCAACTTTCCATTCTACGCCATCAGCAGCAGTTCTCCGCCTGACCTCCACCCAGTCAACTGGTTTGAGACCGTCCTGGAGGGCCTCTTTGGCAGCCTTCATCTGGGAGCCAGCGTCAGTGTAGACAAATTTCATCTGACCCCTGATGGCGATGTGGGATTGTAGCTGGGTGAGGAGGCTCTCTGTGTCATAACCAGGGACCAGTCTGATGGTGATGGCGGCCACATTTAGGCAGCAGATCAAGAGGGGAAAGCACTTCATGGTTGACCTCTTGTTTGTCATGCTTTTGCAGATAACGGGGGCCATGAAGTCCATTAGGATGTTGGTCCACGGTGAGGATGGAATTTCAAAAATTTCTTTGGGGAGGTTTCCCATTCTCTGTTCCTGAAACTTGGGCATGTTCACTCGGCACCAGGCGCAGTTGTTGGTGATCATGATGGCAGTACTCTTTGCCCTGTGGATCCACACAATCTTCCT
>JAAEMK010001068.1 GCA_024225635.1 Desulfobacteraceae bacterium | reverse complement strand
ATGCACTTTGACAATGTGCAGCTATGGTGCAATAAAGTGCAGTTGGTGTGCAAGAAGGTGCAGATATTGTGCAATATACCATCTGCTCCAATAGACCAGCCTGTTCTGATAAACCACCCACCTGTATATTAGGGAAATATGGTAGTGCATGCAGGCATGGAGTAGTGTCTGCCACTAATAATTGACTGACAAAATAATGTCACTGTATTGGAAAATTTGCCCCTGGTGACAGTTGTTATGTAATACAAGGTACCTGCAATTGCAAAACAAACCACTCGGTTGGATTCGGCGGGTGCGAAAACCCCCAGGCAGAAAAATTTCCGACCGAAAATTGTAAAGCAGTAGGTAGATATGAAGGGTGCCCTCGAACACGAAGTACACGCAGACGAACGCTAAGTAGACGCAGATCCCGACGTGAGGTACCACTCGGACATACTCGGAGTTGCCGACCTCGGCGGCGAGGTCGTTGTGGGTCCAACACAATAAGCCCCCTCCCTTGTGGGTCCACCTACCTCCCTCCCCCTTGTGGGTCCACCCCCCTCCCTCCCCTCTTATGGGTCCACCTCCGCCGTGGGTCCACTATAACACATAGGTATAGCCCCGACTTAGGCGGTTTGAATTTACGCCAAAAAGGATACCCAGCGCGACTCCTTCTATACTACTTCTAGGGGAGGGGGGTTATTGGAGGGGAGCTTTTTCGAGGGGAGGCGCAAGGTACTACCACAATTAAATCGACGTTCAAATGGTAGTAAACTACCGATTTAGCCTATATTTCGTGTAACATGTGATAAGCCCCTATACATCTAGCGGTGAGCGGGGGGCTTAATCGGGTGGTGGTGGGGTGGGCCTTATTGACGGTTTTACGGTACTCTTGTAGAGGGGTTGGTTGGTGCTACTGGCACGTGGGAAAAGATTCACTTGGGGCACTCGCTGCTTGAGCTCTTTCAGGGTGACGACGTTGTTGACGATCTCT
>JAAEMK010001067.1 GCA_024225635.1 Desulfobacteraceae bacterium | reverse complement strand
TGTCGAGATAATCACAAATTAAATTTTGGTATAGCTACACGGGAGACACAGGAGTCTGCCGTTATGCAATAGTTGCGAGCAAAATCCTGATTAAAAACACTGTAAGGCACTTCTGGGGTCATATGAAGGATGCCCATTTTTCCTCCTTTTTTAGGCAACTTTCTCCGGGCTTTACTTCCCTTTAAAATTTAATCCATGACAACAGGAGAAGCGTTTTTATCAAACGGGTTGGTTCTCAATGCAAGGGAGAAAAGGTACGGGTACTCTCTTTTAAGATGCCCCATATGAATGATCCATTGCACGATCAATTTCTTATAAGCGCGGGTGATGTCTCCCGTAAGATGGTTGATATCCGATTGGGGCAGGTCTGTCAGGCTGTTCCGGTTGGTCAGTTCATCCAGCACGTGGAATACACTGAGCAATGTATCGCTGAATCCTTCATGCTCGATGAGCACGGGATTTTCAAGCAGACCCAGCAGGAAATCCCTTCTGCCGTTCAGAAAAAGATGTAATTCCGTAAGGTCGAATTCCCCGGCGTTTATTACTGCTTTATATCTCTTGAGATCTTTCAGTGCGGTGGCGAACCGGGCTTCACTCCAGTTTGAAGCGACCGTCAGATCCTTTATTACCCCATTGATGGTATGGTCGTGGCTTGAGAATATGCATAGGAGCCTGTGCCCCACTTCACTGAAAAAGACCCCAAGGACCATGTTGACTTTTCTTGTTCTGTTTCGAGATTCCCGTTTCAGTATCAGGATCTCGGTGGCGTTCGCGATTACGCCAAGAAAGGTGGCGCCGCCCATGACGATCAGCAGAACGGCGAACATGCGGCTGGCTTGGCTGGTCGGGTGGATGTCACCGTATCCCACCGTGGACATGGTAACGATGTTATAGTAAAACGCCTCGGCAAACGAGATCTTCTCCAGCACCATGAATCCCGTCGTGCCGATGGCCGTTACCAGTAAAAACAGCGTGAGAAAAATTTGCAGTCTCCTGCGTACCTCCTGCATGATTATATCCTTGAATCGTCAGGTTTATCCATTGCGCATCCGTTCCTTCCACTAA
Source organism: Desulfobacteraceae bacterium (assembly GCA_024225635.1). Classification (GTDB taxonomy): domain Bacteria; phylum Desulfobacterota; class Desulfobacteria; order Desulfobacterales; family Desulfobacteraceae; genus Desulforapulum. The sequence continues at coordinate 2,511 of JAAEMK010001067.1, read as the reverse complement.
GGCCTTAATCGTCTGTGCGTTACTTCCTTCCAACGGGGCATGAAAACCTGAACACCGTACCTTCTTCCCTGGAGGTTGAAAAGCTGACTTTCCCGCCAAGGAATTGCTCCCCGAATAATTTCATGGAAAAGGTGCCGATACCTCTTCCGTCCCCGTCTTTTGTGCTGAAATTACGTTGGAATATCCGTCGGGCGATCTCCCGGGGGATGGGTTGCCGGTTCCAAACCCAAAAAGAGATAAATTCATCGCTTTCTTCCAGCCATACTTTCACCCTGCCGTTTTCTTCGGTGGCTTCCAGGGCGTTAGTGATCATGTTGCAAAGGACGCGCAACAACAATGACAGATCTGTTTTAATGGACAGGCCGGGGCGAAAAGCCTGAAACTGTATCTCTTTGTTCCTTGCCGCCGGGTGGTTGATGAAAAAGGATTCAAGCTCTTCTATTATCAGAACCGTATCGATTTTTTTCCATGCGGGGCGGTAGACGCATGATTCATCCTGTAGCAGGCAGCGTTGAATCTCCACCTCTTTTTTCAGGCGCAATGAGGAAGTCAGAATCCGTTTTACAAGGCTGGACTGGTTCTCTTTTATGGAAAGCAATTCACTTGCCCCGACCAGCCCGCTCAACATGTTGTTTATATCATGGAAAAAGGTTCTTGCAAGTGCCGCCCTTTGCTGCTGTATGGTGATATCCTGCAAAAACAACAGCAGAAATTTCATCCCATTGATTGTGATTGGCTGGGATCTCACCTGCAGGGCCATATCCACGGTGCGGCCATCGATGTCGGTCGTCAGGGCACAGAGTCTTTCAACGGGTTTATCCCGGCCCAGGCTTGCAACGATCGCCATTGCGGCCCCGCAGGAAGAACAAAATTTGGTGGTACCGCATCCGCCCGGTTCTTTGTGGGCATGGATACATTGCAGGGCTTCCCCGGGCCGCAATCCCAGGGCCTGGGCGGGGTCATCAATGCCGAGCATCTTCAGAAAGGAATCGTTGAGGGCGACAATCTGCCGATGTTCATCCAGGATCGCAAGCACCCCGCTGATGGATTTAAGCAAGCCGGACATTACGGGGTCCGTGTTGACCAATTCAATTTTCGCAGTCAGCTCGTCTTTATCGGCACGTTCAGCCGGGGCAAAATAGGTATGCATGTGTGAATACCTCCGTATGAGAAATATTCGTTATGAATCCATTGTACCACATCTGCAGGTAGTGGCCCATACCATGGGCGGCGGGCCGGATTCATTCACCCATGGGGGAATTGATTGTGGGGCAATTGTGTTGATTATAGATATGAGCACATGGATTGATGCTCTTTTCATCATTATAAATAAGCGGAAGGTGTCAATTCATGTGCCCTGAGCTATAGTTACCGATAACACAATCATCCGTTGAAAACAAGGAGAACTCCAAGCCGGAAATGGGGGGATTTCCGGGTCCGCATCATTGCAAATTTGCCTGAATTGGGCGTTTCATATTTCAAATGCCGGATTCAAGTGGTCAGAACGGTTTCAATTTCACTGATACCCGGAATGTCCGCCATGGAACTGCCATAATGAACATATTGCACGATCCCGGATTTGTCGATGAGCATCTGGGCCGGCAGCCGTCCCAGTTTGAATATCTTCACCTCCTGGCCGTACAGATCCATGACCGAATGGTCCGGGTCCGGTAAACCGGTAAAAGGCAAGGCTTCCTTTTGCCAGTATTTCCGGAATGCATCCGCCTTATCCGGGCCCACAACCAGTACCTCAACGTCCAGTGCCGCCAATTTATCCGAATCCCGGCGCAACTGCGCCATGTGCCTGCGGCAATAGGGTCATAAAAAGCCCCTGTTAAACACCAGCAGCACATTCTTCCTGTCTCTGAAATCGCTGAGAGACACCGCCTGCCCCTGGAAATTATTCAACTCAAAATCCGGGGCTTCAACCGCAATCTGCAATCTTGACATCTTTAATTCTTTCTTTTTTTATGAGTACACGATAAGCGTGCGATCGTTTTTATAAATTATTTCTTTGCCGTTAGCATTTTAATAATTTCACTTCGGTCCTGGTTGTCTTTTTTTGAAAAGGTATTGGCCAATTCAAGGGCGGTCATCCCAAATAATTTTGTTTTTTCGTTCTTTCCATAAATACGCCTATACCCGACTTTAACGTTTTTATCAGCGCCTCTTTCCAGGAGAAAAGCCACATCCTTAGGTTGATTAAATAGAATAGCCGCATGCAGAGAGGTATAGCCATCAAAGCCGATGGAATTAATATCAAAGCCCTTTTTTAAAAAAAAGGACACATATTCAAAGGCTTCATCTCTTGGTGTGCTTGTATCATTCAATATGAAACTTAATCCATTCGAGTCTTTTAATACATCTAAATTAGGGCGTCTAAATCGACTTGAACTTTTTAGGCACAATTTGGCCCCTGAAATCCAAATAAAGAGATTTTAAGCTGCTACATCCTCGTCAATAGTGGGTACACATGAAGAGTCTGGTTCTTTGCCCTGAGCATCAATAGGG
>JAAEMK010001066.1 GCA_024225635.1 Desulfobacteraceae bacterium | reverse complement strand
TGGAGTGCTGCTCACAGTATTTTTTAAAATATTCTCCTGCCCGTCAAAAAATCATTTTAATTTGCATGAAGTGTAAAGCGGGAAATGAAGGATGCCGGATAAAACAGGGAAGAATCCCCTTGACCAGAATCTGCCAAGGGGATTTACAGAAGGGATATGGTTAGATGGCCTCCTCATCGACACCATGGAAGGTGAGGGAGATATTCCGCTGTTCAAGGAGGGCCTTGAACTCCCGGATGAAAACGCCCTGGCCGTTGACCAGCTTGAGGGCGTCGATCTGGGGGGCGAGGGTCTCCATGGAGCTGATCTCACCGCCGTGGAACCCGGTGCAGGTCTGATTGACGCCGCAGCTGGGACTGCCGTCCACCCCGATGACACAGATTATTTCGTAACCGGCGCTATGGAACGCCTGGATCTCATCGAGGGAGGGTTCCAGTATCCTGCGGCAATGGTTCACATACCCGGGATTGTCGTACTGCTCCACGGTCATGCCCCAGCGGTTCATGCCAAGGTAGGTGGTTTCGGGACAGGGGAGCTGAACGATGCCCGCCCCCTGCTTGAGGCAGGGAAGCATGACCTCCTCCTTGACGCCGGCATAGTTGGCAAGGGGGTGGATCTTTGCGTTTGCGTTCAAAAGACAGTGGCACACGACGATGATCTGCCTGCTACGTTTCATGGGGTTCTCCTTTTTTCAATGGTGTTGACCGGGCGGCGGGCGTGCAGGGATTGGAGCTGTTCCAGCAGTTGCTCCTCTTTCCAGGGAGTGGGGACAAGGCCAAGTTTTTCCCCGAGCTGCCACACCTGGGGAGGAACGATACCTCCCCGGGCCAGGAGATCCGGGCTTTGGAACAGCTGGTCACAGGTACCGTCCATAACAAGGCGTCCCTTCTCCAGCACGACGATTCTCTCAAAAATGTCGGCACAGAAATCCATGTCGTGGGTGACGGCGACAACGGTTTTTCCCGCCCTTTTCAATTCATGAATGACGGACGCGATCCGCTGCTTGCCCGCAAGGTCCTGGCCCATGGTCGGCTCGTCCAGGACCAGGAGATCCGTGTCCATGGCAAGCACCGAGGCAAGGCAGAGCATCTTTTTCCCGGTAAGGGAAAGGTCCAGGGGATTGACCCTATCCATGCCCTGGAGCCCTGTGGCGGCCATGGCGGTTTCCATAAGGTTGTTGATCCTGTGGGTGGGATATCCAATATGCTTGGGGCCCCAGGCAATCTCCCGGGCCACCGACCGGCAGAAAATCTGGTCGTCCGGGTTCTGGAACACGAATCCCGCCTTCCGGGAAAGGGCGGCCACGGAAACATTGGTGGTATCGAGGCCGCAGGTCACGACCCTTCCCTGGCGGGGAAGCAACAGGCCGTTCATGTGCTTCACCAGGGTGGTCTTGCCGGCCCCGTTCCGGCCCACGATAGCCACGGTTTCACCCGGTTGGATGGACAGGCTGACATCCTCAAGAGCGGTTTGACCGGAAAAGCTATGGAAAAGGGAGGTGATTTCAACCGAGGAGGGCATTCTGGAATCCTTTTTCAACGTTCTCAAGGGAGATGGGCAGGGTGTCGCCGTGGAAGAATCCCATGGAGCGGGCCTTTCTTGCAATGGTGGTGACCCTCGGCACCTCCACCCCATGTTCGGACATCTCCGGGGAGGTGAGGACGGCCTGGGGTGAGCCTGTGGCGACAATCTTTCCCCGGGAAAGGACCACAACGGTGTCGGCAAGGTCCGTGAGGTGGGCCATGGTTTGCACGGCCATGACAATGGTGACGCCCCGGCGGTTCACCTTTTTGATGAGCTGGAGAATCTCCCGGGAACCGGCCGGATCGAGCTGGGACGCGGGTTCATCCAGGACAAGAAGCTCGGGTTCCATGACCAGGATGGAGGCAAGGGCGACCCGCTGGGCCTGGCCCCCGGACAGGGTGGATGGGTTCCTGTCCTTGATATCCGTGATGTCCACCAGGGCCATCACCTCATCGATCCTTGCTTCCATGGTCCGGCGATCGATGCCCAGGTTCTCCATGCCAAAGGCCAGCTCCTCGGCCACGGTGAACTTTGCGCCGGAGAACTGGTTAAAGGGATTGTCAAACACAAAGCCGGGCCTTGCGCGATCCTGGCCGGAGCCGATCCTGACCCGGCCTGTCAACTCTCCGCCGAACACCCGGGGGATCAGGTCCGCGATCACACGGCAGAGTGTGCTTCTGCCGGCGCCGTCGCTGCCCATGATCACCGTGAATTCGCCCTGGCCTATCCTGAGATCAATGCCGTCAAGGGCGGGGCTCTCCCCCAGGGGATAAGTATAGGAGAGGTTCTCTATCTCAAGGAAAGCCATAACCGCCCTCCTGCCGCCACTGCAACCATCACCCCACAGATCCTGCGGACCAGTGGTTCCGCCCTGCCCTCTTGCTGAAGGATGAACCGGCTTCTGACACCGGTCGTGTTAAACGCCCTGACATCGAGGGCCGCGGCCCGCATCTCCGCATCCGCCAGTGTGGCGTAAAGCAGGGGGATCAACAGGGGAAAAAGGGCCCTGATCCTGACCCGGAGGCTGCCCTGGGTTTCGAGGCCCCTGGAGCGCTGGGCATCAAGGATGGATGCGGCCCGCTGCTTCATCCGGGGGATGAGAGTCACGGCGGCAAGAATCATGTAACAAAGATAGGGGTGGACCCCGTTATGGGCCAGATCTTCCATGAGCCGGGACGGTGGGGTTGTCATGAGAAGAATTGCAAGGGCAGACACCATCACAAGGACCCGGGTGCCGATCACCCATGCCGCCAGAAGGCCGTCGCCATTGACCGGAACAGAAAGAAAGAGACTCTCACAGCCTGGTGGAGCGGGCATCATAAATCCGTAAATGCCGAACAGGAACAGGAGAAAGGGAGACATGCCCTTCAGCAGAAACAGGCAAAGGTCGTTCAAAACTTTTGCCAATGCCGCCATGGGAACCACAAGGCAGAGGAAAATGCAGGAGGGCGCAGCCGGCCCCGGCAGGAGAAATGCCAGGGCGATGAGGGAAGCTGCGGCCACAAGCTTTGTAAAGGGAGTAATCCGGTCGTGGAGAAGGCTTCTCCTTGCCCGGTACAATGGCTGAACCGAAGACTCGGCCATCAACGGGCGATCCTGGCAGCCATGGGAAACTTTGCAAGGTAGCGTTGGGACATGCCCCGCACCACGGCAAAGGCGATCAACACCGTGGGGATCTTGTCCACCGGCTCCACCATGAGGTTCTTGTAAAAGGCGGCCGAACTGATCTTGACACCTGATTTAACTAGGATGGCCGTGATGAGTGAAGCGCCGCTGCCCTCGACACCGCCGTAGACATAGACCACGATGGGGGTGGCGACAAAGGGGGTAGTAATGGCCACCACAAGGCCCGCGACACAGGCCTTCCACCAGGTGGATAAAAAACCGTACCGGGCGCACAGCCCCGCTACCAGTCCGATCCATGCCGCCACAGGGATAAAGGGAAGGGCTGAGGGAGAAAAGAGCCCCCACACCAGGTTGGAAAGAGCGCCGGTAAGGGCCCCGGCCCAGGGGCCGCAGGTGATGGCCACAAGGACCGTTCCCACGCAGTCCATGTACACGGGAAGCTTCAGCACGCTGACCAGTTGACCGACGGCGATGTTGAGGGCGATGGCCACCGGGATCAAGGCGATTGTTATCAGGCCGAATTCTTTTTTCATGGGCTTCTTCTCCTTTATCTGTTGCGGATGCTGTCAAAAAAGTAATTGAGTCCTATCGAAATCACCACAAAGGGTCAAAACGATAATTCCAATGCACTTTTAAAACTTTATTGAGCATCTCTATTCAACAAAAAAGGAGAGACAAACTCATTTCAACGGGATTTCCGGCAAATCCGACTGAAACGTTTAAATTGCGTTAAAAGATTCATGAACCGATTTAATGAACCGGACTTAAGCGACGCTTGGATAAACCGAGACCAGGCGGTCTCCCAGCATCCCTGCAACCCTCTTGAAAAAAAGCGCTTCGCTCTCGGGAACCTTTGCAAGCTCCTCGAGAAAACTGTCCTTTGCAACCTTGACCATCTTTGTCGGCACAACACAGGTGGCCGTAGCCGAATAGAGATCCCTGCCTAACAAGGTGGACCAGCCGATCACCTGGCCGGGGTCCTTTGCAATGTAGACGATGGGTCCTTCCTCCCCGATGGAGAGTTTGATTCTCCCTTTGATCAGGATATAAAAATAACCCGCAGGCGCTCCTGCTTCAAAGAGGACGGCCCCCTCGTCGTAATCTATTTTTTCAGTTTCATCCATGACTTGTTTAACAAAATTACTATCCATACCCCAGAAAAGGTCTCCCTGTTTTAATTGCATAATATCCCCTTCTCAGTCTGGATTTGCCGGATGGTGAAAAACGTTCAATGAGATTGAAAGGCAAGAATGGAGGGCTTGAACACTGCTGACTCGAACGCGCCTCCTTGAAATTTCATTATAGAGAATCGATTCACTATGTCAAGGAATAATAGAGAGTTAGAAATGGAGCGGAGGCCCGGCAAATCAGCCCGTCCCTCCGGGGGCCCGCAAAAAAAGACTTGCAAAAAATGATGAATCAACGGAAACATAGGAGGCTCGATAACATGGTAACATGGCAAACGATTTATTATTGTACGACACCCGAAACCCTTTAGCACAAAAAGAAACCAAAGATGAAACAACAGATATACCTTATAGACGGGAGCGCCTATCTATACCGTGCCTTCCACGCCATACGAAGCCTGTCCACAGCGGCGGGGCTCCCCACCAACGCGACCTTTGGGTTTACCCGGATCATCCTGAAACTGATCAAGGAGAAACAGCCAGAGAATGTGGCCGTGTTCTTTGATGTCAAAGGCCCCACCTTCCGCCACGACATGTACGAAGAATACAAGGCCAACCGGCCCCCCATGCCCGAGGAGCTGAGCCAGCAGATCCCCTACATCAAGGAGGTGGTCAAGGCCCTCAACATCCCCATCGTTGAAAAAAAGGGGTTTGAGGCGGACGACCTCATCGGCACCTATGCCCGGATCGCGGAGGAGAAGGGGTTTGAGGTGGTCATGGTGACCGGGGACAAGGATTTCATGCAGCTGGTCACGGACAATGCCGTAATCTGGGACCCCATGAAGGAGGAGATCATCGACAAGGAGGCGGTTTTCAATAAACTCGGCCTCACCCCGATCCAGGTGATCGACATGCTGGGCCTTGCCGGGGACACCGCCGACAACATCCCGGGCGTTCCCGGGGTCGGACCCAAGACGGCCCAGAAACTGCTCGCCGAGCACGGAAACGTGGACGGCATCTACGAAAACCTTGAAACCCTCCGCTCAAAAAAGGCCCTCTACGCAAAACTGTCCGACAACCGGGAACAGGCGTTCCTGAGCCGGGATCTTGTGGCCATTGACAGGAACGTCGAGGTTGACACCTCCCTTGCGGAGTTCAAGATCTCCCCCTTTGACGATGAACGCCTGGCGGAAATTTTCAAGGAGCTCGAGTTCACCAAGCTCTACCAGGAGTTCAGGAAAAAGCAGGCCCCCGTGGAGAAAGATTATGTCCTGGTGACGGAGATGGACAAGCTGAAAGCCCTTGTGAAAGACCTTGAAAAGGCGGGAACCTTCAGCATCGACACCGAGACCACCTCAAAGCACCCCATGCGCGCCGGGCTTGTCGGCATCTCGGTGGCGTACAAGGAGCACCAGGCGTTTTACATTCCCGTGGGCCACACCAGCTGCCCGGACCAGCCCGATCTCGACGAGGTGCTTGAGGCCATGAGACCCCTCCTGGAAAACCCGGAGATCAAAAAGGTGGGCCAGAACATCAAATACGACTATATCGTATTGGCAAGGCACGGCGTTGAAATGCAGGGACTCCGGTTCGACACCATGATCGCCTCCCACCTGCTGAATCCCGCCCAGCGGGGCCACAGCCTGGATAAGATCGCCATGGACCTTCTGGACCACAAGACCATCAAATACGAAGATGTGACAGGCAAGGGAAAGGCCCAGATCGGGTTTGAAGCGGTGGAGATGAACAAGGCCCTGGACTATGCGGCTGAGGATGCCGACATCACCTTCCTGTGCTACACCATCCTTGAGAAACGGCTCGGGGAGGCCGGGCTTCTCTCCCTGATGAACGATGTTGAGATGCCCCTTGTACGGGTGCTTGCCACCATGGAGATGAACGGCATCAAGGTGGACACCGACGAGCTGATCGCCCTTTCAAAGGAGTTCGACCAGGAGCTTACCACCCTTGAGGCCGATATCCACGCCCTGGCCGGAGAGGAGTTCAACATCAACTCCTCAAAGCAGCTCGGCGTCATCCTGTTTGAGAAACTGCTGCTGCCGGTGAAGAAAAAAACCAAGAAAAAAACCGGGTACTCCACGGATGTGGAGGTGCTCACCCAGCTTGCCGAACTCCATGAGCTGCCGGAAAAGGTATTAAGGTACAGGTCCGTCGGAAAGCTCAAGTCCACCTATTCCGACGCCCTCCAGGAGCTTGTCAATCCCGCGACAGGCAGGATTCACACCTCGTTCAACCAGGCGATCACCGCCACGGGAAGACTGTCCAGCTCCGATCCCAACCTCCAGAACATTCCCATCAGAACGGAAGAGGGAAAAAAGATCAGGGAAGCGTTTATACCCAGGGAAGGACATACCCTGATTGCGGCGGATTATTCCCAGATCGAGCTGAGGCTCCTTGCCCACCTGGCCGATGACGAGATTCTCATCGAGGCGTTCAACAACGACGAGGATATCCATACAAGAACCGCCGAAGAGGTGTTCCAGGCACTTCCGGGATTCATCACACCGGATCTGCGGCGCCAGGCAAAGGCGATCAACTTCGGCATCGTGTACGGCATGGGCGCGTTCAAGCTTGCCAAAGACCTGGACATCTCAAGAAAGATGGCGCAGACCTATATCGACTCCTACTTTGCACGGTATGCAGGGGTAAAAAAGTTCATTGACCAGACCATTGAGAAGGCAAGGGAAACAGGAGGGGTGACCACCCTGCTTGGAAGGAAGCGGCGGTTGAGCGACATCAACGCGTCCAACACGAACCTGAGAAAGTTTGCGGAACGGGCAGCCACGAACACACCCGTCCAGGGCAGCGCCGCCGACCTGATCAAGCTTGCCATGATCAACATGGACAGGCTCCTGACCGAGAAGAAGCTCAAGTCAAGGATGCTTCTCTCCGTCCATGACGAGATCATCTTTGAGACGCCCCTTGAGGAGAAGGAGGAGCTCATGGCGCTTGCCAAGGCAAGCATGGAGAGCGTGTTTGACCTGAAGGTGCCACTGAAGGTTAACATCGACGCTGGTGACAACTGGGCCGAGGCCCATTAGCAGCCGGTTACTCTTCCTTGGCGGAGGCCTTTTCCACGCTGTCCCTGACCGTCTCCGAGATGGTTGAGTGTACGTCCCTGAAGGATTCATGCACGCTTGCAGGAGAAAGCCTCCCCATCTCAATAAACTTCACCACTATCTCTTTAGCCGTACGTAGTATTTGTTCATCCATTGATTTCATGGGTGAGGAGATATCACACAAGGGTTGACAAGGTCAATGGCTGTCCATTATTTTGTTGCCATGTTTATTAAGATGATTATATTCGGTTCCTTGCTGAACCAACCAATAACCCCTAACGTCGTAAGGACAAATCCTGAATGGACACTATAGAGACTATAGATACTATAGAAGCCGCAAATTCCGAGGAGATCGACCGCATCTCCTGCAACGGCAAAGAGATAATTTTAATCGGCACGGCCCATGTCTCCAGGGAGAGCGCCAAGCTTGTCACGGATGTGATCGAGAACGAACGGCCGGATACGGTGTGCGTGGAACTCTGCGCAACCCGGCTTCGCTCCATCAGGAACAAGGAAGAGTGGCGCAACATGGACATCGTCAAGGTGATCCGGGAGAAAAAGGCCCTGCTGCTGCTCATGAACCTCATGCTTGCCTCGTTCCAGAAACGGATCGCAACCAAGTTCGACATCAAACCGGGCCAGGAGATGATCAATGCCGTTGAGGCCGCCGAAAAGATCGAGGCCCAGGTAATTCCGGCCGACCGTGATATCCAGACCACCCTCACCCGGGTGTGGAGAAGCATGGGATTGTGGAAAAAGCTCAAGCTGATGTTCCAGCTGGTGTTCTCCCTTGGCAACTCAGATGAGATCACCGAGGAGGAGATCGAGGAGATGAAGCAGGAGGATATCCTCAAGACCCTGCTCTCGGACATGAAGCGCTCCCACCCGACCCTGGAGAAGGTCCTCATCGACGAGCGGGACCAGTACCTTGCCGAAACCATCCGGACCGCCCCCGGGGAGAAGATCGTGGCCGTGGTGGGCGCGGGCCATGCCCCGGGCATCAAACGCTACATGGCCAACAACACCCCCATAGACCTGGGCGAACTGTCCCGGATACCCAAGGCCGGCAATATGGGGAAAATCATGAAATGGGTCATCCCCCTGGCCATCGTGGTGCTCTTTGCCGCGGGTTTCTTCATGAAGGGCAAGGGTGCGGGCACCGACATGATCTGGCTCTGGATCGCAGCCAACGGCATTTTTGCGGGACTGGGGGCGCTTGTGGCCCTGGCCCATCCCTACACCATCATCACCTCGATCCTTGCCGCGCCCCTGACATCCCTAAACCCCATGATCGCCGCGGGATGGGTGTCCGGCCTTGTGGAGGCCATCTCGAGAAAACCCAAGGTAAAGGATCTTGAATCCATCCCAGACGACATTCTCTCGGTGCGGGGTTTCTGGCGCAACAACGTCACCCGGATTCTCCTCGTGGTAGTCTTCACCAACCTTGGCAGCTCCATCGGCACCATGACCGCCATCCCGCTAATGCTAAAGGTAATCAACTAAAAGCTCCCCCACATCAGCCGGGGGCACAATAAGCTATAGTTCAGGACGCATGAATTGACACCTTCCTCTTATTAATAATGATGAGATGAGTATCAATCCATGTGCATTTATCTATAATAAGCTAATAAGCTAAGCCCGACCCCGATTATTTTTGGCCCCGCATCAGCCGGGGTCAGGCTTTTCTTATTGCCTGAAACACAGAGCCCCCTCAAAAAAATACAATAAGGAAAGCCTGACCCCCTCACCTCGACATGCTAAGCCTGACCCCTTCACCTCGACAAGCCAAGCCCGACCCCGGTTATTTGCCCCGATCCTCGGCAAAACGCTGAATACAAGCAGGATAAAGCTCCCATTCAAGAGCCAGCCCCTTTTTCTTGATACTCTCCAGGGTATCCCCCTCCTCGATCTCAAAAGCCTTCTGCCCTAAAATAGGACCGGTATCCTCCCCGTAATCAATGAAGTGGACCGTACACCCCCCCACCTTGCACCCGTACCGGAATGTGTCCCCATAACCGTCGGTTCCGGGAAACGCCGGCAGAAGCGCCGGATGGATATTCATGATCTTCCGGTGGCCGGTATTGATGCGGTCGATGAAATAGGGAGTCAGGGTGCGCATGAATCCCGCCAGGATCAGCAGATCCACTTCATAGGGAAAGATCTTGTCCAAAAGGGCCCGCTCGGCAATGGCCCGGGAGATCAGAAATCGTTCTATCTTTTCATTGCCCACGGATTCCGGCAGCAGATTCTGCTTTGCCCGGATCTCCTCCATGTCAAAATCATCGGGGAGCGCCACGCCGCCGGGATCGTTCTTCACCTGTTGAATGATGGCCCGGTAATCCACCACAAAGGTGTCTATCCCCGCCCGTTCCGCCCGTTCAAGCCCCTTGGCTTCGGGGTTGTCCGACCCGGTGAACACTATTTCCGCGTCGATCTGATCCTGGGCGCAGGCATCGATGATGGCCTGCAAGTTGGTACCGCCCCCTGAAATAAGGGCTCCGGCCTTAATTTTCTTACCCATGTTGGTTCCTCCTTTTTTTTGGGGTGATAATGCGAAAGTCGTACCCGGATGTCAAGCAAAAGGAGCCATGCCCCGTATTGACAAAGCTATCTTAAGAACATATATTTACCAGACATTTTGAATCAACCCAAACGTAAAGGAACAAATCATGTCAAGCATTTTTGAAATAGATGACGACTCTTTTGAGAAGGATGTACTGGGCTCGGACAAACCCGTTGTGGTAGATTTCTGGGCCCCGTGGTGCGGACCCTGCCGGGCCATCACCCCCATTATTGAAGAGCTTGAAGCGACCTACGGCGATAAGATCAAGTTTGTAAAGGTGAACGTGGATGAAAATCCCCTCACCCCGAGCAAATACGGCATCAAGGCCATCCCCACCCTCATCTTCTTCAAGGATGGGGAGATTGCAGATCAGATAACCGGCATGGTTGCAAAGGCAAAACTCGAAGAGACCATCAAGGCCCTTTAGGCCTTATCGACATCTGCAAAAAAGGAGAATGTGTCCATGCCACAGACCGATTATGATATCGTCATTATTGGTGCAGGGCCTGCGGGGCTGACCGCGGGCATCTATGCCGCCCGGGCGAGAATGAACGTCTTGCTTGTTGAGAAGGCGGCGCCAGGCGGCCAGATCATCATCACCGACTGGGTCGAGAACTATCCCGGTTTTCCCGAGGGAATCAGCGGATACGACCTGGGGGAAAAAATGCTGAACCAGGCAAAGAAGCTGGGTCTTGAGATCACAACGGAAGAGGTCACGGCCATGGAGCTGTCACCCGCCGTAAAGACCCTTCACCTGGGAGATAAAACCATCACGGCAAAAAGCCTCATCATTGCCTCCGGGGCCTCGCCAAGGAAGCTGAACGTGGGTGAGGAGAAGTTCATGGGCAAGGGAGTTTCCTTCTGCGCCACCTGTGACGCCCCGTTCTTCAGGGACAAAACCGTTGTGGCCGTCGGCGGCGGAGATACGGCCGTGCAGGAAGCGATCTTTCTGACCAAGTTTGTCAACAAGGTCTACCTCGTCCACAGGCGGGACGAGCTCAGAGCCACGAAGATCCTCCAGGAGAGGGCCCTCAATAACGACAAGATCGAATTTGTCTGGGACTCGGTGGTAACGGGCATGGACGGTTTCTTCGGAGTTGAGAACGTTCATGTGAAAAACGTCAAAACCGAAGAGACACGGACCATCAAAGCCGACGGCTGCTTTGTCTGGATCGGCATTGTCCCGAACACCGGCTTTCTCAATGATTCCCTGGAACTTGACGAGTGGGGATTCATCAAAGCGAACCACCACATGGAGACATCGGTTCCCGGCGTCTTTGCAGTGGGTGACGTGAGGGACACGCCGTTGCGGCAGATAGCTACAGCCGTTGGGGACGGTGCGGTTGCCGCGGTTTCAGCCGAGCATTTTGTAGAGAATTTTGCCGGATGAAAAAAACAGCACCTTTTATTTTAGCGATACTCCTCTTCTCCGTCTCCGGCTGCGCCTGGTTCCAGGACAGCAACGAGATGGAGAAGAGCGCCCGGGAGCTGGTAAACGAAGGCTCGGCCCAGTTCAGGGACCGGGATTTCAAGGATGCCATCCGCTCGTTCACCACCCTCAAGGACTGGTATCCGTTCAGCAAGTTCGCAATCCTTGCGGAGCTGAAGATTGCCGATGCCCACTATGAGCTGGAAGAGTACGACGAGGCGATCTTTGCCTACCAGGAGTTTGAGAGCCTCCATCCCAAAAACGAGGCCATCCCCTACATGATCTACCGTACGGGGCTCTGCTGGTTCGACAGGATCGACACCGTGGACCGGGACCAGAAAAGTTCAAGAAAAGCCCTGGCCGAATTCAACCGGCTGATCGAGCGGTTCCCGGACTCATCCCAGGCAGCCAGTGCCGCAAAGCACATTGAGCACTGCGTCACAAGCCTTGCGGGCCACGAGCTCTATGTCGCCCGGTTCTATTTCAAGGCAAAACAGTACAAGGCAGCCCGGAAACGGTTTGAATACCTGTTCGCCAACTATCCCGACACCAGGGAAGCAAAGGAAGCGTTAGCCCAGATTGACCTGTGTCAGCAGATGATTGACCAGGCGGAAACAGACAAATAATAAAACCTTTATTCCTGAATTATCTTTACAACATCAACCATTTGATGTATTAAACATTGTTTCAGGTTATATGCTAATTTTTTGTCTTTAAGGAGAAAAGATATGTCCAAGGAATGCAAGATATGTGGTAAAAAACCCATGGTTGGAAACAACGTCAGCCATGCACACAACATCAACAAAAGAAGGTTCAATCCCAACCTTCAGCGGGTAAGGGCCCTTTTCAACGGCCAGGTAAAACGGATTGATGTCTGCACAAGCTGCATCAAGGCCGGCAAAGTTGTTAAAGCGCCCGTTTCAAAGTTCGAGGGCGCTGCCGAAGCCTAACCTAATCGTTTGGCACCATCCGCTTGACATCCTTGACCTGTTTTACCTTTCTGATCTCACTCATTATCTTACGGAGTCGTTCGGTACTTTCGACTGAGATGGTAAAATAGGAACTCACTGCGCTGAACTCGGATGTCTCCGTACGGGCATTGATGATATTCGCCTTGTTCTTGGTGATCGTCGATGCCACATCGGCCAGAAGACCGAACCTGTCGGTGGAGCGAACCCTGATCAATGCGGGGTAGGATTCTGAGTAATCCCCGCTCCACTCAACTTCAATCTGTCTTTCAGGAGTCATCTTCTGGGCGTTGATGCAGTTCTTTCGATGAACAGTAACCCCTTGTCCCTGGGTAATGTATCCCATTATCGGATCTCCGGGCAAGGGGTTGCAGCATTTTGAAAACCGCACCAGGATATCATCCACCCCTTTTACGATAACCCCTTCCTTCTTGCCCCTTCTTCTCCGTATTTTCGAACGAACAAGCTTATCCAGAATTGAAGTATCCTTCTGCTCGACCTCGAGATCCGGCATGGCCTTGTTAAGGATCTGCAGGGGGGTGATCTTGCCGTAACCCACATGGGCGATCAGGTCTTCCACGGTCTTGAACCCGTAGGCGTCGGCCACGTTCATGATCTCGCCTGATTTCACCAGGGCATTGAAATTCTGGCTCTTTTTCCTGAACTGCTTTTCACACATCTCCCGGCCAAGGGTATAGCTGCGTTCCTTTTCCCTGGCCCTGATCCACTGGCGGATCTTTGTCCGGGCCTTGACCGTCTTCACAAAATTGAGCCAGTCCGCACTGGGATGGGATCCCTTGGTGGTGAAAATATCCACGGTGTTTCCGGTTTCGAGCCGCTGGGTCAGGGGCACGAGCTTGCCGTTCACCTTGGCGCCCGTGCACTGCTCACCCACCTCGGTGTGGATGAGATAGGCAAAATCCACCGGGGTTGCCCCGCTGGGCAGGGTCTTGATATCCCCGTTGGGGGTGAACACGTAGATCTCGTCCGGATAGAGGTCGATCCGGACATTCTCCAGGAACTCGTCCGGGTCGCTGAAGTTCGCCTGGTTCTCCACGAGATTTCGAATCCAGGCAAGGGCCTCGCCTGTCTTTTCATCAAAGCTCGCCCCCTCCTTGTAGCTCCAGTGGGCCGCGATGCCGGACTCGGCAATCCGGTTCATCTCATAGGTTCGAATCTGGATTTCCACCCTGTCCCCCACGGGTCCGATGACCGTGGTGTGGAGGGACTGGTACATATTGGGCTTTGGCACCCCGATATAATCCTTGAACTTATAGGAGATGGGTTTCCACATGGAGTGGATCAGCCCCATCACCTCGTAGCAGCGGGGAACGGTATCAAGAATGATCCTGAAGGCGACGATGTCGTAGAGCTCGTCAAACTCCAGGTTCTGGGACATCATCTTGTGGTAGATGCTGTAATACTGCTTGTACCGCCCCTTTACTTCGGCCTGTATGTCGGCCCCCCGAAGCTTGCCATTGAGCTTGTCCTTGACCGTGGCAATATAGGTCTCCCTGTCATCCTTTGCCTTGTTCACCAGCTGGTCTATCTCGGCATACTCTTCAGGATGGGTGTAGAAGAAGGCCATATCCTCCAGCTCCTGCTTGATCCAGAAGATACCCAGGCGGGCGGCAATGGGGGAATAGATATCCAGGGTTTCCTGGGCGATGAGCCGCTGTTTCTCAGGGCGCTTGTGGTACTTGAGGGTCCTCATGTTGTGAATACGGTCGGCAAGCTTGATAAGAACAACCCGGATATCATCCGCCATGGCGAGGATCATCTTCCTAAGACTCTCGGCCTGCTGGGCCGCCTTGGTGGAAAAGGTCAGCTTGGAGATTTTGGTGACCCCGGAGACGATATGGGCAATGCCCGGACCGAACATCTCCAGGATATCCTCCTTTGTTGCATGGGTGTCCTCGATAACGTCGTGGAGCAGTGCCGCGGCAATGCTCTCCACGTCCAGTCTCATGTCGGCAAGTATGGCCGCCACCTCAAGGGGGTGGGAGAGGTATGGCTCTCCTGAAAGACGCATCTGTCCCGCATGGACCCGGGCCGAATAAACATAGGCCCGGTCAATTACGTCAAGGTCCGCATCCGGATTGTACTCCACGATCTTATCGAGGATATCGGTTATTCTTATCATCTTACCTTCTTACCTGATCAATAGGCCTTTGAAAACAGCACCCGCCGTCCGCTGGCGTTTCCGCAGCAGATGCAGCTACCCTGCTCTGTCTTTGAATCAAAAGGAATACAACGAATGGTCACGGACAGATCCTCTTTAATCTTGGACTCACATTCAGCTGAACCGCACCAGTGGGCCATGGCGAAACCGCCATGCATGACGTTCTCCCCGGGTGAGGTGAAAAACTCCTTGAACGCGTCGGCATCATCGATCTCAACCGTGTTGGCCTTCCTGAACGTAAGAGCCCGGTTGAACAGGGTGTCCTGGATCTCGTCCAGAATACCATCGATGGTGTTGATGAAATCCTCCCGCTTGATGCCGGTCTTGTCCCTGGGGGTCATGTCCCTGCGGCCGAGGAACACGGAATCATTGGCCATGTCCCTGGGTCCGATCTCGGCCCTGAGGGGAATACCCTTCTTGATCCACTCCCAGGCCCTGGCGCCGCCGGTATCCCGGTCATCGATCTCAACCCTGATCCGGCTGCCGTGGTACATGCGGCTCTCCAGGGCATCGGCAAGGCTTTGGGTGTAATCCATGATCTTCCGTCTTTCCTCTTCCTTCCGGATAATGGGAAGAAGCACCACATGAGCCGGGGCGACCCTGGGCGGCATGATGACGCCGTCGTCATCCGCATGGGTCATGATCATTCCGCCGATCATCCGGGTGGAGGTTCCCCAGGAAGTCGTCCAGGCGTATTCTTCTTTTTTGTCGGCATTCTGGAACCGGATATCCGAACTCTTGGCGAAATTCTGGCCAAGGAAATGGGAGGTTCCCGCCTGGAGCGCCTTCCGGTCCTGCATCATGGCCTCGATGCAGGTGGTGTCAACGGCCCCGGGGAACCGCTCGGAAGCGGTTTTCCGGCCCCTGATCACAGGCATGGCAAGGTTTTCCTCCACAAATTTCGTATACACGTCGAGCATCATCATGGTGCGGTCCCGGGCCTCGGCCTCGGTGGCGTGGGCCGTATGGCCTTCCTGCCAAAGGAACTCGGTGGTCCGAAGGAAAATACGGGTCCGCATCTCCCAGCGCACCACGTTGGCCCACTGGTTGAGGAGGATGGGAAGATCACGGTAGCTCGAGGTCCACCTGGACATGGACTCTCCGATGATGGTCTCGGAGGTGGGTCGGACAACCAGGGGCTCGGTGAGCTTTCCGGCCGGGACAAGCCCGCCTTCATCGCCCGCCTCGAGCCTGTGGTGGGTGACAACGGCGCACTCCTTGGCGAATCCCTCCACGTGCTCGGCCTCTTTCTCCAGGTAGCTCAATGGTATGAACAGGGGAAAGTAGGCATTTTTAACACCGGTATCCTTGAACATGGAATCCATCTGATTCATGATGTTTTCCCAAAGGGCGTATCCCCAGGGCTTAATTACCATGCAGCCCCTTACCGGCGATTTTTCGGCCATTTCCGAGGCCTTGACCACCTCCTGGTACCACATTGGATAATCTTCTTCCCTGGTGGGAGAGATTGCGCTTTTTGGCTGTTTCCCCATTAATATTCCTCCGAATTAATTTTTAAAATTTTCTATTTCTTTCAGCAGGACATCCACAAGGCTGTCCTGATCTATTTTTCTGACAACTTTTCCCTTTTTAAAGAGAATGCCCACACCGTCACCGCCCGCGATGCCGATATCGGCCTCCTTTGCCTCGCCGGGACCGTTCACGACACATCCCATGATGGCCACCTTAATGGAAAGGGGACAATCCAGCAGGACCTGTTCCACCTTTTCGGCCACGGAGAAAAGATCGATCCTGCAACGCCCGCAGGTGGGGCAGGAGATGATCTCGGGTCCCCGATGGCGAAGATCAAGGGCCCTCAATATTTCCCAGGCCGTTCTCACCTCTTCCACGGGATCCCGGGTGAGGCTCACCCGGATGGTGTCGCCGATGCCCTCACTGAGAAGCATGCCGATACCGATGGCTGATTTGGTGATGCCGGCAAAAAGGCCGCCGGCCTCGGTGACCCCCACATGGAGGGGGACGTCCGTTTTTGATGCAATGAGGCGGTAGGCCTCAACGGTCCGCTGCACATCGGACGCCTTCAGGGAAACCTTGATATCGTGAAAATCAAGGTCTTCCAGGATTTCTATATTTTTAAGAGCGCTCTCCGCCATGGCCTCGGGGGTGGCGCCCAGCCGCTCGACAATTTCCTTTTCAAGGGAGCCCGCGTTCACCCCCACCCGGATGGAAACACCTTTGGATCGTGCGCAATTCGCGACTTCCATGATCTTGCGGCGCTCACCGATGTTGCCGGGGTTGATCCTGAGCCCGTCCGCCCCCGCCTCCATGGCGGCAATGGCGAGCCTGTAATCAAAATGGATGTCCGCGATCAGGGGAATTGCAATCTCCCGCCGGATCGCAGCCACGGCTTGGGCGGCCTCCATGTCCGGGATGGCGACCCTGACGATTTCACACCCGGCCGAGGTGAGCCGTTGGATCTGGGCCACGGTGGCCGCCACATCCTCCGTCCGGGTATTGGTCATGGACTGTACCGCCACCGGCGCATTGCTGCCGATGGTCACACTACCCACATGTATCTCGCGGGTCTTTCTTCTCTCTTTAACCAGGGACATCCCCAAAAACTCTCCTTGATATCTAAAAATATCGATCAGGCCAAAAAAAATAACGGTCAGGGCGGCGCACAAGGCATCACTCCGTACCGTTACCCCTGTATTATACAAACCGCTAAAGATAAGGTTGCCCGCAAAGAATAACACCTAAAACGCCTGATGGCAAACCCTTTGAAAATGCCGGAGCCCCCACGGGAACCCCAGTTCACATCCCTATTAACGGAATACCATATTAATGATTTATTATTCAAGGGAATTGTAAAGGCCGGGATCTTTGGCAGGAAGGCGTCTCCCTGCAAATTGGACTTGTGGAAACTTGGATTCCCTGATAGTGTGACCACCGAATTCCAATGTATACAGGGGTGGAGATTGAACACACAAAGAAACGATGTAATCAGGGTAGAGTCGCTCTACAAACAATTCGGTCAGTTAGAAGTGCTCAAGGGAATATCCCTGGAAGCCGGAGAGGGAGATGTCATCGCCCTTATCGGGTCCAGCGGGTCCGGCAAGAGCACCTTTCTCAGATGCATGAACCTTCTTGAGACTCCCTCCGCGGGCGAAATCTTCGTAGGGGGCGAGCATATAAAGCTCAAACAAAATCGCCAGGGCCTGATGGTGCCAGAAGACCGCAAGCAGGTGGACAGGATCAGAACCCGCCTGGCCATGGTGTTCCAGCACTTCAACCTCTGGTCCCACATGACCGTGCTCGAAAATATCATCGAGGCGCCGGTGCATGTGCTCAAACGCCCGAAGAAAGAGGCAAGGGATATGGCCATGGCCCTCCTGGAAAAGGTCGGCATTGCCCATCGCGCCGACTATTTCCCCTCCCAGCTTTCCGGCGGACAGCAGCAGCGGGCGGCCATTGCAAGGGCCCTTGCCATGGAACCCGATGTCCTTCTTTTTGACGAACCCACGTCAGCCCTTGACCCCGAGCTTGTGGGCGAGGTGCTCAAGGTAATGCAGGACCTTGTCAAGGAGGGACGCACCATGATCGTCGCCACCCATGAGATGGGTTTTGCAAGGGAGGTTTCGTCCAAGGTTGTCTTCCTTGACCAGGGGCTCATCGAGGCCCAGGGTTCTCCCGACTATATCTTTGGCTCACCGGATTCCGAACGGTGCAGGCAATTCCTGGCAAATCTAATATAGGTTGCGACCTTATAATTATTAATTTTAACCGTTAAGGAGAAAAGATGAGAAAAGCGTTAATCGTATCCGTTGTTTTCTGTATTGCTCTGATTGCAGGCACAGCCTTTGCCGGTGAAATCACAAAAATTCGCATCGGCACCGAGGGAGCCTACCCTCCGTTCAACTTTGTGGATAAAAACGGCGATTTACAAGGTTTTGACGTGGACATTGCCAAGGCGATCTGCAAGGCTGCCGGCGTTGAGTGCGAATTTGTAATGCAGGACTGGGACGGCCTTATCCCCGGTCTTCTTGCCAAGAAATTCGATGCCATCATCGCTTCCATGTCCATCACCCAGGAGCGTCTGAAAAAGGTCGACTTCACCAAAAAATACTATCTTACCCCGGCAAAATTCGCCTGTAAAAAAGGGTTCAAGGTGGAGATCACACCCAAGGGCCTCAAGGGAAAGACCGTGGGCGTACAGCGTGGAACCATCCATGACAACTTTGTCAGGGACAAGTTCGGCAAAACCGTCAGGATCAAGTCCTACGCCACCCTGGACGAGGCGAACATGGATCTCATCTCCGGCCGGATCGACCTTGTATTTGCCGACAGCGTCGCTCTCTCCGACGGACTGCTCAAGTCCGAGACAGGCAAGGACTATGACTTCATAGGCCCCGGTTTCACCGACAAGAAATGGTTTGGCGAGGGCATCGGCATTGCCGTCAGAAAAGGCAGCCCGGAGCTTGTCTCTATCCTGAACAAGGCCATCCTGGACATCCGTGCCAACGGCGAGTACCAGAAGGTCAACGCGAAACACTTTGATTTCGATGTTTACGGAGATTAGCCGATAACCTGAAAAAGCAGGAACCCCGCATCCCCGGGCTTCCTGCTTTTTTTTAAGCCTTTTTTTTAGGAAGCCACACAGTGTTTACTCTTCAAGGATATGGCCCGCTTCTTCTCAAGGGCGCCAAACTTACCATTATCGTCGCAGCCGGGGCCATGGTCATCGCGATCCTCCTCGGGCTTGTGGCAGCGTTGTGCAAACTCTCCAAGCTCAAGGTTCCGGCCATGCTGGCGGAGATCTACACAACGGTCATCAGGGGAATTCCGGAACTTGTGCTGATTCTTCTCGTCTACTACGGCGCCCCCACCCTGATCCAGGACCTTGCCGCATTTTTTGGGAAAGAGGTCTATATTGAAATCAAGCCCATGGCCGCCGGTATCCTCACCATCGGATTCATTTACGGCGCCTTTGCCACCGAGGTGTTCAGGGGAGCCTTTATAGCGGTCCCCAAGGGACAGATCGAGGCGGCGCGGGCCTGCGGCATGGGGCCGGTCCTGACCTTCAGGCGAATCCTCCTGCCCCAGATGTGGCGGTTCGCCATCCCGGGGCTCGGTAATGTCTGGATGGTCCTGATCAAGGCGACGGCACTGGTATCGGTCATACAGCTCCCGGAACTGATGCGGAACACCGATCTTGCCGCAAGAAACATTCACAAACCATTTACCTGCTACTTTGCGGCCTCCCTGCTATACCTTGCCATCACGATCCTTTCCATGGTGTTTCAGCAATGGGCGGAAAAGAGGGCCAACCGAGGCGTGAGGAGAGAGTATTAACCATGGAAACCGCTATCATCATCGAAAGTCTGCCGAAATTTTTCAGCGGCACCATCGTAACCCTTGAGATCACCGTCCTGAGCGTCATCCTGGGTTTTATCCTGTCGGTGCCCCTGGCCATCATGCGGGTGTCAAAGAACCCCTTTATCAAGACCCCGGTCTACTGCTTCAACTTCTATTTCCGGGGCACCCCGCTCCTGGTCCAGATCTTTCTCATCTACTACGGAAGCGGCCAGTTCCAGGAGTTCCTGACCAATGTGGGACTGTGGCAGTTTTTCAGGGAAGCCTACTTTTGCGCCGTGCTGTCCCTGACCCTCAACACCGCGGCCTACACCTCCGAGATCTTCCGGGGCGGCATCGAGGGCGTTCCCGTGGGTGAAATCGAGGCGGCACGGGCCTGCGGCATGTCAGGCTCCCTGCTCTACCGAAGGATCATCATGCCGGCGGCCCTGCGCATCGCGTGGCCGGCCTACACCAACGAGGTGGTCTTTCTGCTCCAGGCATCATCCCTGGTATCCATCATCACACTCATGGACATCACCGGGGTGGCACGGGTGGTCTCGGCGCGCTCATTCGCCTTTTACGAGCTTTTTCTCACGGCCGCGGGCATCTACCTGGTCCTGGTCTACGGTGTCATCTTCGTGTTCAAAAAGGTGGAAAAAAGGATCACGGCCCACCTGAACCCGAACCTGCTGATCTCCTGATCCCTATCCGGGAACGGCGAGCCGGTTTAACGGTTTAACCAGGGATAGAGATTCCGCAAAAGCGGTTTTCTCTATCCCTTGATCCCTTGATAATTCCCGGCTGTATCCATTTATAATTCCTTCAGGCACAAAACGTTTGAGTTACCGGTTGCCGTGCTCTGTTACGGCAAACCATGTGAACCGATTTGTTATGGTCTTAATCTATAAACCGCAAAAATTTTGAACAGACTCGGATATTTTCCAGTTCCTCAAATAGAATCACAGACCTTTTTGTGCTAAATGTTCCTCTACGGCAGTGCAAATGAATTCTGACCGGTTAAGCCCCTTTTTGTCTTTTAACGATTCACCGATCTTGTTTAACAAATCAACGGGAATCATGACATTAATCCGCTTCTTAGGTCGATACTCCTTCATTATATTCTCATCCGGTGTTACAGGAAAAATAAGCTCGCCTTCCTTGGCTTCTGCCTGAATATCTTCAAATTTCCTGGGTTCTTCATATTCACGTCCTTTCCTGCCCACAACCAATAAACCGCTCAAAGCATCCACGGCCATGGAAAGCGCCTCCTCGACATCTTCGCCAAAAGTGTTGATTGCCGGCGCATCCGGGAAACGAACCCCCCACCCTTTTTCCAAGGGATAAAATATTGCATAAAAAACAGCCACGGTACCATGCTCCTTTATTTCTCAGCTTGTTTCAGAATTTCTTTTGCCAGCTGTTCGTCTATCTCTGCGTGCCTTGGAATTGGGAACCGATATCCATTTTTACTCTCCCAAAATTCATGATTACCGCCTTGACGAATCAAGAAGGCCCCTTTCTCTTTCAACGTTTTAATTAATTTTTTCTTTTTCATTTATACCAGAAAAATACACCAGTGTGTATAAGTTGTTAAAATTCTATCCCTTGATGATCCTCGGCAGTATCATCTGGTGAAGGGGACATATGGACTTGGGATTCTGGTAGGCGCTTCCGGCAAAGGCCTTCATGTACTTCCTCAGGTCCGTCATGGCCACAAGCTCGTCCACAAGGCCGGTCCTTGCGCAAAACAGGGGCCTTGATTTTTCGTGGTAGTTCCGGGCAAGGTCGTTCATCTTGTCCACCACGGGCTGAAGATCGTTGCCCGCCGCTTTCTCCTTCACAAGCCGCCTTGCATAGGTCGCAACAGCGGCGGTTTCCCCGTGCATCACATAGATCTCACTGGCAACGGTGCCAAGGGTAAAGGCGTTGTGCCTGTTGGCCGTGGGCCCGCCCAGGACATAGTGGGCGGCGGCAGACCCTTTTCGCAGGACCGCCAACATCATGGGAAGTTCGGTCTGCTGGATGGAATAGATGAGGGACTGGCCAAGCCCCAGAAGCTCCGCCTTTTCCGCCTCATCCCCCACGTCGATCCCCGAGGTATCCTGGAACCAGATCACGGGAATCCTGTCCCTGCCGCAGAGGGTGACAAACTCGTTCATCTTGATCAGCCCCTGGCGGTAGAGCTTGCCCCCGATACCGGGATAGTCGGCATACTCGGGATAGCCCTTGCCAAGGTAGCCCTGGCGGTTGCCGATGCAGGCCACAAGGAAGCCGTCCACCTTGCACAGGCCCGTGTAGACCTCGGGCCCGTAATCCTTTCTAAACTCCATGTGCTCGCCGCCGTCCACAAGCCTTGCCAAGACCTGGTCAAAGGAGTAGACGCTCTTCTGCTCCATGGGCACAAGCCGGGGGATATCGTCGGACGGGAAAGGGGAATCCAGGGGTTCGGCCACCCTGAAAAATTTGGGATCATAGGCGGGAATCGCCTTCATGTACTCCTTGAGCCCGTCCAGCACCCCCTCCTCTTCATCAAACACATATTTGAAAAAACCGGTTTCATCGTAGTGGACCTTCACCGATCCGGGCGGCTTGGCAGTATGGGCCTTTGCCCGTTCCACAAGGGCCTCGGCCATCTCCACGTCAAACCCGCCCTGGGGTGCCATGCCGCTGACGATGCCTGCCCCTCCCACGGCGATGTTGCAATCCTTGTGGGCAAAGAGGACCGTGGGGCTGATGCTCTGGTAGCCGCCGCCTGCGGGGTTGGTTCCGTAGATCCCGGCCAGCACGGGAATACCCATCTGTTCCAGCTCCGCATGCCTGAAAAAGGGAGTCCCCGCCCCCCGGCGGTTGGCATAGAACTTCTCCTGATCGGGGAGCTTGGCCCCGCTGCAGTTCACAAGCCACACCAGGGGAATATTGAGGCGTTTCGCAAGGTCGGTCACCCTGAGGATGTTTTCCGACTGTCCGGGCAGCCAGGCCCCCGCCATCACCTTGTTATCAAACCCTATGACCACGGCCCAGCGCCCGGAAATCCTGCCGATGCCGTCGATGACGTTGGTGGTCTGTTCCGGGTTGTCGCAGGGGTTGTAAAGGGTGTGCAGGGGGCACCAGGTGCCCTCGTCCACCAGGTAATCCAGGCGCTGCCACACGGTCATCTGGCCCCTGGCATTTATCTTTTCCGTTGAAAAGCCGGCGTTGCGAACCGTTTCAACGGCCTCGAGGATCTCCTCTTCAGCCGCCAGGACAGCCCCGAGGTTGGCCTGGGTCCGCTTGATCTCCCCTTTTTTAAGCTCCCTTCCCAGGGCGTCCATGGTTTCGAAATAGGGTTTCATGACGGTTTACTCCTTGATTTTCCTATTCAATCACGGCGATCACATCATCCTCTTCCACCTCATCCCCCTCCTTGAGCTTCACCTGGACGATTGTTCCGTCACAGGGAGCGAACACCGGGGTCTCCATCTTCATGGCCTCGATCACCAGGACCTCCTCATCCTCTTCAACCACTGATCCTTCCTCCACATGGAGTTTTACGATTTTTCCGGCCAGGGGAGCAAATATCTCTTCGGACATGGTCTGCCTCCTTGTTTCAGATTGTATGTATGGGAACGATAAAAAGCCTTATGAAAAAACCTTTTTTTACCATTGAATAGTTCCTATTCGTTGTCAAGCCATTTTTATTGGAAGCCAATAAGCCACGGCACAAATAAGTATCCTTGACAAAGAGGCGATCCGGGGCTAAATCAATCGGGATCAAACCAAAGTTTTTAAAAGGAGAAACAATGAGCCCTTCACCATTTTCAGACCCTGATGCCATTGCGGAAACCGGGGTGATCGTCGTTGACCTCCAGGGGGATTTCACCACCCTCAAACAGGGAGCCCTTGCCGTTGACGGCGCGGATGCAGCCTATGTAAAAGAGGTGGAGCAGGTGACCCTGCGCCTGAAATCCGCCGAATTCACCCTGTTCGCCACCCAGGACTGGCACCCCAAAGACCATGTCTCGTTTTTCACCAGCCTCCCCGGGAAGCAGGCCTTTGACACCATTGAGATCCATGGAGAAACCCAGGTCCTATGGCCCCCCCACTGTGTACAGGACAGCGGGAATGCCGAAATTCTCATTAACCCCGACACCTTTTCCAGCGTCGTGAAAAAGGGAACCGACAGCCGGTTTGACAGCTACTCAGGATTCCAGGACCAGGGAAACACCCCCACCGGCCTGGAGCAGCTTCTCAGGGCCGCCGACATCACCCGGGTCGCGGTCTACGGCCTTGCCACGGACTACTGTGTCAAGGCAACGGCCATGGATGCCGCAAAACGGGGATTTGAGGTGTTCCTGGTGGAAGACCTCTGCCGGGGCGTAGCACCGGACACCACCCGGGAAGCCCTTGAAGAGATGAAGCAGCAGGGGATTCATATCATCACCAGCAACGAGATATAGGGGTCAGATTCGGCCCATGATTCCCGGCAGGAACAGGGCGATCTGGGGATAGAGGGTCACCAGGATCACCACGCTGAAAATGGCGAGGAGAAAAAAGATCGCCCCCTTGAAAACCACCTCCATGGGCACCTCCGCCACCCCTGCTATCACAAAGATGTTCAATCCCAGGGGCGGGGTGATCAACCCCGCCTCCATCATGAGAACGGATATCACGCCGAACCAGATGGGGTTGAACCCAAGCTTGAGGATGGTCGGGAATATGACCGGAAGGGTGAGCACCATCATGGAGGTGGCGTCCAGGAAACAGCCCAGCAGCAAGTACCCTGCCAGCACAATGGCAAGGATCAGGTATTTTGAGACCGCCATGGAGCTCAGCCAGATGGAGAGGTTCATGGGGATCATGGTAAGGGCCATGAAGTAGGTAAACACGTAAGCGCCTGCCAGGATCATGAAGATCATCACCGACACCCTGGTGGTTTCGGCCATGGCCTCCACCAGGGCGGGCCAGGTCAGCTTTCCCCTGAAAACGGTCACCACAAAAAGAAAAAACGCCCCCACGGCCCCGGCCTCGGTGGGGGTGAAGAATCCAAGATAGATCCCCCCCATGACAAGGAAGAATACGACAATGAGTTCCCACACCTGCTTCAGGGCCCTGAGCTTCTCCCCAAGGCTCACCTTTTCAGGGTTCATCGGGGCCGCATCGGGGTAAATCAGCACCCAGGCCACCACGATCACCACAAAGGCGAACACCAGCAGCACTCCCGGCAGAATTCCGGACATCAAAAGCTTTCCAATGGACTGTTCGGTGAGGATGCCGTAGACCACGAACCCGATGCTCGGGGGAATCAGAAACCCCAGGGTTCCGCCCGCGGCAACGCTTCCCGTTGCAAGGTGGGTATCGTAATTATACTTTCGCATCTCCGGCAGGGCCACCCGGCCCAGGGTGGCGGCGGTTGCCACAGAAGAGCCGCAGATGGCGGCGAATCCGGCACACCCGCCGATTGTGGCGATGGCAAGCCCCCCCGGCAGCCTTCGCAGCCACTTGTCGGCCAGGGTGTAGATGCCTTGGCTTAAGCCCGACACCGATGCCAGTTCCCCCATGATCACGAACAACGGGATCACGGTAAAGGCGTAGGTGGTAAAGGTACCGCTGAAGGAGCGCAGCAGGGTGGGCAGGGCAACGGAGATATCCGTAATCAGGGAGATGCCCCAGAACCCGACAAAGGCCAGGGCAAAACCGATGGGCATGCCGATAAGCAACAGCAGGAACAGACCGCCGATGCCGATAAATCCAATGGTCTGGGGATCCATATCAGCGTCCCCTAACCGTTCTTTTGATTTTTAAATACATTGTTGACGGACTCGCAAAGGTTGACCAGAATCTCAAGCCCCAGGAACAAAGCGCCCAGGGCCAGCAGAAATTGAAGTGGATAAAGGGGAATGGCCAGGGTGTCGGTGGTGGTTTTTGCGTGGTACTCCTCCACACCCATGACCATGCCGTACCATGCCAGCATCCCCACCACCTGGAGGGTGAGGAGGGATGTCAGGATATCCAGAAGGTTTGCGGCAACAGGGGGCAGCGCCCGGGTAACCATGGTGACCCGGACGTTGGCGCCCTTTTGATGGGTATAGGCCATTCCAAGCATGCCGAAGATCCCAAGCATGAAGGAACTCAGCTCGATGGCGCCGGGCACGGGCTTTGAAAAGAAATACCGGCCCGCCACATCCACGGTGGTAAGAACCATCATCACCACCACCCAGCCCATGCCAAGGTTCAGGGCCCAGCCGGTGAGGCGGTGTATCCAGCGTTTCATCGTGATAAACAAGCTGTTAGAACGGGCAGGCATTGAATCCCACGCCCACCTTGCCAAGCTCCTCCTTAAAGGTGGTCAGGGCCTTTTTTGCGGGCAGGCCCTTTGCCTCGAGCTCTCCTGCCCAGGCGGCAAGCATCTTGCTGAAGCGTTCATCCCAGCGCTTCTGCTCGGCTTCGGACAGGGGGTTGATCTCCATGGCGGTCTTGAATTCCGCCATGATGGAATCATACCAGGTTTCGTCAAAGATGCCCGCGATCTTGTAGGCATCCCTGCCCACGGATTCGATCAAGGGTTTGAGGTCCTCCGGCACCCTTTTCCAGAACCGCTTGTTGACAAACAGTCCCTCGGACACGCAGCCGAATGATGTGGGCACCCCGTACTTCGCCACCTCATTGAGCTTGAACGCCTTTACCAGGGCCGGACAGGTGACTACACCGTCGATCACACCGGTCTCCATGGAAAGGTAGACATCCCCCAGGGGCATGAACACGGGGGTTGCGCCCAGGGCCTGGATCGCCCGGGTCTGGAGCCCGCCGGGACTGCGGATCTTCATCCCTTTCATATCCTCGAGGCGCGTCACCCGTTTGGTGGTCCACAAATGGGCCATGACGCAATTGTTGATGTGAAGCACCTTCACATCCTTGAACTCCGGGCTCAGCATTTTGTCGTACATGGCCATGCCCGCCTCGGCGCCCTTCCACTTGGCGGGACAGACAATGGGGGATGACAGCACGTCTGTCAGGGGAAAACGGCCCGGGGTCCAGCTCAGGGTGGCATAGCCCATGTCGGAGAGCCCGGTCTTGACGATATCAAAATGGTCGGGCCCCTTGCCAAGGGCGCCGCCGGAATATATTGAATAGGTGATGCGGCCATTACTTCTCTTTTTCATCTCCTCGAGCATGGGAATCCACAGCTTCTGAACGTCGGCCCCGGCGGGAACATGCCAGGTGCTGAAGCGGATGTTGATCTTTTTCTTCCCTGCAAACGAGGGGGAGTAGACCAGCCCGGCCATGATAACCGCCAGTATAATTGTCAGAAATAATCTCCCCGTTCGATCCTTGCCAGCCATTAATTAACTCCTTGATTTACCAGATTAAACCCCAGGAAAAATCCCGACTACGATATCGGGTCCGACCCAATAAATACCAGCATCTTCGGCCAAAAGCACGTATTTTTTTTAACATCTTGCGATATCTATCGGTTTGCCTTTCTCACCCCGAGCCGGTCCAGGGCGATGATCCACTTACAGATGTTTGCGGACCCTTCCACCATGGAATAAGTGGGGGCATCCCGGTAGTACCGCGCCACCGGATACTCGGTGGAATAACCGTAGGCCCCGAGGATGGCCATGGCATACCTTGCGCACCGGGTCACGGTCTCCCCGGCCAGATACTTGGCCTGGGCCACGTCCAGCCCATTGTTCAACCGTCCCTGGTCCTTTGCCCAGGCGGCCCGGTAGACCAGCATCCTTGACGCCTCGATGCCGGTGGACATTTGGGCGATCATGTCCTGGTTCATCTGAAACTCGCCTATCTTCCTGCCGAACTGTTTTCGCTGGTTGCAGTAGCCCACGGTGGCATCGAGACAGGCCTGGGCAAGGCCCACCCCGCCCGCCGCCGCCGAAAGCCGGGTGTGGTTCAACGAGCTGAAAACGATCTTTGCCCCGTCTCCGGGCTTTCCAAGGAGATTGGCTTTAGGCACCCTGACATTGTCCAGGAAGATCTCCCCGGTGGGAGCGGAGTGGGAGCCCATCTTTTCCAGGGTGGAGGTGCTGACGCCCTTGTAGTTTTTAGGTTCGATCACAAAGGCGGACAAGCCCTTGCTCCCCTTTGAACGGTCGGTGTAGGCATAGTAGATGATGACATCGGCGACACTTGCGTTGGATATCCAGGTCTTGGAGCCGTTGAGCAAAAAATGACCGTCTTTCTCAACCGCCGTTGAGCCCATGGCCATGAGATCGGAGCCCGCGTCCGGCTCGGTGATGGCAAAACCTCCCAGGTAGTCTGCCGAGCAAAGCTTTTCGATGTATCGCTCCTTTGCCTCCCGGGTGCCATGGGTCAAAATGGTATAGGCGCATCCCACCATCTGCATGTTGACCTGAACCCTGAGGGAGGATGAGGCCCTTGCGATCTCCTCGGTGACGATCATGGCGGCAAGCCAGCCCATGTCCTCGCCCCCGAATTCCTCGGGGATGACGGTCCCGAAGAACCCCAGCTCTCCCATGGGCTTCACCGCTTCCCCATAGGGAAAATAGTGCTCCCGGTCCCAGGCGTCGGCCCTGGGAGCGATCTTTTTGACCGCGAATTCCCGGACGGCCCGTTGCAGCATCTCATGCTCCGTGGAGAGTTTGAAATCCATGACGCCTCCTTATATTGGGGTCAGGCCTGGCTTATTAGCTTATTGCACTTGTTGCAAACACATGGGTCCGGGCTCTCCTTGAAACAAGCCACTCCCGGTCCTTCAAAGCGATAGTTCAAAAGGTGAATACCAAAAATCGTATAGGGAAGCACCCGGGATGTCAAGGCGATTGTAAGGAGACCCCAAAGCGGTGTGAGACCACTTAGAATTCAATGCCCTTCTGGGCCATGATTCCGGACTTGTAGGGATGCTTCACCTCCTTCATCTCGGTCACCAGGTCGGCCGCATCAATGAGGGCCCGGGGGGCGTCCCTTCCGGTTACCACCACATGGCTTTTCCTGTTTTTATCCCCTAAAAAGGCGACGGCCTCCTTGGTGTCGATGAAATTGAAAAGCATCAGATAGGTGAGTTCGTCCAGGATCACCACCTTATGCACCCCCGATGAAATGATCTCCTTGGCCTTGTTCCAGGCATTCACGGCGGTTTCCCGGTCCTTTTCAATGTTGTCGGATTGCCAGGTAAATCCCCTTCCCATCACATGGAAATCCAGGTTGTCGCCAAACCGGTCGGCAGAGATCAATTCACCGTACTCCCAGCTTCCCTTCATGAATTGAATGATGCACACCCTGTAGCCGTGGCCCAGGGCCCGCATGGCCAGCCCAAGTGCCGCAGTGGTTTTTCCTTTTCCATATCCTGTATTGACTATCAGTAATTCACTATCCATGGTGGGTTGGTTTCTCCTGTATCACCCTTCCTGCCGGCGGGACATGGGTTTTTAAATATTCAGTCAACGATTTCAAAATCAGGCTCGCTGCCGGGGCCCTCCAAATGGTTTTCCGTGCGATAAAGCTTTCCATCCTTTCCAAACTCATACTCGGGGAGTTTCCCCATGCCGTGGAGATGGTATTTTGTCCGATAAAGTTTCCCATCCTCTCCAAGTTTGTAATCCGGATACTCCGACCAGCCCATGGGATGGGCAACCGTCCTGAAGAGATAACCGTCCCTCATGGTGTAGACGGGAAACGAACCTGTGCCGTCGCCCATGGCGCCGGCCCTTTTAATCTTCAATACATGGTCACTGTTCATGATTTACTCCTTGTTTATGTTCCGGGGATGGATTGAAGGTCAACAGGGCCAGGCTTGTGCAAAAGCCCGACCCCATATCTATAAACTATCCCTTGAAGTGCTCCAGGGCCTGGGCCAGGTGCTTGACCCAGATGGAAACCATGTTGTCGTATTCAGCGGTTCCCTTGAGGACCGTCTTGCAGTCGATGCCCGCTTTTGTCAGGATCGACTTCCAGGAATCGTCCTCGTCTCCGGCCATGTCGTTCCGGGCGTGATCCCCGGCAACGGACATGAAGGGAATAAGATAGGCGCTCTTGATCTTGTTTTTCGCCAGCAGCGCCTTGATGTCGTCAATTTCAGGTGAGCCTTCAACCGTACCAACAAAGATATTGGGATCGATCTTCTGGAGGTTGAACATCATGGCTGCGTAAAAGGCGTTGGAAGGATGGGGGGTTCCGTGTCCCATGAGCACCACTGCCTCACCCGGTTTTCTCTTTTTGGGAATGTTGCTGATAATGGCCTGGGCCACGGCTTCGATATCCGCCTGGCTGGAAATCATGGGCGTACCGATCACGATATGCTGAATGCCGTTGGGCATGCCTTCAAAGGCCCGGGCAGTCCTTGTGAGATCGTCATACTCTTCTCCACGGATGGTGTGCAGGGACTGTACCGCCACGTGGGTGAACCCTTCGTCCGTCATTTTTGCAAGAGCCATGGCAACGCTGTCCAGCACTTCCCCCTGTTTGGCCAGCTTGTTCCGGATGATGGCCGAGGTGTAAGCCCATCGAACGGTCATTCCCTTGAAGGTTGCTTTTACGGTTTTGTCGATGTTGTCGAAAGATACCCGGGCCTCCGGAACACTGGAACCAAAGGCAACCAGCAGGATGCCCTTCTTCTCCGGACGGTCATGGCCATGGGCAAGGGCAAGGGCCGGCAGCAGCAACAGGACGATGGTAAGAAACGAGACAACTTTTTTTTGCATTGTTTTTCCTCTTCGTAAATAAATTCAACAAAAGAGTTCGAAGCAATAAAAAAACCCCGAACCGATCAAAATCGATTCAGGGTATCCCTTTTCTTATCCTGAAAATACTGATGCCATCCCTGATCCGCGGGGAGACACAAACCGTCAGGCAGGTCTTCTGACTCCTGGATCATCCTAATAACCGCGCCTTCCCTTCGGCTCACACTCCGAAAGTGACATCCTGCGGCGTTCGTCCCCAATTACAGCGGCGGGCCCGTTCCGGAATTTCACCGGATTCCCTTTTATGCTCGTTAAGAGCGCCTGACCCGTCCTACATAGATCAACCCCTGACCCGATGTCAAGTGGGAAGTAGGAAATGGGCCCTGCCCAAAAGCCGGACAGTCCTGAAAAATCTAAGTTTTTTCTTACCATGGAAAGCGTTTAGGGATATACTCTGGCAAATTATCGTCAACCCCCAAAAAACGCGGCAAAGGAAAAGAGACCCATGAAAAAAACCGAAATCCGCATCATCGACGAGACCCTGAGGGAAGGCATGCAGCACAGGGGCATCGTGTTCTCCCCTGATCAGGCCCGAACCGTGCTCGAATTCCAGGCGGCCCTTGGCATGGACATCTGCCAGGCCGGCTACCCCCCGGCCCATGTGTCTGAGCAGGATAAACTGAAACAACTGATCCATCATGCCCGGAAGCGCGGGTTTACCACCAGGATCGCGGCCATGGGACGGGCCTGCCCGGAGGATGCGGACATCCTGGCCCAAACCGGCACCATGGATTTCCACCTCCATGCCCATGTACGGCAGGAAGACTGGAACAAGGAGCCGGGCCGAATCTTTGAAACCGTGGCAGCGTCCGTGGAACGAATCAGGAAGCACTGTCCCGGGGCTTGCATATCCCTTGCCATCCTGGACATGGGACGGACGGATTCCGGGTTTCTGTCAAAGGCCGCCCGATACCTGATAAAGGAACTCTCCATTGACATTCTCTCCCTGCCCGACACTTCGGGCATCATGGGACCGAACCAGATCCATGAAACCATTCTCCCCATCTCCCGGCTTGCCAACGGGTCCGGCACCCGCCTCAGCATCCACTGCCACAACGATCTGGGCATGGCGTCGGCCAACACGGTCATGGGCGTTACGGCGGGCGCGACCGTGGTTGAAGCCTCGGTGCTGGGCCTGGGGGAAAGGAACGGGCTTGCCGACCTCTACACCACGGCAAGGGTGCTGAAAGACCAGGGATATGCCCTCGGCCTCAACCTGGAGGATGTGGACACCTTCAAGGCCTATTACCAATACATCGACACCATTTGCAAAGACCAGACCGGCCACGCCCTTCTCACCTACAACACCCCTTTTTTCGGTGCCGGGGTAAAGACCCATGTGGCCGGAACCCACGGGGGGGCAGGGTTTGGCATCAGCCGTGAACAACGGTTTTTCATCAATGTCCTGTGCGGAAAAAAGCTTGTGAACCAATACCTTGACCAGCATGGAATCGCCTGCGATCCCATGGCGATCAATGCCGTCACCAGGGAGATAAAAAACAGCAGCGCCCGGTTGGGCCGCAGGCTCGAAAAAGACGAAATCCAGGCCATTGCCGCCGCCTGCTCCAAAGGAAATGATATTGACACAACCGGCCGGATGAAATAGACAACACCATTTACAAGTCATTATACGTGACTGCTCCCGACTTTGAACAGCCGAGAATGAATAGAACAGGAACTAAAAATACAGGAGAGTCTCCATGGGTGAAGTGATATCATTGTTAAAAGACCTGATGCGGTTCAAGACCATCGCATCAAAACCTGACGAATTGGATCGATGCGCGGATTTCATCGAATCATACATAACCGACCTTGGGGTTAAGTGTACCCGGGTGAACAACAACGCCATCCCCTCGATTATTGTCACACCGAAAACCGGTTTCGCGCCGGTTCTTCTCATGGCCCACTTTGACGTTGTGGACGGCCCGGATACCATGTTCGAACCGGTGGAAAAGGATGGAAAGCTATACGGCAGGGGAAGCGTTGACGACAAGTATGCCGTGGCCCTCAGCCTGGTTTTGTTGAAACAATGGATGGCAAGGCTTGAAGAAAACGGCCGGGGCCAGGAAAGCCTTCCCTTTGGTATTCTCCTGACCGGGGATGAGGAAACAGGGGGATATGACGGGGCCAGGCACAACCTTAAAAGTATCAAGGCGGACTTTTCCATCGCCCTGGACGGCGGAGAGCCCAAAAAGATCATCACCAAGGAGAAGGGAATCCTCGATCTCAAGCTCACGGCCCGGGGAAAAGCGGCCCACGGCGCCAAGCCCTGGCTCGGAATAAATGCCATCGACATCCTGGTGGACGACCTCACAAGGGTGCGTTCCCTGTTTACGGAAGACACCCCCGGCCACTGGCACAAGACCCTGAACACAGGCATCATCCAGGGAGGAAAATCGGTAAACCAGGTGTGTGAAACCGCCCATGCCGTGCTGGACATACGGTATACCGAAAACGACGATCCGGATGCCATCCTGGCAGAGATCGACAAGGTCACCACGTCCACGGTTACCATCGAGGAAAAAGAGCCCCTGTTCAGGGGAGAAGACACCCCCTATCTTCAAACCCTACTCTCACTTATACCGGGAGCTGAAACCGGGTATGAACACGGCGCAAGCGATGCCAGGTTCCTGAGCGACTTTGGCATCCCCGGCATCATCTGGGGACCCCATGGAATCATGACCGCCCATGCCGAGGATGAACATGTGGAGATCGAAAGCATGCTTCAGGTGATGGATATCCTGGACAAGTTCATGGAACGTGTGTATGAGGGCGGGATAAAGTAGAAGCAGCCCCGGTTTCGGCCCTGGCGTGCAATGCACGGGACCGAAACCGATGAATCAATCAGTCAATGGTCCTGACTTACACTTTAAACCGGCCGACTAACTTGGTGAGTTCCATTGACATGGCGCTAAGCCCCTCCGCGCTCAATTTCACCTGGCCGCTGCCGCTGGAGATCTCTTCGGCCTGGGAATCCACCTGGGTGATGTCGCTGGAGATCTCATCCGCCACCTGGGAACACTGGGCAACATTCTGATTGACCTCTTGGACCCCCTGGGAGACCTGGCCGATGTTATCGGCAATCTCGTTTGTGACCGAAGACTGCTCTCCAACCGCAGCAGCGATGGTGGCAACGATTTCGTTGACCTTGTCGATCACATCGGAAATCTCCCGGATCTCGGAACCGGAGATGGTGGTGGAGTTCTGAACCCCCTCGATCTGGGTCCTGATATCCAGGGTGGCCTCGGCCGTCTGCATTGCCAGGGCCTTGATCTCGTTGGCCACAACGGCAAACCCCTTGCCCGCCTCCCCTGCCCGTGCCGCCTCGATGGTGGCGTTCAAGGCAAGGAGGTTGGTCTGCTCAGAGATATCGGTGATGGTTTCCGTGACCTTGCCGATGGCAAGGGCGGCCCGTCCAAGTTCCGACATCCTGTCCGACGCGCCCCTGGAACGCTCCACCGCCTCCACCGTTATGGCCCTGGCCTGTTCGGCGTTTTTTGAAATCTCGGTGATGGTGGCGTTCATCTCCTCGGCTGCCGAAGCCACCATGGCCGTGTTGGTCGAACTCTGTTCCATGGCCGCCGCAACGGTTGCTACGCTTGCGCTCATTTCCTCTGTGGCTGCGGCAACGGCGTTTGCGCGGGTGGCCGTGTTGCCGGCCCCGGAGGAAAGCTGGACGGCAATGGCCGACAGCCCGGTGGAAGACTCCTCCACATGGACGGCATTGTCCTTGATCTGCCGGATGATGGCCTGGAGCTTTTCAAGGAAGGTGTTGAACCAGGAAGCAAGCTCACCGATCTCATCCCGGCTGGTCACCCCAAGGCGCATGGTAAGGTCGCCTTCGCCTTCAGCGATATCCTTCAACCCCTTGACCGCAGCGTTCAAGGGATTAACCATGGCACGGGCCATGAAGAAGACCAGCACAACGGTCAGCGCCACGGAACAGAGTCCTATGCCAATGGTGAAATTCCGAATGGCGTGCGCCGTGGCCAGGAACTCACCGGCATCCTGGGTTGCCGCCACATACCAGTGATTTCTTTCAACCGGTGCGAACCCCGATATTTTCTCATCACCCTGGAAAGAGTAGGCGCAAACCCCTGTCTCGCCGCTGACCATTTTATTGGCAAACACCTCCTGTCCCTTGACACTATTTATGTTCAGGGACAAGATGCACTTTGGGGCTGGATGGGCCACCATGAGCCCCTGTTCATCAACCATAAACCCATATCCGGTGTTGCCGATTTTTCGATCGGCAACAAGCGATATGATATGATCGGCCTTGATCACAAGGCCGAAGATTCCCAGGAACGCTCCCCCGGGGGAAGTGATGGGCGCTGCGGCCACACAGACAAGGTTGCGGCTGCTCCGGGACCGTTCCATGGCCCCCATGGCCGCCTCGCCCGTGGCCTTCACTTCTTTAAAATAATCCCGGCCGGCCACGCTGAAATCGACGTATTCCATCCCCTTGGCCCTGACCCCGCTGAAAACCTTTCCCCTGGCATCGGTGACAAAAAAACCTTCGTAATTATCGCTGATGTGACGGCGGGTCTCTTCAAGGTTGGCGTGCAGGTCGGCAATGGCATAGGATAATTCTTCCGTATCTTCCCGGCTTTCGAGGAGGGCGGCCTGGACAACCTGGTGCTTTGCTGCCAGGATCTTTACCAGGGTCAGGTCGGCATCGAGGATATGCCGGGTGAGGCGTGCAAGGTCCATGGCCGTGTCCCTGGCCCGCACCTTGGAAATATCCATGAGAGCGTTGGCGGATTTGGTTGTAGATATGGTCCCCACAATTAACAAGGGAATCATCACAACCAGGATACCGCCTGCAACAAGCTTGAAACCAATGGAATGAAACTTCTTCATCTACTTTTCTCCGTTTTTCTAATAGTTTGCCCCGGAGGGCCATGGCCTGTTACCTATCAAAAGCCATGCCACCGGAACGAACCTTGGATAAACGGTTGAAATAGCATGAAAAATCAAAACAACGGAAGAATCCCCCGGCGGGGCCGAACGGGAACGTTCGCCCCCATCACCTTCGGAAAAAGACATCCAAGCCATGGGAATCATTCAGAAAACGGATAAACGGGAACGATCATTCCCGATTCAGGCACCATCAAGCCCATATTTTTTTATCTTCTTGAACAGGGTCCTGCGGTTGATCTTCAGGATGGAAGCGGCCCTGGCCCGGTGCCAGCGGGTGCTCTCCAGCACATTCAGGATCAGCTTTTTTTCAAACTGCTCCACGGCCTCACCAAGGGGCTGTTCAGCAACCTTGCAGGTCAACGGCTCCGGTGACGCCCCCGTATGGTTCACTGGGATATCGATTCCCGGTTCACCGGAAATATCGAACTCCCCAAGGGTCAGGTAACGGTGCAGGACGTTTTGGAGCTCCCGGACATTTCCGGGCCAGTGGTAGGCCATGAGCCGGTCCATCAACCGCGCCGGGAATCCGCCGTCAGAATGAAAAGATTCAAATTTTTCACGGTAAAAATAGTCCACAAGCAAGGGGATGTCCTCTTTTTTCTCTCTCAAGGGAGGCAGATGGATGGGCAGCACATTGAGGCGAAAATAAAAATCAGGCCGGATCAGCCCCTTTTCCACCAAATCGGGCAGAGTCCTGTTGGTGGCGGC
This sequence comes from Desulfobacteraceae bacterium, assembly GCA_024225635.1. GTDB lineage: Bacteria > Desulfobacterota > Desulfobacteria > Desulfobacterales > Desulfobacteraceae > Desulforapulum. The sequence continues at coordinate 5,875 of JAAEMK010001066.1, read as the reverse complement.
AACGATCCGGACGTCCGGCCGTATGAGCTGATTGCTCCCCACCGGGAAATAGCCGCTTCCTTCGATGGCCCGCAACAGCTTTACCTGCAGCTTCAGCCCGATGTCCCCGACCTCGTCCAAAAACAGGGTGCCCTTGTCCGCCATATCCAGGAACCCCTTCTGGTCCCTGTCCGCGCCGCTGAACCCCCCTTTTCTGTATCCAAAGAACTCGCTCTCGATGAGCTGCTCAGGGATAGCCCCGCAGTTGACCGTGACAAACGGGTGCCCATGGCGATGGCTCATGTCGTGGATTGCCCTTGCCACAAGCTCCTTTCCCGTTCCTGACTCCCCGTGGATGATGACACTGGCATGGCTTGCCCCGGCCATGGGAATAAACCCGTACACGTTCTGCATGGCAGGACTCTTTCCCACGATGTTGCCCAGCCGGGACCTGGACTTTATCACGTTTTTCAGCTGGCGATTCTCCTTTTCCAGCCGGCTCTTCTCTTCAAGAAGCTTCTCTTCCGCACGCTTGCGCACCGTAATGTCGATGATGGTCGACCGCTTGCGCACCACCCGGTTATCCTTAAACTCGGGGCTGTTCAAACAATAATACCATCTGCCGTCCTTCGGGCTCTTCACTTCCTGGGCAACGGATTCCCCCTGGAACACCCTGTCGCTCGCGCACCAGGAACAGGGGGCGTCAAGATCATGGATAACCTTGTAGCAATGCCCTCCCCTGCCGTCGTACCCGGTCCTTTCAACCAGGGCCTTGTTCATGGACTCGATGGTGTAGTCACTGGAGGTGACATAGATGAACCCGTTAAAGGCATCCACCAGGCCGGCAAGCCTTGCCTCGTTCTCGGCAAGTTTTTTTGCGTCATTTTTCAGGGAGGTGATATCCATGTACGAGACAACGCTCTTGCCGGTTTTCGGAATCATCCCCACCTTGATGTGGATGAATTTCTCAACACCCTGCCTGGAAAGAACCCGGCACTCGTATTCACTGGGCGCCCTGCCCGGATAATATCTCCTGGCCCAGTGGTAGCCCTTCATCCTGTCGCGATCATCGGGATGGATCATTTCGGGCCACTTAATCCGTCCCTCGACCCTGCTCCTTGAATAACCGAATGTGGCGGTAAACTGCCCGTTCACCTTTGAAACGGTCATGTCTTCCTCCACCACAAAGGTGGCCGTACCCGTATTTTCAAAAAGGCAATGAAGTTCCTGCTCCACCTGCTTGCGCCGGGTGATGTCCACCAGATAGGCTTCAAAATAATAGTCCCCGCTGTCCCGGGGCCGGATCAGAAAGATGTTCACATGGGCATAAAAAACCGATCCGTCCTTTTTCCTGAACTCCTTTTCACTGTTTTCAAGATGGCCGGTTTCCAAGACTATATTCTCCCTCTCCCGACGCTCCCCGGGATCGAGATTGACAAACCAGTCAACAGCGAGATCTATTCCAAGGCAATATTCAGGCGATTCATATCCAAAAATCCTGGCACAGGCGGGATTGAGGGCCACGATTTTCCCCTCTTTACTTACAATGACAACGCCCATTGTGGATTTTTCAAAAAAATCAATCCCCTCTTTTCTTCCGTCAAGGAGGGTTCCTGCTCCCTGTCTCTCTGTCTTCATTCTACTTTTCAATCCAAGTTTTTTTTGTTTTTGTTTTCAGCATGGCAAAGGTCTCCCCCTGTTCAACCGGGCGGCCATCCTATACCGTTCCCGGTCCCGGGTCAAACCTGAACCCTGTTTTTTTTGTAAGAAGTGATAAATAGACGGGAAAAATCTAATCGGCCAGGGGAAGACTCACGATGAATCTGCTGCCCCTGCCCGGGGTGGACTCAACGGTCATAAGGCCGTTATGGTCGTCGGTAACGATAAAGTAAGCAACGGATAACCCGAGACCGGTGCCGGTCTTTGTTCCCTTGGTGGTGAAAAACGGTTCAAAGACTCGTTTTCTGACGGCTTCATCCATTCCCGGACCGTTATCCGCCACCTGGATCACCACATGGCTCCCTGTATTTTTGATACAAAGGGTAAGTGTGCCTGTCCTGGAAGGATCGGTCTGAAGGGCCATTGCGTGGGCCGCATTGGTGATCAAATTGAGAAAAACCTGCTGCATCTTGATGCCGTCACAGGGAACCTGGGGAATATCCTCTTCATACTCCCGGACAATGGTGATCTTTCGGAAATCGTACTTCTCGCTGAGCCTGTAGTCGCTCCCGGCCAGTTCCACACAGGTCTCAACCAGCTGTTTCATGTCATGGAGCTCGGTTTTCGACTCACTCTTGCGGCAGAACGAGAGCATGTTCGCAACGATTCTGGCGGCCCGCTGCCCCGCCTCCCCCACGGATTTGAGCATAAAGGGGATGTTGCGCATCTCCATGTAGAGCCGGACCTGATCCATGGTGATGCCGCATTTTTCGGCCGCCTCCTCATTTTTCGGCATGGATCTGACGATCCGGTTCCGGATCACCTGCATGCTCTGGATGATGCCGGCAAGGGGATTGTTGATCTCGTGGGCCATGCCCGCGGCAAGCCCGCCCACGGACATCATCTTCTCGGTCTGGGTCATGATCTCGTGCATCCTCACCTTTTCCGTCACATGGTCGATCCTGACCACGGCCCCTTTGATGCCGGTTCCGGCAAAAGGTACGATCTCCATCTCAAAAAAACGGATCTCATCCCCTGAAACCACCTTGATCCGTTCAAAATGCCGGCCCCCCCCCGCCTGTATCACCGACTCGATATCAAAATTCCCGGGAAAAAACCGGGACATACACCGGTCTATTCTTTTACCCTCGACCGGTACAATATCCCCCATGTCCCCAGGGACGGCATTCCACTCCATTATGTTTCCCAAGGCATCGACACTGACGAGAAAGGAGCTGAGGGAATTAAACACGGTCCTTGTGTAGTTCCTGGCATTGATGAGCGCCTCCTCCCTGCTCCTGACCGCCTGGATCATCTGCTTGAAATTTTCCGACACCGCCTGAACCTCGAGGTAGGCTTCATCCTCAAACCCATAATTGTAATCGCCCTGGGCGACCCGTTTTGTCTTTTCCGTGAACAGGGAAAGGGGTTTCAACGCTTTCCGAATGTTGAAAACGGCCAGAAAAACGGCCAGGGCCGTTGCCAGGACCGCCCCGACGCCAATGACGCCCCAGATCTTCCTCAGGGGAGCAAACGCTTCTTTGGAATATTGAAACACAGCCACCACCCAGCCGGTGTCCGTCATCCGGATGACACTCCCGATCTGGGGCTCCCCCTTGTGGGAGAACTCCATGGAACCGTTGAACCCGGCAAGGCCCTCTTTGATGACACGAAGATGTTTGACGTTCACCTGCTGGACCACGCGCTCCCGGACCGGATGGGCGATATAGGTTCCGTTTTTATCCACAATGGAGGCATAACCGTGATTCCCGATGGTGATTCTGTCGGTGATGGAGGAGAGGGCCTTGAGGTTGAGATATCCCACCAGCACACCGTTCCTGAATGGCAATGCAAGGGCAAGGGTGGGATACCCGGAATAAATGGAGATAAAGGTACGGGACCAGAATGGCCGCCCTGTCTGCTTGACCGCCCTGTAAAACGGATGCCCGGTCATGTCGATGCCCACAAGCTCCTGTTCAAAAGGGGCGATATGGCTGACCTGCCCCCTTGAATCCAGGACCCGGATCATTTCAAAGGTCAGATAATGACGAAGCACCGAAGCAAGGTAGGAGTTTACATTGTCAACGGAAATCAGCTTTTCCGTTTCGATCATATCCCTGATCTGAACCAGGATGCGTTCCGGCTCCGTTAAAAAACGTTCAACCTCCCCGGAAACGGCCCTGGCAAGGAGGAGATTCTTGCTGAACACCTCCTCCTTAATGCTTTTGTTTAAAATGTTCAGGCTGACGATCCCCAGGACAACAATGGGCAAAATTGCCGCAATGACGAAATTTGAGGTCAAAAGCCGTTTCAGACTCTGCTTAAACACCATTTATCCTGTCCTGTTTACCATCCCAAAATCACAACCTGTCAATGGTTACGAACCTGCCGTTCCGAACAACGATGAGATTTGATTTGTGCAGTGGTTGGCCGCCCCTTCAAAGACAGCTGTGAAGATTGCGGTCATGAGTATCTTTTAGCCTTTTCCTGTATAAATGACAACCGAAAAATAACACCTGTGATAATCCGATTTCGCCCCCCGGCTGACGGGTATACTCACTAAGCATCTCCGGTCACGATACCGATTACCGAGAAATCATCAAGACCGCAGGACCAATCCCGCTCCCATAGCCAGACATGCTTTAGTCTCTCCGGCGTTAAGTTCCCGGGGATAGGGAACTGCCCTCATTCAAATCAGATAGAATTCGTGAATCTTCTATTTCGTTTTCCTCTTCCCACGATGGACCAGTATTAATTCCGGTTTGTCCGTAACCTTCAGAGTTTATATTTTAATCCAATCGCATTTTTCAGATATTTTCGTTGACAAATTACAAGCTTACATCTATACCTCTAGTACGAAGCAATTCCACAAAAAGATTCTTACAAAAATAGGGACGGTACTTTTGCGACACAATACAAATTGTATCATGCCGGGTTCAAAAGCACGTTCTGCGATTGAAGTTAGCTTTCAATATGTGCAGGGATTATTAGAATTCTGCAAATCATATTTTTTTATTTATTTTCTTTAGAATCAACCATTAAGGCTTGCAATCTCAGATCTGGTCATATTTAGCAAAAACATCGACAGCATTGCTTTTTCTCGAAACCATTCTCAACCGTTTTAATTATTTGTATTATGCGTTCATTCCGAACAATTATGGAATAAACGCTGTTTCTAAACAAACACACTAAAACAAAGGGAGGTAAGTAATGCCTGAGCCTATCACGAACCCTGATGTGGCGGCATTAAACGCCATTGATTTTTCGAAAATCATCGGAGGACCTTTGACGGCGGCGGTAAACGCTCAAGCGAGTGCTGCGTTGGTCACTATGGATTTCATCAACAAAGTGGGCTTTTCGGAAACAAAGAATGAAGATCAAGATGGCACAAAAATAAAAAAACTGAACAATGTTACTTTTGCCTACTCCAGACAAGTCCCGAACACGGCAGGGAGCAGCACATCCCAGAGTCATCAGCTGGCAGTCCCTCTTTTAACAATGATGCCGATTCCATTTATTCGTATCGAAGACATGCGCATCACTTTTAACGCTAAAATACATTCAATGACGAAATCCAGCGAGGAAAACACTCTTACTGAGAACAGCAATGTTAAATTTGACAGTATCTGGAGCCCGGTGTCGGTAAATGTGACGACAACCGACAAAAATGTATATAACAGGAATAAAGAGACAGATCAGACCTATACAATGCAAGTTGATGTACATGCCGTACAGGATACAATGCCTGGCGGTTTAGCAAAGATCCTGAGCATCTTTGAGGAAGTTATTGAAGCCCAGGTAAAAGAAGAGAAAAAAGAAGACGAGCAAAAAACGGAATCCACTAAAACACTTGATGACAAAACACCACCAGCAGAAGGATAAATGACGTTAGGGCAATATTTCCGGCAGTAATCTGAGACCCTTGCGTTGACGCCGTTTTTTTATTATGAATTTGACAGTAGGTCTGTGTCGTTACCACCTCAACGACACAGACGCCTGTTTGACAAGAACCAATGCCAAGCTAAGGGTTCCCTGCTTACTGTAATCCTATAACAATTTATGCAAGAAAACATATAAATCAAGAGAGTGTCCAGGACTAGGGCGTCTAAATCGACTTGAACTTTTTAGGCACAATTTGGCCCCTGAAATCCAAATAAAGAGATTTTAAGCTGCTACATCCTCGTCAATAGTGGGTACACATGAAGAGTCTGGTTCTTTGCCCTGAGCATCAATAGGG
>JAAEMK010001065.1 GCA_024225635.1 Desulfobacteraceae bacterium | reverse complement strand
GTCTCTGTGTGTTTGTCTGTCTGTGTCTGTCTGTGTCTTTGTCTGTCTGTCTGTGTCTTTGTCTGTCTGTGTCTGTCTGTGTCTGTCTGTGCCTGTCTGTGTCAGTTTGTGTCTGTCTGCGTCTCTGTCTCTGTGTCTGTCTGTGTCTCTATGTGTCTGTCTGTGTCTGTGTCTCTGAGTCTTTGTCTGTCTGTGTCTGTCTGTGTCTGTGTCTGTCTGTGTCTTTGTCTGTCTGTGTCTATGTCTCTGTCTGTGCCTCTGTCTCTGTCTGTGCCTCTGTCTCTGTGTCTGTCTGTGCCTCTGTGACTGTCTGTCTGTGTCAGTTTGTGTCTGTCTGCGTCTCTGTCTCTGTGTACGCAATTCACCTACAGTATGTATCTCTGTCTGTCTGTGTCTTTGTCTGTCTGTCTGTGTCTGTCTGTGTCTGTGTCTCTGTCTGTCTGTCTCTGCTTCTTTGTCTGCTGACTGTGGTCTGTGTCTGTCTGTGTATGTGTCTGTCTGTGTCTGTCTGTGTCTTCGTTCTCTGTCGTCGTCGACCTCTGTCATCGTCGTCGACCTCTGTCATCGTCATCATCCTCTGCCGACGTCATCCTCTGTCATCATTGTCCTGTGTCGTCGTCATCCGTTGTCATCATCGTCCTCTATCATTGTCGTTGTCCTCTGTCGTCGTCCTCCATCATCGTCCTCATTG
>JAAEMK010001064.1 GCA_024225635.1 Desulfobacteraceae bacterium | reverse complement strand
TTTACTGGGACCAGAGGTGAGCTCCAGGGGCTCTTGGAGGGCTCAATCACCCCTTCCTCCAGCCAGGTATTAATCTGATCTTGTAGCTTCTTTTCTAGGTCTGGATTCAGATCTCTGAACTGTTGGCGGATGGGTTGGGTGCCAGGCTTGAGCTCTAGATCCAATTCAACTTGGTCTGTGCAGCCTGGGGTCGTGTTGCTAAAGATATCCTGGTACTGCCAGAGCAAGGTCTTCAATTTCTTGTATACTTGTGGGTGATCCTTCAACAGCTCATTCTCTGGTATTTTTAGGTCCTGTAGCAAGGTACTGAAGTCCTCAGAACTCATTTCTCCAATCTCGACCGTGGGCGGTGGCACCGCTGGTTCCGGGGCGGCTGGCAATGGCTGAGACGCGGTTCCTCCCGCCTCACTGACTACAAACCCTTGCACACTGAATCCTGCTGGAATAAATCTGGTCTCACAGCCATTGTTGGTCACCAGGATCTTAACATGGCGGCCTTGGGCTGGATATGTCCCCTCTGGTATGACGAGGCCTTGTAACATGTTGCCAACAACTGTCTCCTCTACAAAATATGATGCCTTGTGGCGATCCATAGATACATTAATAGTAAAGAAAACGGGCGTGACCGTGTCAGGGGGTAACGTTACCCCTCGGCCATTCGACAAGGACCAGGGACTTTCAAATAATGGCGCCAAAATTTGGGCTTTTGCCTTTTTATTCCTTTTGGTTTTCTTAGCATTTTTCGACGCAAGACTAGCTATCCTAGGGCCTGGTTCCCATCTATTTCCTAACCTAGCCCCTATCAACCCTTGCTGGCTGGCAATGTGCCCCCACTCGGGACGGTCAACAGCGGGTAAAATTTTACAATTTTTTACTTCAGGACTACATGAATGAATATAATTTAAATATTGTTGACGTAATTCGGTGAAATCACTTATCTTATCGAGGGGGA
>JAAEMK010001063.1 GCA_024225635.1 Desulfobacteraceae bacterium | reverse complement strand
TTTTCCGTTGAAGCTGAAAGATAGAAAATTGCAATGAATTTCCGTAGGAAATTCAGCCGCAATTGAATTTATACATTGTTGGTTGCAGTTTTAATTCAGTTTTTTGAGGTTCATTCAGCGTTTTGTTTTGCGTTTTGATATTTAATTCCACATTTTGATTCCGCAATTTTGGAATTCGGTAGAGTAGAAGTTATTAATTCACGTTTTTTTTAATTCCGCTCGAGTTGGTTTCCGCGCACAGTTCCGTTTTTCATTTTCAATTCAGCGTCACGTTTCGGTTTCGAGTATTAAATTCAGTTTCCGTTATGTTTTTTTCCGCAAAGTTCCGCTGTTTTCAAAGTTCAGAATTCACACGATTTATACGTTTAGTTTTTAATTCCGCTATTGCAACCAACGGTTTGGTATAGGTTTAGTTGCGGCTTAAAATCCGAAGGATTTTCAGCATTAAGCAACTAAGATAGTAAATTGGTATGAATTTCCGTAGGAAATTCAGCCGCAATTGAATTTATACATTGTTGGTTGCAGTTTTAATTCAGTTTTTTGAGGTTCATTCAGCGTTTTGTTTTGCGTTTTGATATTTAATTCCACA
>JAAEMK010001062.1 GCA_024225635.1 Desulfobacteraceae bacterium | reverse complement strand
GATCAGGAAGAGGACAACCTCCGGGACGCCGATGTCCGGGCGCTTGAGGTCGCCAAGAAGGAGGATCCTCTCCTCGCTGTCCGAGACTCTGGTGCTGTCGATGCTGAGGCTGGTGCTGGTGGGGTTGGGGGCGCGGCGGGGGCTACTACGGGCTGCGGCGACCGGGGGTCCCTCTCCTCCGAGGAGGAGGAAGACATGGTGTCCGCGTCCTCAACCCTGACCTCACAGCGCAAGGTATTTAGTAGCCTTGCTTTGTCAATTCAGTTATTTTAGTTTCAGGTTCACTTCGATTCGGCTGACTGCGGAGACATCAACTCGCCCACTCTGGAGCTGCGCAGGCTCTTGCTCCCCTCTCTGGGGACTCCGGTCGTGACCAGGTCACTGACCAACAGTCCCGGGGGCACCCGCTATGGGACCGAAGAGCTCGGCGTGGACACCTTCGGGAAGACTCTCAGGTGAGGTTTTGAGTTAATGATGCTCTCTTAGGTGGTTATTATAATTTCATCTGCAAATTATCCGGGGTTGTCCCGTAATGAGTAATCAAGATGATCATTTCCAGTGAAAAGATTTGTATTTCATCTTTGTTATTACAGGAGATCTACCAGGCTGGACCTGGTTGACGGGGCCGGGCCGCAGTTGGGGACCGAGATCAATTGGAGGAAGTTCATCACTTCCTCTTATCATGTGGAGAATGAGGTCTCTCCTTCTTCCTCCTCTGGGGCCTCGCCAACCCTCAGGGGATCCTCGGCAGAAACATCTTGCCCTCCCTCAACATCTGGCTCCAGCTTCCAGTCCCCGGTGTCCTGCAGCACGCCGGAGTTGTCCACGGTGTCCAGGAACACCGTCAAGCCCGCCAGGGCGACCCCTGGTGCCCCGGGGGCCGAGGACATGAATAACAACGCTCTTCCTGACGAGGGCATGAATAACTCCACTCTCCCTGCAGGGAGTATGAATAACCGCGCCCTTCCTGCTGTGGGCATGAATAACCTCGCCCTTCCTGACGTGATCCCCTCTGGCGGCATCGAGCAGGCCAGGAGCGGTGCCAGGGATCAGGACAACATTTGGATGAGGTACTTTAATTATCTCCGGTGTTCGTTTCAGACTTTATTCTGATATGATTTTTAGGCTGCTGGACAGTCCCTGGTTCGTGCTTGGGCTCATTGCCTTCGTGGCGGCCTACATGTTGGCCATGATGGCCATCCTGACCTTCGGCCCGGACATCGAGCACGGCGTGGTGTACGGCGGCGGGATGACTGACGCTGAGCTGAAGGCCGAGCTCAAGGAGATGGGGCTCTTCAGGACCCGCGTCGTCAGGGAGGTGGCGGAGCCCGGGCCTTACATTGACTGGGCTGACACCTTTAGGTGATTACATTGGTCATTACACTATGCTACTTTATTTTTCAGTAATTTGAACAGTTTATTCTGTGCATTACTTTTTTCGTTCGAGGAGTTTTGCTAACCTCATTTTCTTAAACTTTTCTTTTCGCTCTGAAGCATTTCTTCTTTAACAGTGCCGTGGTTTCCGATTGTAGCATGGCCTTTGCATATGTACGTCTAAATTTGTATTCTGTCAGGGACTACAAGCCAAGTGGCCCGGCGTCGATCCCAGAAAGCGCCCTCATCGTTCCAAATCTCCCCGGTGAACCCCCGGTGACAGGCCCCACCGTGCCAGGAGATGACACTAACACCATCGAGGGTGAGCAGGCCGAGACCAAGGGCAGCTCTGACGTGGATCGTGCTGGAGGGGTCCCTGACCTCTTTCCTGAGGATGGGCCCGAGCAGCCCTCCGACCTTCCTCACGCCGAGACCGTCTTCCCTGACCCCGTGACCCTGCCCACCCCTCCCGGTGCCAGCACCATGGAGATCATCCTGTCCCTTGTCTGCCTGGCAGCGATAGTTGTCATCCTGGTCACCACGCTCAGATTCTGGGGAAACGTGGGCGGGATAGCCCTCGATCTGAGGCGCCGCCTGTTTTAGAGTACCACTTGGTCGCGGTGGTCAAGGTGTGGCAACAGATGGAGATGGACAACACCAGCCTTGACAGAGCGGCCAGTATCGTGTGTGTGTGCCATGGTTCATAGTATCTTTGTAAATTGTTGTGTGTGAGAGCTCTCTATAACCATTATGAAACAACTTGTAATTTAGTGACGTCTATGAGACTATAAACTGTTACCCATATACCATAAATAAACGTTGATGAATAATTAATCACCCATCATGCAGGGAAGATGCTATTTTTCTT
>JAAEMK010001061.1 GCA_024225635.1 Desulfobacteraceae bacterium | reverse complement strand
TCTCAATTGCGTATTCTGCACTAACTTTGATGGATTGGTGAGAATGACTCTTTTGACTTTCAATATGACAACACTGCTCCACATTACATCAGGAGGCTTAGGTACATCCGCAACGCAAATTGCCAAGAATTTTAAAACATGTCAAGCTGCCACTGTAGGCTCACATCTAAAATGGGTACATGCAACTGGCAACAACGTTCCTGCAGTTGGAAATTCAAGAAAACCAACATTCTTAAAACAGTGGCCAAACTTATTTTCAAACGTACTCAATTTGCTTACTTCCCTGGGATACATTGACTCATCATTGTACTCAATGGAGAAGAATTCATCATTCACTGAAGTTGGAAAGAACAACATATGGTCAACATGCAAAATTACATCATCCAGTGCTTCCACAGAAGCCAGCATCGTTGCACTTGAGCAAGCATCTGGCAGTAGAAGATCAGGTATTCCAACACTCTGCTTAGAATGGTCAGATGGAACAATTCATGCAGCAGTTTGTCGAAAATTTCTTGCTGATTGCATAGGGGATTCCCTTGCACGGCTCAGAGGCTCTCGATCCATTGGAAAGACTGTTCTATCCATCCTTCAAGCAATGTTTTCAAGTAATTGTGGTTAGTCTGTTGTTTTCGCAAGTGGAGGTGCTGGCGGCATTGGCAGGGCAGTAACCACATATTTCCAGATTAATAGAGTTCTCCCTGTTCTA
>JAAEMK010001060.1 GCA_024225635.1 Desulfobacteraceae bacterium | reverse complement strand
TTCTCTCTCGGCCTTGCTCTGGAGCCTCTGTTCATACTAGGTTTCGGACTTAGTCATTTTTTATTTTTTATTTTATTTTATTTTGATTTGTGAAAGCTGTGCAGCTGTATTTCAAAGTGCAACTGGATTTCACTGCATGCAACTTAATTCAATTGAGAGCAGCTGAGTCGACATAATACCAGTATCAGGCTGTCAGTTTTGCATGTAGTACGTTTCATCAGAAGCACTGATTTTTCATAGGTTAATCACGCATTGCCAAATAACCACAATGTAGTTTCATATGGGCAAACCGGGTTTACTAAACAATTGCATGTGTGCAACTCAACAGCAAAACCTGTGAATTTTGGCCTTGAGTGATATGTTCACTCTGTGCATACCATGGTGAATTTCAAGATTTGACACCCACATTAGCTGGAAGATAACAAACACAGCACAGATCCACCCTTATCAATGACCATTCTGGTGGGGGTAAGCATGGTAGCACCCATTTCTCTCTCGGCCTTGCTCTGGAGCCTCTGTTCATACTAGGTTTCGGACTTAGTCATTTTTTATTTTTTATTTTATTTTATTTTGATTTGTGAAAGCTGTGCAGCTGTATTTCAAAGTGCAACTGGATTTCACTGCATGCA
>JAAEMK010001059.1 GCA_024225635.1 Desulfobacteraceae bacterium | reverse complement strand
CTTATTCTCCTCCCCTTTTACGTAGGATACCGTAAACGAATACTGCTGTAAGCTCACCGCCCAGCGTGCCCAGCGTCTATTCCCCGCATCCCGCGTCGGGTCATTAAATAAATAAACGAGGTTTTTATGATCGGTTAAAACCTCGAATTGATGGCCATATAGCCAATGGTCCCAGTTTTCAATAGAGACCTTCACCGCAAATAATTCTTTTTCCGCAATGCACCAATTTTTCTCACTCCCGCGAAAGGTGCGGGAGAAGTGGTCCAACGGGCGGAGAACATCGGCTGGCGCGTTATCTGCCGATTTCTCTTCCCTTATTACTTCCGGCGTTTGCCACTGATATAGCGTGGCTCCGACTGCATAATCCGACGCGTCGCATTCCAAAACAAACTTTCCGTCCCCATTTGGCTCAAATAAATAGGGGACGTCGCGGATGACACCTTTAAGTGCATCCAGTTGCTTCTGGTGTCTGTCGGTCCACTCGAACGGCTTATCTTTGTGCGTGAGCGGTCGGAGTAAACTAACTCGGTCCGCGTAGTGCGGTACAAATCGGCTGCACCATTCGAACATTCCGAGGAGCCGCATTACTCCCTTCTTGTCTGTCGGCCTACGCAGGTCGAGGAGCTTTTGTCGATATTTCTCGTCCGGGCCTCGTTTTCCATACGAGACAACGTGACCCAAATAATTCACTTGCTCGACCCCCAGCCCAGACTTGCGGCGTTCAAACTTGAGACCCTCCCGCAGTGCCACCGTGAATAAACGGCGCAGAGCCTGGAGGTGCCTCTCCTCGGTCACAGTCCCTAAGACCAGGTCATCGATATAAATCTCGAGAACCACCCCCTCCATTTTGCGGACCTCAGCGAAAATCCGCTCCATGGTTTCCTGAAAGTGAGCTGGGGCATTCACCAGGCCAAAGAGCATTCGCTTGGCTTGATAAGCCCCATACGGCGTAGTAAACCGTGTGTACTTTCGGGAAGTTTCGAGGACGGGAATGTGCAAATACCCGCCTCGGAGGTCAAAACACGAGAGATAGCGTTGGGTGGCTAAACGAGAGATCGAATCATCGATACGCGGCGTAGGCCAATCCTCTTTCATTGTGCGACGGTTGAGCTCGCGATAATCGACGCACATTCGCTGTTCCCCATTTTTCTT
>JAAEMK010001058.1 GCA_024225635.1 Desulfobacteraceae bacterium | reverse complement strand
TGTGGCAATTTCGACGATTTTGAACGTATTTCAGTGGAGTTTTCTATCAACTTGGGTACTCAACATGTATAGCAGACCATGGGACAGATCTACCGAAATGTGGCAACTGTTGCCTTTTTGCCCGAAATTTCATCGAAAGTTGGACAAATGCAGCCAAGTATGGCAAACTGTTGCCTTTTTTGTGCTAAATTTCGTCGAAACTTGACCAAATTGCGGCAGAATTTGGATGATTTTTGATGTATTTCGGCAAAGTTTTCGACCAAATCTGAGCAATTTCTATCAACTTGGGTACTCTTGGCATAGCAGACCCACTCGAAAGGTGTCCAATTTCGTGGATATTGACCAAAATGTGGAGAAATCTTTGCATTTCGGGTGCATTTTGGCAAAGTTTTTCGATCAGACTTGGGTATATGGGAAGGGAAAGGACACAACCTGACAATTTCGGGTGCATTTTGGCAAAGTTTTTGGTCCATGGGATACATGGGACACAACTCAAGGGGCACAGCTGACACAAAACTTGCACCTCGCAAAACACAAGTAGGTAAGGGTGGTGGGCCGATTTTGCCATGTACCTCATTT
>JAAEMK010001057.1 GCA_024225635.1 Desulfobacteraceae bacterium | reverse complement strand
AGGCGTGGAAGTCACAATGGCTCACCCAAAGGCTTTATGTTAGCAGTGAACTGACACTGTGCAGAGCATCGCCACCATAATGGGGCTTGTGAATTATGGGCCCCAAAATGTAGTATCATTTCCGGAGCTGTCCCTTCGATGAGATGCTCTTGAGATCGTGTTTGACTTCCCCCAATGGGTCTGCTTGTGCCCCGAGGCGCTTGGCGCTGCAGGGACTGCTGTTTTTCAAGTGATTTTTCGGCGCTGCTGTGACACTCTTCGAGACATGCAGCCGCAAGCGACGCCAAATGAACGCCAACACCACAACTCCAACAGGGCCAAGTGCAACATGGGTTGGCAACCGCGGGGGTGGGAGGGGACGCCCTGAGATGTGTTTGTGTGTCACATACAGACACACCCCTGGCCGCTGACATGTACAGCACTTCACTGCCCAAAGTGGTCATTTCGCTGAAAGTACCTCGTCCTGACGGACATGTACAGAGAGGGGTCGGACACACATTACATCCGACCATACATGCATGAGATCAGCATCCCAAGCCAAGTGCTCT
>JAAEMK010001056.1 GCA_024225635.1 Desulfobacteraceae bacterium | reverse complement strand
TGCCATATGCTCCACCCCAGAATGCGATCAACACATTGATTCTTCTAACAGACTCAATGCTCAATCGCAGCAGTTAATGGAGCCATATGGGAAATCCGGGCTTGTTTGTGTTGCTGATCGCTGTCTTCGGCCTCGGCTTCCTGATCCTGATCTTCTGGTACATCAAGACCCGGGCGACGGCGCTTACCGTGACCGACCATGAACTGGTGGATTCCAGCGTGAAGTGCAACGGCTCAAGCAAATCTGATTTTGACGTCTTTTCTAAGGTCGGCCCCGATAGCCGACCGGCAGGGCACGCACGCGCCTTTAGCATCCCTGAACCTGCTTTTTGCTACTAACACTAAGAGATATGCAACCGGCTTTATCGTTCCATATCAAGGGCTTGTAGTACCGATCGGCACCTGGGGTTTCCCAGGTGGTTTTCAACCTCATTTCCACACTAACCCATTGATAAATTTATATAAGATGGAGAGACCCACTAACAATTTCTGGAGGCATGACGCCCCTCTATAGGATACGTCTAATAGAGGGTGCTACCGGGGTAAGGAGCGGCGGGATCCCCGCGGGGGGTCGGGATAAGGAACCCTATTCATACCCAGAGTGCGATGGTCCACATGGCCGTTTGTGAGCAGACAGCGAGGTGTGCCCACGGGGATCACACGCGCGGGGTTCCTGTCAGCTTGACCAGATCCAAGGACGCAACGATATTATCAAACTAAGGCAGCGCCGCTCAGGCG
>JAAEMK010001055.1 GCA_024225635.1 Desulfobacteraceae bacterium | reverse complement strand
GCTTTCCCCGGTTATGAGCACGGGAACCGAGGTGGGGGCAACCTTGCCGATCAGGAACCGGACCTCCTCCATGGCGGCTGAATGGCCCACGATCTCTTCAGGGTAGTGTTTTTTTGTCCGGCCCTCCTGGGATTTCAAAAAATTCTTCTTCTGAAGGCTTCCCCGTTGATAGGCCTTTTCAACCACCTGTTCGATGCGCTCCAGGTCAAAGGGCTTTGTGATATAGTCGCAGGCCCCGGTCTTCATGGCCTCCACCGCGTCGTCCACATCCCCGTACCCGGTGATCAGAATGATCTGGATCGCCAGGATCTCCTCCTGGAACCTGGACATGAGCTCGATGCCGTTGGCGTCGGGAAGGCTGATATCCAGAATGATGACGTCAAACACATCCTGCCGGATGGCGGCAAGGGCCTCCTTTGCATTACCGGCTGTTGTGATGCTCCGCCTGGGAGAGCTCAATTCTTTTTCAAGTAACCTGCGGATGGATTTTTCATCGTCCACCACAAGTATATTAATCGTGTTTGATTGTTCAGTCATTTTTCACACATTCAGGATTTGGTAATTTAATTTTAAAAACGGTGCCTTGGGCATCTTTGGTGTCCACGGTGATCTCTCCGTTGTGCTGTTTGATGATATTGTAACAGATGGACAGCCCGATGCCGGTTCCCTTGTCCACGGGCTTTGTTGTAAAAAACGGATCAAAAAGCCGGTCCATGATTTCCGGGGCAATGCCGCAGCCGTTGTCCCGGACCGAAAGCACGACCCAGGCCCCCTCTTTTTCCGTACTGATATGCAGCCTGCCGTTGTTTTCAGCGGCATCCATGGCATTGCATATAACGTTGAGTATCACCTGCTTGAGTTCACCGGCATTGCCGTGGACCTTTGGAATCCCATCGCCGAATTCAAGGTCTATTTTCAACTTCGGATAATGTTTCAGGCGGTTGCTCAACAGTTTGAGCACATCGATGACCAGCGCTTTGAGATTCACTGGCGCAAAATCAATTTTTTTCCTGGGACTGAAGGTGAGCAACCCCTTTACAATATCCCGGCAACGGTTGCACTCGGCAATGATGGTTTCCACATATTCATTGAAATCCTCCAGGAGCTCCCGGTTTTCAGGATTCTCTTCCAGGCTGTTCTCAAGCCTTGGCAGCCGCCGCCTGAGCCCTTCGGAAAACCCGCTGATGGCGGTCAGCGGGTTGTTTATCTCATGGGCCACACCGGCGGCAAGTACGCCCACGGTGGCCATTTTACTCGAATAGTTATATTTTTCCTGGTACTCTTTTTCCCGGGTCACATCCCGCATGAGAAGCAGAAACCTGAATATTTTTTTATTGGAGTCCAGCATGGGGGAGACCGTGACTTCAAACTGGTGGTTTTTATCGTCCACCTGGTAGACGATCAGCTGACGGCAGACCCCGGCGGTCTTCTGGGCGCTTATGAGCGGGCATTCCGGACAGGGGGCGGTCCTGTTGGTGAAGATCTCATAGCACAACCGGCCTTCGGGATTCTCACAATTAAAGGTTTCGGAAAACAGGTTGTTCACGGACACGATGGTGAAATTCATTGAAATCAGCGCCATCACATCGGAGATACCATCCAGAACCGCCTGGAGCTGGCGCTGCTTGCGCTCGAGTTTGAAGTTGGTCGCCTGGAGTTCGGCCACCTTGTTTTTCACCTCACCGAAAAAGCCCAGCTTGGTATATTCAAGACCGACTATATCTTCCAGGGTTGTAGGCTTGTTCATCACCACACCCCTTCGCAGATCCGCATCATGTCTTCAGCCGTTGCCGTTCTTGGATTGCTCAACAGGCAGGAATCATAGGCGGCCATCTTGCAGATCTGGGGCAATGCCGACCTGTCAGGCACGATGTCGCGCAACCGGGTGGCCACACCAAGGCTCTGAAAATACCCTTCAAGCTGCTCGATGCCCGCAAGGGCGGTTTCCCGGGGGGTGGCAAGGGTTTTTCCCAGGACCACCTCCCCTATCTGGGCGATTTTATCCGTGCATTCACAAAGATTATACCGCATCACCCGGGGAAGCAGTATGGGATGGATCGTGCCGTGGACCGCATCCAGCATACCGCCCAGGGAATGGGCAAGGGCATGGTCCAGGCCAAGGCTTGCGTTGCTGAAAGCCATTGCCGCGGATGTTCCCGCCATGCTCAGCTTTTCCAGGTTTTCCATTGAACGGTTCTCCAGGGCCTGGGGCAGAAATTTCACGATAAGCTCAATGGCTTTCAGGGAATGCACCTCGGTCATGGGAGAAGCAATCCTTGAAACATGGGCCTCAACCGCATGGGAAAGCGCGTCCACGGCGGCTTCAATGAAAAGTTCCCGGGATTTTGTGGTCAGAAGGGTGGGATCGACAATGGAGATATTCGGCATCAGGGTCCGGCTGATGATGGACATCTTCACCTTGCGTTCCATGTCCGTGATAATGGCGAACTGGGAAATGTCGGACCCGCTGCTCGCCGTCGACGGAATGAAAATCATGGGCGGAAGAGGCAACTGTATACGGTTGGCCCCCTCGTAATCATTGACACGGCCGCCGTTGCTGGCAACAAGGGCGATTCCCTTGGCGGCGTCCATGGGACTTCCCCCCCCCAGGGTCATGACCACATCACATCCATGCTTTTTATATAAAAGAGCGCCTTTTTCTATCTGCCAGTCCCGGGGATTGGGAGAGATATCGGAATAGTAAACCCATTTGAGACCTTCCTGATCAAGGATCTCAAACACATGATCGATCCATCCGGATTTTTCCAGGCCCGGATCAGAGACAAAAAATATTTTTTCGGCCCCGAGCCGCCTGGCGCACATTCCGGTATATTTCAGGCTGCCAAGCCCAAAAAATATTTCCGGAACTGAAAATTTTAAAATACCCATGAACTAAAAGTCCTTTATTATATGAACCCAATTAACGAACAGTACAGTTAACACAGGTATTTAGCGAAAACAAGGATGAACCGTCCCGGAGACGAATCCTACCCGGCCCTGCCCTGGAACACTATAAATGGATTTTTTTATCGGGTTGATGTGCTGATGTTCCTCGGATCTGTCACGATCCTGCTCGGGGCATGAGCGGGAATTCCAGCCTTGGTCTTGATTTGATGCAGTAAAATGATTTTTTCGCCGATAATTTAACAAAAATTTAGACGGACAAGGAGAATCCCACACAAAAATCCCCTTCATAGGGGCCGTTACTAAAGCGTGTGGCATGGCGCATCTCAACCTTGATCTCCAGGGTGCCCTTGGGATTGATGTAGTTCATCTTCATCACCACCCCTTTTTGCAAGGTTGCCAGCACCGTATCCTGGGACGCCTTGACAAGCATGCCAATGCCCCCCTGGCAGATGTTCAACACCTTGAACCGGTATTCCCTGCCGCTGATGACGGCCTTTAGAAGATGACCCGTATCAGAAGGTTCAATGGGGCATCGTTCTTCCGATCGTTTTTCCGCTGATTTCTTTCCCATTCCTTTGACCCCTTTAAAGATCCGTTCACAATACAATCCAACTCCGTTTTCAGCACTATATACCCCTGGCGAAATTCTGCAAACAGATTGTTATAAACGTTTGCCCGGTTTTCTCCCATTATAGGTTATGGGAGTTCTCAGAAAAGCAGTTTATGCATACTGGGTTAATATTTTATCAAGGTGAGCGGCAAAAGCGTTTCGGTTTTTCTGACTCAGGGGCGGCGGACCTCCCGTATCTATGCCGCTCCCCCGCAGGCCATCCATAAAATTTCTCACGCTTAGACGCTCCCGGATATTCTCCTCTGAATAGAGTTCCCCTCTGGGATTCAGGGCATGTCCTCCCTTTTCAATCACTTGCGCCGCCAAAGGAATGTCGGCTGTGATCACAAGATCTCCGGAGTTGAGCCTTTTAACGATCTCGTCGTCTGCGACATCAGAACCGGATGCAACCTGAATTGTTGTAACGTACCGCGACGGCGGCATACGCATGGGTTGATTAGCCACAAGGATCAGTTGCACGCAGGTTCGCTCTGCCGCTTTAAACAGAATGTTTTTGATCACCACGGGGCATGCATCCGCGTCTACCCATATTTTCATTTAATGCCTCTTAAGTTTAAAGGATCGTACCACAGCCGTTCTATGAAACAACGGTAAATTCTATCCGGTCAAGTATTTCCCCTTTGCCCGTAACCACCTCAACCCGCCATTCTCCAATGTGCTCCCGGCATCCAAGTGTTACATTGCTCCATGTGCGCATGCTTTTATAGCGGATCTCAAGGGGAATTGCGCAATACCTGCTCCCGTTGAGATAATAGACATGGGTCAGGGTAAAAGGCTGCCCATCCGACACCACATTCATCCAGACTGCGGCGGTTGCGTCTTTTTCGAGGGAAAAAACCTTCCGGGGAGCCTCGTATTCCCTTTGGGTTATTTCACTGCAGGATACGATTTCGGCAATCCGGACGCCGGAAGAGATACCTGTTTCTTCAGCCGGGCCTGACATAACAGCAGCCGTTGTTTCCCCTGGAACTTCAGGGCCTGAAACACCTTCGCACCCCCTGGCGGCTTCCTGTTGCGATACCGCATCTCTTTCAGGCGGATCTGTTTCCATGGAAGCAGGAGCCTCTTCCCGACGGATTTCCTGAACCGGCACCATCTCCCTGGTGTCAACGACTTCAACGGGATCAGCGATTTTTGCAGCAACCGTGGATTTGATCTCTTCAACCGCGGCTTCGGTTCCCGGCCCCGGATTGTTTGACGCGATTATGGGGGACGGATTTCGGAAAAACATCACACCGGTCATGACGCCCCCCGCGCAAAGAATCAACAGCCAGAAACCAGCTCTCTGCCATACCGATTTTTTTTCAGGTATATCCTCTTCATGCTTCAGATTTTCTTTATTTTCCAGGATCTCCCTGATTTTTTTCAGGAGGAACAGATCCTTATCCTCGATCATTTCCCTGTTCATGGGGCTTGCCTTGTCCTTAGTCTGTCATTTGGTTATGTCTCACGCTCTGCCGGATTGGGAGAAAAGAAACTGGATGTTCATATCATCAATTGCCGAATTGATCAAAATATTATCGCCCTGTTCCCCCTCTTCCGTTTGATAATTCTTGAGTCCATGGCCCGGAACTGATACAATTCCTCGTTCATAAATCAATCCGTAAGGGGAAAAAGGGTGAATACCCGGTTAAAAAAACACATAAAATTCGTCAGTATCACATGCCTGGCATGTTTGGTTATTATTGTGTCGGCAACCGTTTCATTGAGGTTCTGGCTGGAAACCGGCCATGGCCGCCAAACCGTGCTGAACCAGATCAATCAGCGAATCCCGGGCCGCATCCTGATGGATGGCATGGGCTTTTCCCTTTCCAAGGGGGAGGTCCGAATCCAAGGCCTTGAGATTCATGGGCCGGGGGATGAAAAGGTTGTGGGGGTGGATGACATCCTGATCACCTTCGCCCCTTCACGGCTGCGGCAATATGAACTCGCCTTTGGAGAGATCCGGATCATTGCCCCGGACATCCGCCTGATCAAAAGGAAAAACGGAGAATTGAACCTTGCCGCCTGCTTCACGGGTTCAGGCAAGGATGCGGAACCCTCCGGGAAACAGCAAAGCGCCCGGTTCCCCTTCAACATCATTGTCGACGCCCTGTCCGTGGAAAAGGGCCGCCTTGTTCTTGAACTGGAACAGGAACAAATCTCCCTTGCCACGGGAGATATTGATATCTCAGGCTCGGGCAATCTTGTTGGGCAAGTCTTCGGGCTCGATCTTGCCACCGGCGCCTCCACCCTGATTGTAAAGGATGAGGAGCCCTTTGAAACCAACCGGCTGACCCTCTCCCTCTCCTATGAAAAGGGTTCCCTGAACCGGTTGGCGCTGGATCTTGATTCCCAGCCGGCCCGCCTTGCCTTGAACGGCTCGGTGTCCGGCCTGCTCCGGGAGCCTGAAGCGGATCTTTTCCTGGAGATCCTGGCAGACCTTGAAAAAACACCGTCCCCCATTCCCGGGAAACTCAAAGCCAAGGCAAGCCTCAAGGGCACCCTGGCCCGGCCCATGGCAAGCCTGTCAATCAATTACGCCGGGGGTGAAGACCCGTCAATCCCCCTGAAGCACGCCGATCTCCAATTGAACCTTGCGGACAATATCCTGACCCTGGACCGGTTAAAGGCAGCCCATGACGGCGGCGAGATCACGGGTAACGGAAAGGCCGATCTCACCCGGGCTTTTCCCAAAGGGCTTTTCTCCAATGAAAGGGATCTTGGAAAACTCTCCTGCACCCTTGATTTACAGGCAGACACCTTCCAGCCGGGGATTCTCCTGGAACAGTACGGCCTGCCCGGCGTCCACGGCATCTGCTCGTTCACGGCCCGGCTCCGGGGCAGCCCCTGGAACCCCGAAGCCACGCTTCAAATGACGGCAACGGATATGGGGTATGGCGACTACCCCCGGGCCAATGCCGACCTGGACCTTGCCCTGGCGGGAGATCATCTCAAGATCAAGGACCTGGCCCTCACTTCCCTTTCTTCCAACCTGAACATCACGGGAAGGGTCAAGGTGATGGAAAAAGGCCGCCCCCTGCCCCATAAGAAAATGGCCGCGAGCCTTGCGCTCTCCTCAACCCGCCTGATCCTGGAAGAGTTTCTTCCCAATGACCGGGGCCTGGGCGCGGAGCTTGCCCTTGACGGCAATCTCACGGGCACCCTGGAGGCCCCCGGGGCAACGCTTACCCTTACCGGGCAAAACCTCCGGGCGGCGGGCCAGACGGCATCGGCCCTGGTGCTCGAGGCAAATCTGGACAAGTCCGCCATGAAAGGCACCCTTGCCTTAAAAGGCCTTGAGATAATGGAAAAACCGTTCCGGGATTTTACCGCGGACCTGAGCCTTGACCAGGGAATCGCCCGGGTCCGGGGCGACCTGGGGTTTGACCTGAACGCAAGCCTTGACACCGAATCCATGGATTTCACCACGGATATGACCTTTGGGGAGACGGATCTTCTGCCCTGGCTCACCCTGGCCGGGGTCAAGGAGGTCGAAGGCCTTGTCAACGGACGGATTCACGTCAAGGGCAATACCCGGGACATGGAAAAGATACAGGGCCGGGCCGACATCGACAGGCTTGCGCTGAGCTACAGGAATGAATACAACCTTACGTCCCGGGAGCTCCGGGCCAGGATAAACGGAAGGGAGGTTGAACTCTTCCCCGCCGTCCTGACCCTTCCGGGAGACGGAAACCTGACCCTTGAAGCCAAGGGCAAAATCGGTGACAAGATCAGGATACAGGCCAACGGAACGATTCCGGCCAGGGCCGCCGCCCTGTTCACGGATGCCGTGCCGGGGCTCGAGGGCCACATAACCACCGACACCCTGGCCATCCTGGAAAAGGACATCAAAAAGAGCGAGGTCACAAGCCGGATAGAACTCCACGGCCTGGGCATGGTCATTCCCCAGACCGGCCAGAAGGTCCATGACATGAACGGGCTGATCCGCGCCACCCCCCATGGGCTTGAGATCCCCTCCATCACGGGCAAGCTCGATACCGGTGATTTTTCCCTGTCCGGGGAGGTGACCCTCGAGGATTTCATGCCGAACCGATTCCAGGCCCGCTTCAAAGGAACCGCCCTCCCCGCCGTGGTGCCGGATACCATGGAAGCCGTGTTTCGCACCGACCTGACCCTCGCCGGCACCCCGGAAGACGCGTTGCTCCGTGGGAATATCACCCTGGAGTCAGGGGTATGGACACGGGATTTCAACCTGGAAAAAACCGCACTGAAACAACTGGCGGGATTAACGAGAAAAAAAGAAGGCCCCACCGCCATGGACAATGGCGGCCACCCGGCGGACACGGTCCGGCTGGATCTTGTGGTGAATGCTAAAACCCCCTTTATGGTGGACAACAACCTGGCCTATCTCGAGGTAACCCCGGACCTGGCAATCAAAGGCAAGGCGAGCCATCCCACGGTGTCCGGAAGGACCGCCCTGACCCCGGGCACCCTCACCTACCATGGCAAGGAGTTTGAACTGACCAGGGGAGTGATCGACTTTACCGATCCCTACGGCATCAAGCCGGAGCTGGATATCACGGCCGGTCACCACATCCGGGACTGGGATCTTCAGCTAAGCGTCATCGGTCCCCCCGAGGACCTGATCCTCACCCTTTCCTCCCAGCCCCGGGAGGAGCACGAGGACATCCTCTCCCTTCTTGTGACCGGCAAGACCACCAATGAACTCATCCGGTCCGAAGGCGGTTCCACCACCTCGCCCGCCACCCTCCTTGCCGGCATAGCCGCCTCCTCCGTTGCGGAAAAGCTCAAGGAGTCCACGGGCCTGGATATCCTGGAGGTGGGAGTAACGGATAACAACGGAGCGTCCGCCGTGGGGAACGTCAACCTCACCGTGGGCAAGGAGATCACCGAAAACATGACCGTCACCTACGGCATGGAAACCAAGGACGGAGACATGATCCAAAAGACAGCCACCACCTACAAGCTCTCGGACAGAATGTCCGTATCCGGCTTCCAGAATACGGAAGGCCACTACGGCGCAGAGATCCGGTACCGCCTGGAGTTCAAATGACACAAATCCGCCCTGTCCTGCTTTATACCCTGATAGCCGCATCCCTCTTGCTTGTCCCCGCCCCCGCCTCTGGTAACGGCCTGCCCCCCTGCACACCCGTGGACAAGCTGGAACTGTCCGGCAACCACGCTTTTTCCGATATCCGGCTCAAGCTGAGAACCAAACTCTGGTCCGCCACCCTCATGCCCGGAAAAAAAGAGTGCCTCAACCGGGACTGGCTGAAACGGGACAAACGGAACCTCATCGCCTTTTACCGCAAAAAAGGATTTGCCGATGCTGCCATCACCCATGAGATCGTAAAGCAGGAAAAGGGCGAAAACCATACCCTGCGCCTCATCATCCGGGAGGGCCTTGAATACCGGGTCAGCTTCCAGGGGGCATCCTTCTACTATCCCTGGCAGCTGGGAAAGGAGATCGACATCTTTGAAAAGGGCAACCTGGAGGACAGAGGGCTCAAAAAAGGAGCCAGGAACATCCGAAAACGCTATCGAACCGCAGGTTTCAAGGATGCCGGGGTTACCTTCACCAAAAAGAAGATCACGGAAAAAAACAAGGAACTCTGGGAAGTCACCTACCTCATCAAAGAAAATGAGCGGCTGCGGGTCGCCCATATCGCCATCCGGGGCAACGCCCGGATTCCGGAAGAGGATATCCGAAAAGTAATCCTCATATCGGAAAAAAGCCTGCTCAAGCAGGGCGGGTTCAGCCGGGACATCCTGGACGAAGACATCAAGGCGATCAAGCGCCTCTACCTCAGCCGGGGATTTACAAAAACAACCGTCAAGGAGGAAGTGACCGTCCGGCAGGACGAACCCGGAGAGGCAAAGCAGGACGAACCTGAAAAGCTGGTCCACATCAAACTCACCATCCATGAAGGCGACCAAACCCAG
Organism: Desulfobacteraceae bacterium; assembly: GCA_024225635.1. Taxonomy (GTDB): domain Bacteria; phylum Desulfobacterota; class Desulfobacteria; order Desulfobacterales; family Desulfobacteraceae; genus Desulforapulum. The sequence goes on along the minus strand of JAAEMK010001055.1, from coordinate 29,226 downwards.
GTAAGCACCTCCACCATCACCGGCCTTGACGGCCTTCTTTCTGAAAAGGCAGTCATCCCGCAACTGGCCCTCAGGCCGGGAGAACCCTTCAGGCAGTACATGGTAAAAAGCGATGAAAATGTGATCGCCTCCCTTGTATCGGCAAAGGGCTATCCCCATGTGCGGGTCAAGGGCACGGTCTCCCCCACGGAAAGCGGCCGGGCCGAGAACTTAAGCTTGAGCTTTCAAGTTGACAAAGGACCGTTCACCCGGGTGGGAAAGATCGTCTATACCGGCCAGACCCGGCTCAAGACCGGAATCATGTCCGAACTTCTCAAGATCGAGCCCCATGACCCCTTTTCCCTGAAGGAAATCCTTGCCGCCGAAAAAAGGCTGAGGAAAATCAGGGCCGTCAAATCGGTCCGCATCCAGGCCCACGGCCTCCGGGAGAAAACAGGAACCGCTGATCTCGAGGTGATCGTTGAAGAGAAAAAGCCCTATTATATCGAGACCGCCCTGGGCCATGACACGGAACGGCTCCTTTACCTCAATGTCGAGGCAGGGGACAATAACTACCTGGGCCGGGACATCGACGCCTGGATACGGGGGGAAGTGAGCGGCATCGGTTATGAAGGCGAGGCCGGAATCAAAGACCCCTTTTTCATGGATACGGACATGACGGCGTCCACCACCCTCTTTGTACAGGACAAGGAGGAGCGGAACCACGATTTCAGTGTCAAGGCATGGGGATTTTCAGGCACCCTGACAAAACCCCTTCTGACGAATTTCAACGCGGGCGTCTCCCTGACCTACGAAAACCGCCTCCGGTCCGGCGGCGAGGATGACACCGGCGACTCCAAGGATTCGGAAGATGCCTTTCAAACCCGGAACATCCTCAAGACCTCCCTCTCCCTGGCCTATGACTCCAGGGATTCCGTGGTCAGGCCCAAATCCGGCCTGCTCTCCTCCCTGACAACGGATATCTACACGGGATTCGGCAATGACCTGGACAAATTCATCAGGTACGGCCTGGATGTGAGAAAATACCACTCACCTCTCAATCGGGTCACCCTGGCCTTTCGCACCCGGCTCGGGTACATCCAGCCCTTTTCCTCATCAAGCACGGTTGCCGAAGACCGCCTATTCTTCCTGGGCGGCACATCCGATATCCGGGGCTTCAAGGAAAACATGCTCGCCTACGACCCGGACGAGGACCCTGTGGGCGGCAAATCCATGATTTCAGCAAGCCTGGAGTCCCGCATCGCCCTCACGGACAGCATCGAGTTCATCCTGTTCTGGGACGGCGGCAGGCTCGACCGCCTGGACGGCAATACCCCGGACCAGGGATTTCGCTCCTCCCTGGGGGGCGGTTTCAGCTATGTGACGGCCATCGGCCCCATCAGCCTTCTCTACGGGCACAAACTCGACCGCAAAGACGAGGAAAGCCCGGGTCAGATCCATTTTTCCATCGGCTACACCTTTTAACACCCTTCCGGCACCACTGTTTTCGAACGCCCACCCAGGGGCTGTTCCGCATTAAACCTTGTTCCATTTTTAACTTGCCTGTTAACTTGTCATTCAGACTTGAATGACAAAACGCCTTGTGCCATACTGTGACTCATCACGCCGATAACAGAACTCTGACCGCACAAACAGACTCTCTTTCGAACCATCAATTCCAATGCGCTTTTTCATTTTAAAAATAGTGGGTTGCCGTTGACCATCTGCTTTAGATGCTCTTGTTCAGGTTGGTTGTGCCAAGCCGCACGCGCATTAAAAGCCAGACGTCAACTTTACGATATTGAACTTCAAAAAATCATGGGGTATTGACAAATGAAAAATAGACAACTCTCTTTATTCATTATCTTGTCAATATGCATTTGTGCATGCACAAGCAATCAAATCACTCCATACAAAACTTATAGAACCTTTAGTGCAACTCTTGAGAATAAAAACTATAGCTCTGCTGTAGATATGCTTTCCCATCAAAACAGAGATTATATACTAAAAGACTCTACTCCAAGCGAATTCGAATATTATTTCCCGTTTTTGTCATCAGTCAATACATTTATTGCCAATGAAACAGTGCATTATCAAGAGAATGGACTATTAAAAGCCTGCTTAACTATCAATGGATATAACAGCAACAAAAAACCTGCGACAATGAACCTGAAATTTTTAAATGAAAAAGGAAATTGGAAACTTGATTGTATCGGCATAATCTATCACGAATCGGAAGATGATTTTCCCCAAGCGGTAATCTGCCCCCAAAGGCCTGAATGGTGAAATTATCATTATTTTTTCATGACGATTTAATTGATTTAATTATTTCACAATAACCAAGGAGGAAACCATGGAAAATGATAAATCAGAACCTGTAGAAAACGCATATCCGGATCAGCCGAATGACAGTGTAGATATGGGATACTATCTGAAGGAGGGATTCAATATCGTAAAAAACAATCCAGTCCCATTTATCCTGGGCAATCTGATTTTACTGGTTATCAACGGCATTGTCATGGGACTCTTGGTGGGCCCCTGGTATGCCGGGATATATCATATGGTCCGAAAGGCGCGGAACGGTGAAATCATTGAATTCGGAGACGCCTTCTGGGGATTCAACAACTTTATTCCCATATTTGTGGGCGGGTTGATCTTTTCCTTTTGCGTTGGGATCGGCGCATGCCTTTGCCTCATTCCCGGCCTGATTGCCGGAGGAATTCTTCTTTACCTGATTCCGCTTGTGGCGTTCAAGGGTGAACAACTGAGTTCCGCCGTCACAATCAGCAAGAATGAGGCCATGAAATCACTGGCAAGCCATACGCTGTTTTTCCTGCTGGCATCGATTGTCTCCAGTGTCGGGTTTATCCTTTGCGGTGTCGGGGCCATTTTTACCTTTCCGGTGGGAATCGCCGCCATGGCCGTTTGCTATGAAGACAGGCTCGGATAAGAAAAAACAACAATTCCTGGTAATCCGGCTGGCACTCCTTTCCACGGTACTGGCCGTCTCCATTGTTCTCCCGCCGGATCTTTTTGTGGAAAGGTACGGGGACGCCGCAACCGGGGGTATCTGCCTGTTTAAACGAATCACCTCGATTCCCTGCCCCCTCTGCGGGATGACCCGTGCCTTTGTATATGCCGGTCATTTGAGGATTGTCGAATCATTCTTCCACAATCCAGCCGGGTTCGTGCTCTTTCTCTATATGGTGATTTATATATCAGCAGGCTGGTCTTATCTGGTCTTCCCCATGGAACGGTTGCGGTCATTTCTTGAATACCAAATGCTTATCCCCATGACCCTCCTGATTTCCGGGTCATGGGTGATTCTTCTCTATATCTATCGAGGTTCCTGATCCGGGTGCCCCGGGAGGGGACGAACCGGAGCGACATGACTTTTTCTTTTTCAAGGCGGTAGATCACTAAATCAACAACACAGCGCTGAAATCATCCTTGACCGGCCGCAAGCGCAGACCCAGAGCCCAAGTTCCCGGTTCCGGCTCATCAATTTCCGGCAGGTGCAAACCTCTGAAATCCGTATCTCCTCCCAGGCTTCATCCTGGGACATCCCCTTCTGCTGGAGCCGGCCCGCCATGGCCTCGGCCTCTTTCCAATCCGCTCGATAAATCACCGCTCCACCTCCCTGATCTCTTTCATCTCCTCCAAGGTCCGGGGACCGTTGTTGAACCTGTCCGATTTTGCAGCACCGCCATTACCAGGGACAAACCCGCGCTGGAACATGATCGAGGGCTTTATGGCCTGTTTGATCCTCTGGGAAGGACAGGGATCGAGTTTGTCGGTATTAAAGCAAACCTCTTTCCCTCCAAGGATTCCAAGGGTCAACCGGCCGCAGCCGGAACATCTTCTGTCGAGTATTCGATGTGATTTCATGCAGACCTCCCTCTTCTTGACCTTGGGTCTGGACCAATGGTTTATTTGACCGTTGCCCTTGGTTCCGGTACCGGCACAAATCGTTTCAACTCCTAGTAGTGTCATCGGTTCTTTCGCCCGAAAACTTCACTGTACCGGTTATCCCTCTGAGCATGCATCGCTCCGGAATCGTTAAATCCGCCCATTAATGGGATGCCCGGCCTTTGAACCTCTGCATGGAATATTCTGAAAAGGAGATCGAAACGGCCCCCATGGCAAGACCGCATCATCTCGATAATAATGGCTTGTGAATCATTCCTGTGTTTTTTTATAAAGTACTGTTTTCAGGTAATCTTCCGTAGCCTCGAAAACAGGCTCCACATTGTTATTTTTCTTCATGAGTGGAATTACCTTTGTTCTTATTCCCATTCCCCGAGAATCAACAAAACGATGATCACGCAGGGTCTCCCTTATAATTGCATTCCGGGTACATCGACGACCTGCGATCATTTTTTCGACCGTCATGGAGTTCTGTAGTTTTCCCGGACTGATGATCTCAATCCGATCCGAATAGATACCTACTTCTATCTCAACAAATCGGGTCCAGTCCCGATGTGCAAGGGCATTTATGATTACCTCTCTTATGGCATCCAATGGATAAAACCATTCTGTCTCTCTCCTCAGGTTTTCATCAATTTCATCGGGCTCCTTTGTTATAAACGGTAGAATCCGATCAAAAAATCTTTCAACAAGACCATCATCTATCAGCTTCTTACCTGCTTCAGCAAAATCCCACCTGCAAACCAAAGGGGCGTCAAGAATTAAATCCAACTGAGCCTGACACTCTTTGTCCTTACTGTCAAAAGCAAAAACCCGCAGACCCGCCTGCTTGAGGTATTGCCTTGGATTTTTACCGAACAAAACCAGGCCCGCTACAGTACACAACCCTTTGGGCTCAACCAGAAACCCCAGTCCGGCAAGCCGGTTTTCCCAATCTTCATCCGTTTCCGGACAGTCAGGGTCCAGTAAGATATCCTTTAAGTAATTTTCCAATCTCGCCTTATCAAGGCAACCGGAATTTGTCCTGGCAACCGGTAACACCTCGGTGTGCAACATCCCCCCCACTTCAAACAAGCGCATCTGCTGTTCACGTGTTGCCAGTTGAGAAGTGGAACCGACCCGGATAAAAATCTTTTCTTCCCCGCGATTTCTAAGGACATACGGCTTGGAGACGCCTTGGGGAAAGGTGATAACCGCCACAAAAACGGCTTCGTCTATTTTTATCTCCTCATAATAGGGAAGCACTAACGGGTGAACCTTATCCCGAAGAACATTCATCACCCACTCTTCGGTATTATCCCGCTGAAGCCCCGTAATAGAGCCATTATCTTCCACACCGAGAAGAACACGCCCTCCCTGGAAATTTACCATGGCAACGATTTCTTTGGCCAAATGCTCAGGTCTGATGTCATCACGCTTAAATTCAACGCCTGAGTTTTCTCCGTTGGCTATTATTTCCAGCAATTCCGTTTTAAGCATTTGACACCTCAGCATTTAAATATCTACTTTGTGTACCACGAATGAAAATTACCGGCCTTCTCCAGAAAGAACACGGCCTGGCAACAGCACCGCATCCCGGCACACCATAACCTGGTTGCAGGCGCTTCACCCGGAGCACCTGCCCCATCGTCATTGCCACATTCCACATGGGGCCCGGCGTGGCAGACGGACTCCGCTCCGTCAGCCGGCCACGCCTCCTTCCCCTATCCGGCTCCGCCGACCTTCTGACCTCGGGCAAGACGAAAACCTACGTCGCGGCTGCGGTTGCCGGGCCCACTCATGTTACGGTAGGCAGAGCGAGCATCCCTGCCGTCGTAGATCCAGGATCCGCCGCGCAGCACACGGTAGACGCCCGTTTCAGGTCCCACAGGATCAACCACAGCGTCCACAGGATAGTCGTCAAACCAATCCGAACACCACTCCCAAACATTCCCGTGCATTTCATACAGCCCCCAGGGGTTTGCCGGAATAGATCCCACATCAACGCTCTCTCCTATGAAGTTTCCCTTTTCCGCACCTGCATACGGATACTCTCCATTGTAATTCACCTGGTCTGGGGTGATATTATTACCAAGACTAAAGGGCGTCCCGGTTCCTGCCCGACAGGCATATTCCCACTCAGCCTCCGTGGGCAGGCGAAGATCAAGCCCTGATTTCAAGTTATTCAGGGTACGGATAAACTCCATGCAGTCGTCCCAGCTTATCTCTTCCACTGGCCGTTTTTTCCATTTAGAACGATTGGGATTCTTCCCCATAACAGCCTCCCACAAGGCCTGGGTACAGGCGGTGTCCGCAAGCCAAAAGCCCCGGGTCAGGGTCACCCGGTGCCAGCGCTCACGTTCTTGTCTTTCCGGCTCATCATCGGGGGAGCCCATCATAAACGTGCCTGGATTGATCCAGCGCATCCTCTGGAGAACATCTCCAACATCAAACTCCGCATAGAGTCCGAATTCATCGACATCCCCCCGTTCACTCCATTCCGGCCAGTCGATTCTCAAGGAATCGTCCCCATCATCAAGCTTCACATAAAGCCCCCTGGCATCACGCCCCATGGAAGATGCCAGCCGGGGTTTCATCCGGATGTCCAGGGTGATCTCATCCATATCGGTGGCAAGGGTTAAAGGACCGGATTCCGGCAGGGAAACCGATACTTCCGAATCCTCCCTGAGAGAAATCGTTCGGGTAAGGGTCTCCTGGGGATTGCCTGACTTAATGCTAAGATAGGATTTGCGCGACCTTATAAACGCCACATGGCTGCCTGTTTCAAAGGGGGACCGGGATTGTGTCCCTGAATCTGCTCCGGAAATAACAACCCCTTCCCCTATCTGACGGATGGCATAGGTCTCAGGCCTTTCTTTCTCCAAAAGCTGCCATGATGCTTTTTCTATATTCACCCCTTCCGGGGGCGAAACATCCCCGCGTTCCCATGCTTCAAGGTTGATCTTAAGCCAGCAGTCGGAAAGAATGTCATGCCGTTCCCAGGCCCCCCTGTGCAGCCGCATGGTCAACCTGTGGAACCAGGCCTCGAGTTTCTTTTGGGAAGGAAATTGCTTATGGTCCCCCAGAGTCCTGAAATAGGTTTTGATAAATTGGTCTGCCCAGCCGGATGACGTTCCTTCCTGGTCCGTTGCGATCAGTTTCTCCTCATAAAGAACCGCTTTTGACAAATGGGAATGATACTTTTCAATCCGGGCGATAACCAAACGACGAAGGGGCTCCGGTTCTTGTTTAAACGCCTCCCGGTAGGATTCCAGCACCTCCTCGTCATAAACATATGCGGAATAAAACCGGTCAACAAAAGGACTGTTCCATGCCAGGATCTCCGTTGCCGCCTCCGCACAGGGAAGTGAGATTCTCACGGCCCGGAGAAGTTCCGGTTCAACCCGGATGGCCGGAGACAGAAGTTTCAGAAGGCGCTCGGCCCGTAAAGACTCTTCCGCCACAGCGGTTTCGGATGCTTTGCGGAAAAAGGATTTTACGGAGTTTATTTTAAAAGATCGGTTTCCCCTGTCCCACCATACCGGAGAGAAATGGCGCACAAGGGGGTCATCCCAGTGAACAGGCGAGCAGGGAGTCAGCACCGGGTCAAGCCGCCTGTCACGTTTTTTAAACGCCCCTTCCGGCCCTTCCTCCAACATGTAAACAGAAAAGCCCGATCTGCCCCGGAGTTTTTCGATTCCAAGGTGGAGCTGGTTAAGATCCCCCCACAGAGGCAACAGCCGGTCATCAAAATCCAGTATCAGGCAGCCTGTCGCACCCCATCCGAACCGGGATTTAAGGGGAAGCTGTTTAAGGGGTTCGAGTCTTGAAACCCGCTCAATAAGACGCTTCATATCAAGATCCCGGCTTTCCCGGCTGGAGCCCAGCGCACCACGCAACAGTGGCCAGATCCGAGACCAGGCCACAAGGGGTATGGGCAACGGGGGCCGGGTATCATAATCCGCCTGCACCTCGCCTTCTGAAAATTGAGGATTGTTTTCCGTAGTTTTGGCCCATTCCGGTATCCGGTTGTCGGATTCTTTGACGGATTTTACCCGCCGCCCGGAAACATACCAGAAGGGTTTGGTTTCATCGGACTCGATAAAACGGTGCTCTACAGGTAACGGGGCTGGAACATTCTCCGCCATGGCAGGGGTATGTTTGACGGGCTTGGCTTCTTTTCGTTCCTTCCGTTCATACCCCGCAAACCCGGCCATGGCGTCAAGCCCCTCCTCCCCATGCTTGCAAAGGAACCTTATAAGATCCCCACGGCCCGAAAAGGATGTGCTCCCATTTGTCAAAGGCGTTTTCATTATCTGTTATCATCCGGATATTTTTTCAGTGCAAATTCCCTGATCATTTCAAGCTGCTTCAACTGGTCGTCTTCACTACATTCTTTCCCGGCTCCCATTCCCTTAAGGGCTCGCAGAATATCAAGGTATTCGGCCTGGCCCGGCGTTGGCTGGTTGCGCCGGATCGCCTCCTGCCGATCTTCCCACAGCATGAGAGCCGTTTGTTTACGAACCTCTTTGGTGCATGTATCCCCAAAATGAATGCGGCCCCGTTCCATCAGCCATGCAACAAGTTCATCTTCCTTATCGGGCAGATTCATATGAAGCACCAAGCACCTCCTCACAAACGCCGACGGAAGTTCCCTCTCCTCATTGGTGGTGATCACCACAAGGGGAGGCGGGACATTGGCGCCAAGTTTGACCGGCTGATCCAGGTACGGGACGGTAAAGGCCCCATTACCCAGGGTTTCCAAAAGCCCGTTGGGAAGATCCGCATCCGCCTTGTCAATTTCATCAATGAGCAGCACGCCGCCATTTTCAGGGGACCAGGAGGATGGTTTTTCCGGCTTCCCCACCCCGTTGATACTGTTCCTGGCCTGCCCTTCCGCCATCTCCCAGTTAAAGGTCCACCACAACGCTCCCGGACTCAAAAACCGTAACGGATCAAGAACTCTTTTCACATCTGTCTCTTTGCAGTATGCCCCGAGGGCCTGGGCTTCTCCCAGCCGGGCCAGGGAATCAAAATGCCACTGAAGATCCTGGCATTCACTCCTGGCATTCACCACCTCGGAGATGAACACACGCCCCAGGGCATGGGCCGCCGCCCGTGCAAGCTGGCTCTTACCAATCCCGGGCTCCCCCCGCACAAGAAGCGGCCGCTGGGCCGTAAGGGCGGCATTCACAGCCCAGATACTCTTTTCCTCAAATACGTGTTCGGTTTCCGGCCACGATCCTGTCGCGGGAATGGTTCTAACCTCATTGTTCTTTATTGTCAGCATGCTTTACTCCAGTTTGTTTTGAAAAAATTCCAACAGACATCCTTCAAGCTCAGGCTCAGACACAATAAATACCGTATCCTTGTCACCATCTGAACCAACGGTGATAATCAGGGTGTGCAGTGCAGGAAGTTCCCGTTTCAGGACCTCATACATCTCCTTCCTTCTTAAAGGATTTGCCAAATCATCCCCCGAAACGGTGATATATATATTTTTCTTCTTTTTGTTTTGAATTTTTATACGAGTATTCAAAGTCTTTGTCTTGTTCTTATCAATAAAACCAGGGGCATCATCATCCTGAACTTTGGAAATTTTCTTCCATAGGTCCAGCTTGATGGACTGAACAAAATCCTCTTCTTCCCATCCGGTTTCAATCCTTGGACAACAGACCCTGTTTTTACCGTATATCTTGTTTTTTCTCCCATTTACGCTTAACTTTGCGGGTACTCCCATATAACCTGAAAAAAAGATTTCTATCCCTGCCTCAGTTACCACCGGAAATTCCAGGTTCACACCCGAACTTGTCCCCTGCGCCCTTGCGGACAAATGATCACAATCGTAATCAACAGATAGCAACATCAGCCACCCAAGAATTTCCACGCTCCTGTTCCAGATAGGCTGAATCTCTTCTTTTTTTGATCCGTTTGTCTCTAATACTTGAAAACAATCAACAATCGCCATGTCCAACACGACAACCGCATCAGAGACGTTGATATCAACCAGGGCATGTTCAAGCACCGGATTGTTTTCATAGTTAATAAAATCCTCTTCCGTCAGTTGGCGAATCAAAGCGTCCCGTAGCGGCTTCATGGTTTTGCCATCAAGAAGTTTACGTACCTGCTCCCGGACCTTGACTGTGATTTTTTCCCTGTCCTCTGCTTTTTTAATGGACGATCCAATCTTGTCCAGCAGTGCCTCGAGGTTGTCGTCCCCCTCCCCGGAGATGGTGGGGTATTTGGTCTGGAAGACATACTCCATGAAATCACCGACCTCGCTTTTGAACCTGTTGTAGAGTTTCTGTCTTTTGGCGACGGGTATTGTGCTGTCCGGGCTTGCCCCCTCAATTCCTTTGGTAAGAGAGGTGTATCTGTCTTCCCAATATTTGATGACCTCACCCTGTTCTTCCGGTTCGTTAATTTTGGTTCCGTTGACCATCACCGGCAGAAAACGTCCTTGGTAATTTCCATCCCTGATGAGTTGCGTCACTTCGTACATGCAGTACTCGGAACGAAAAAACGAATCGCTTATCAGGGTGATGACAAAATCGCATTCCCGGATTCTATTCATATATTTCACGAAGTTGTCCCAGTAGTGCACTTCGCGTATATACCGCAGGAGGGGTATCTTCCGGGATTTAAACAAGCTGTCGATCTTATCTGCCAGATGTACGTCCTTGCTTGAATAGGACAAAAATGTCAGCGGGGTTCCATAGTTGTTATTCTCGGGCATACGATTCCTCCTCAAGAGCCGTGGGTTCTCAAACATTTAGCCATCAAGTTGCATGAATCACCGGATTCAACAAAAAGAAGTACAAAAACCATATTACATCTATCAAACACGGTTGTTTGTCCGCAATATCTTTTCACATTTTTTGGCCGGAGAACGCTTGTTCTTTGTAGAAAGGGAAAGGTCCATCCCAATGAAACCCTATCATATCAAAAGATTAGGAGTATTTACACATAGGAACAGACGACTTCTCAAATGAAAGAGCTGCAGTTCATCAAACACATGGGGAATCAAAGGAAAGGCAGGAGACGGACACCGAGATTTTTTCCCTGGTCCACCTCCTGCCTTGTTATAAGGGAGTCCGCCTATCTTGATATACCAGTTATAAACGCGTTCATGCCAACATTCCTGGGACGACTGGCATATAAGCGGTATTTTAAAATCGCCCCCCCCAGTATGGAGTAAGCCTGACCCCATCGAAGCGAGCGAAGCAAATTTAGCCTACGCCTTCCTACATCGAGGCCTATACCACCGCCTGACCCAGATTATAATCAAGCCGCAACCATCCCAGGGTACAACTGCCGGGGTCAGGCTTAGCTTATTGCGACATCCCTGATCAAACCAACAAAATGCCAATAAGCTAAGCCTGACCCCATCGATACGAGCGAAGCAAATTTAGCCTACGCCTTCCTACATCGAGGCCTATACCACCACCTGACCCAGATTACAATTAAGCCGCAATCATCCCAGGGTGCAACAGCCGGGTACAGGCTTAGCTTATTGGCAATGTGTAACTCAAACAACAGAATCTCAGCAATAAGCTAAGCCTGTCCCCGTAAGGGAGTCCGCCTATCTTGATATACCTGTTATAAACGCGTTCATACCAACATTCCTGGGACGACTGGCATATAAGCGGTATTTTAAGATCGGCCAACTCCCTAATTGATGGCGGGCGACTGCGGAACAAACAGTATTACAGGGGAAGATCGACATAATCAATGGACAGGCACATGGGGGCGTCTCCCAATTGCAGTCCCTTTGCCAGGAGCGTACTTACCTGGGTTTTTCCGGCATTCCTTACATAGGGATTTTTCAATTCCAAAGAAAGCCCGTAAACGTATCCGCCCACGCCCGCGATAATTCTGTTGTCATTGGTTTTCTTCAGCACGACCTCTCCCGACCCCTTGGGGGCATTCCATTGTTTTATGGAAGGTTCCGTCTTTCCCGTCAGGGGATTCAAAGTGCTGATCTGTCCTTTAAAGGCTGAGTAGAGATAATCTCCCGCCCGCAAAAGATGGGGGGTTCCCGAACCCGTACCCGGCAGTTTGTTGAGCCATTTTTCCTTGCCTGTCCCTGCATCCAGGCTGTAGGTATACCCTTCCACGGATACGAAAAGATCATTATTATCAGGATCATAATCCATTGCGACATTTCCCGAGCCATTGGAGGCAAGCCATCCCCAGAGTACTTTTCCTTTGCCGTCCGCGCTTGTATCTATTGCGATGACTTTGGAACCGAATCCGCAAAAGAGAATGCCGGAAGAGGCCCCTTTGCCGGTATCGGCGTTCCATGCGCCCACAAGGTTTACTTCTCCACGGCCGGAAGAATCCAGCAGTTGGCCCCCGGCTTTGGCAAGGTCCGCTTCCCAAAGTTGTTTCAGGTTCTGATCCAGGCAATACGCCCCGCCGTTGACCGCCGCAATGATATTATTGTCCGGCGTTTCCACCAGATGTACGATTTCATTATCAAAGTATCCCTCCGGCGAGCCTTTCCATTCAACGATCTTTTTGCCTGTCCGGGGATCGAGGGCGATTATCTGGTTGTTTAAGGCAACATACAGGCTGTCACCGGTCCTTAAAAGATGAGGAGCGCCTGCGCCTGTTTCCTGCATTACATTATTCCAGATCACCTTCTTGTCATCCGCCTCTTTTAAAACATCCAGGGCATATGTATCTCCGTCAACCGAAACAAAAAGCATTTTCAGTTCCTTGTCATACAATACCGCCATCTCACCCGCTTTGTCGGGCTTCCATTGCCACAATTGCGTACCAACCGCGCCCAAATGGACGTTCAGCGCATTAAGGGTTGATTTGGCGCCGAAAAAGGCCACGGGAATATCAGAGGCTATTTCAATGGGTTCAAAGGAGCCGTCATTGAAGATGGTAATGGGCATCGGCTTACCTGCATTGCTTATATCCACCCAACCGCCGGTATTGTAGAATGTCTTTACTATCGGATCTTTTCCTTCAGCGGCGAAGTTCACTTCATAATCCATGAGCGGAATGTGGGTATGGCCGTAAATCATCTTTGAGATATTATCCAGGCTTGAAGCGACATTTTCCTGGGAGTATTTAAAATAGTCGAGGACCCGTTCCATTTGCCCGGCAATGAAGTCCTGATCATAGAAGATTCCGGGCAGAGCGCTTTTTTTCATGTCTTTAATATATTGGTACAGCTTATCAGCTCCGAAATAATTACCAATTTCCACGTACTTTTTCGCAAACCAGCTCACGTCCGCAGCCTTAAGATCATTGAGCAATGTTGTTTTCAACATTTTCACCAAAGGCAGGAGTACGGAGGGATCTTTATTTTCAAGCATATTGTCATAAATGGGTTCGATAAGGTTATAAGCCCCCATTTGCGCAAGGGAAAAATTCCAGAACTCGGTTACGGGCGAGTTCAACATCTCAAGCTTTTTCAGATCGAGCTTAAGCCCCATCTCCTCGGTCAGGAACTTGCCGATATAATCGGTAACCAGGTTCCAGCCCGGATCAAAGAGATGACCGTGGGTCGCGAGGATATTCTCCTTTTCGCCTTTGTCGTTTTTATAAGTGATATAGAGATTGGGGTAGACGACATTGACCGGGATTCTCGCTTTCCCGGTAAGCCCTGTAAAGAATTTGTTCCCGGCTGACGATTGGTCGCCGCCCTCTATTTTCAGTGTGGGATCAGGGGTTGTGAGATCCAGGAAACCGGCTATCACCTGGGGGAATGGCGGTACACCCTTTTCTTCGACAACACCTGCGTCCCCGGTATCGCTTGCGATGTCATTAATGGGTTTTAAAAGGTAGTTCTGGGTCTGATACTGCCGCCAGAGATGATGATCGTGGTTGCCCGCGATATAGATAATTTCCTCAAAATAATCTCCGACCTTCACGTTGTCAAAAAATGCCAATGACAGGTTTACCGTATGCTGCATGGACTGTACGGCAAGGTCCCAGATATCCCCCATGAGAATCAGGTATTTGATGCGATTTTCCGGGGCGACACCGTATTTCTCCTTCAGCTTTTCCAGAAAGATGTTGAATTCCTTCCTCATGTAGACGCCTTTTTGCAGCTCCACATAGGAATCCTTGTCCTGGAAATTGAGAACGTCCGTTACACCTCCGAGGTTTTCTCCAATGTGCAAATCAGATAGGAATACCGCCGATGGCTTTTGTGAATGCATGATCTGTCTCCTTTTTTTTAAGGTTTAGGTACGGACCTCCCCCTTTGAGAACATGGTATTCATTTTGGAGGCTCCGGACAGTGCCTGAATCCTGTTCAATCCAGCTTCAGACTCAGGTTACCGGACAGATCTGCAAACTACGCGATGGAAGACGTTTGGCTGGTCGAAAATATTTCCTGAACCGCATATGACAAAAAAACCCATGGGTTTTCGTCCCGGCATCTCCAGGGGGGTGGCTTTTTCATGTATTTCTTTGTAGAGAGTGACCGTAAATAAATGACAAATTTAGTCCGGGCCGTCAAGGATATTTATCTAAAATATTTGACATTTATTTTTATATTGGATTATCCTTTTAAAGGATTGCCGATAATCGTCTCACAAATGCCATTTTATTAACGAATCGATTAATTTCATTTGACATTTGATATATTATTTGATTATCGTAGGTCTTACGATATTGTCGACAATCGTCTGACGATTATCCTCCATGGGGGTGGGAAGACCGGCAATGAATGATTTATTCAATTCAGGGAACAATGAAAACGACCATGACTCAAATCAAGACCCATAATCTCAGTGAAGAGATTGCTCAACATATTGGTGAAAAAATTATTCAACTTGAAATCAAGCCCGGCGAAAGAATCCTTGAGGCAAAAATTGCCGAAGAGCTGGGGGTCAGCAGGAGCCCGGTGCGGGAAGCATTCCGGATATTGGAACGCTACCGCCTGGTGGAACTCATCCCAAGAAAAGGTGTCAAGGCGACTGAAATCACGGAGTTTTACATAAGTTGCCTCTACGACATCCTGAAAGTTAATTTTGGGTTGATGGCAAGCCAGGCAGTAAAGAACGCCGATGATGAGCAGCGGAAAAAGGTGAAAGAGATGCTGCAACTGATCGAAGCCCACGCCCGGAAAGGTAACGTCCTGGAATATTATAGCGGCATATTTGAGTTCGCGGCCATTGGGATGGCGGCAGCCCGGAATCCTCTCCTGGAACAAATGCTGATGGATTTATGGCCGAGCATCAGAAGGATACAGTTTGCTTCCCTCAGCATCAGGTCGGAGAGATTAAAGGAAAACGGCGATTACTTTAAAAAGATGATCCTCTACCTGGAGGAAAACAATCCGGGCATGACCGAAAAGATCGTAAGGGAGTATGCTGAGAACGAAAAACAATTCGCCATGAGCATTATCAGAGAGGGACTTTTATGAAGGAATTAAAAGACCGGGAATATGATGCAATCGTTGTGGGAACGGGTCCGGGCGGGGCCACTGTCGCCAAGGAGCTTGCCCAAAGGAACCGGTCCGTCCTGATGCTCGAATGGGGCGATAATGAGCCGGTCAACGGCACCCTGGCCCAGACCATACGCAATATGGGAATACCGGGGAAAGGCGCTCTGTTCACCAGTGATATGCTGACAATGGTTCGGGGGATCACGACCGGGGGAAGTTCCATATATTACTATGGCACGGCCTTTTATCCGCCGGTCGGGATGCTGAAAAAATATAATATCCGGATCGAGGATGAGATCGAAGAAGTAAACAATGAATTACCCATCGCCCCCCTGTCCGACAGGCTGATGGGCCCCATGGCGAAGCGGATCATGAACAGCGCCCGGGAACTGGGGTATGACTGGAAAAAAATGCCCAAATTCATGGACCAGGACAAATGCCGTCCGGAATGCTCGAAATGCGGCTACGGGTGCCCCCATGGGGCGAAATGGACGGCCAGGAATTTTGTTGATCAGGCCAGGGAAAAGGGCGCGGCACTGATCAATGGCGCAAAGGTGACAACGGTTTTAACGGACAATGGAAAAGCACGGGGGGTCGTGTTCAGGCATCATGGAACAACCCGCAGGGCGTTTGCCAAACAGGTGGTCCTGGCGGCAGGCGGTATCGGGTCGCCCCTCATTTTAAGGACATTGGGTTTTCCCGATGCCGGACGGAATTTCTTTTATGATCCGTTAATTGCGGTCATGGGCACGGTACCGGATATGGAGGGGGGGAGGGAAATCCCCATGGCTTCCGCCATCCACATGGAGGATGAGGGGTATGTCATGTCGGATATGACACTCCCCCCGGCCCTGTACGGTATTCTGACCTCCGAGGTGGGCAGGATGGACCAGTTGTTGAACCATCCCGGAGCGCTGACCATCATGGTAAAGGCAAAGGACAGCCTGGGCGGGTATTTGTCCGGGTCGGGCGGGGTGCGCAAACGGCTCGCCGAATCGGATAAGCAAAAGCTCTCAAGGGGATATAAACGGGCCGGAGAGATTCTCAGGAATGCCGGGGCCGGGCAGGTTTTCAAAAGCTATTTCCTGGCTGCCCATCCGGGCGGTACCGTGAAAATCAACGAGCTGGTCGATTCCAACCTTGAAACAGAGATTCAAAACCTTTTTGTGTGCGATTGTTCAGTCATTCCGGAAGCATGGGGCCTGCCGCCGACATATACCCTTTTGTGCCTGGGGAAGCGCCTTGCAAAAAATATGAGCAAAATATGAGCAAAATATAAGCAAAAAATCATTAAAGGAGATTTTCCAATGTCCGGGCTGCAATTTAAAAATGCTTCATTTGCTGTTTTTGCAACAGAAGTCATGAAGACACGGGAAGCCAGGAATATTCTGGATTCCACGGTTACGGATTTTTTTGACAAATGGGCCGAAAAAGGTGAGATCCAATCTGAATTTGCAAAGCATGCGAAACGGATCTTTCAAAGAAGGCTGGCCCAACTGGAGGACAGACATAACGACCAGGAACTGATGGATCTGTTACAAAGTCCGGATGTGATGGAATATATTGGAAAGAAGTTGCCGGAATCAATGAACAGCATGGTGGAAATTGTGCATCTGATGGCTGTTTCACTTGTAACTTATCCTGAAGAGAAACAGCTGGAGTTTATAAACGATATTTTTGCTTCACTCAATGCAGATAAAATCGCCGGCATACTGACCTCCCTGGCTAGAACAATTGACACCCTCCACAAAAACAATCCGACGATCATAGCAGATAACCTGGTTTCGATCCTGAGAGATTTTTTAGAAAACATTGATTTGGGGGAGATAAAAAGTCTGTCTGAGAATTCAAAAAAAGAACTGCGCTCCCTTATTACCCAAACCAACGATCTATTATTCGAATTTCCCGCAAAGCTGATTCTGGTTCTCTCTTTTATTCCCGGGATATCAAATAATCTGCTGTTTTTCCTCAAGGATCTGCTCAAAAGATTCAATGCCCTGCCGGCGGATATTTTAACCGATCTGCTGATTTCGTTTTTTAAAGAGGTTGATGGGAAAACCGTTGGCAAGCTTATCAACAACCTGGCCGAGTTCATACGCCAGGTTCATACCGGAAGCGCTTTAATCGGTGATCCCGGTTCTCCCAGGTTCTCCACCGAGTTTGCCCGTAAAACCGGGACGATTTTGAATGAGGTCAACCCCGAACTTGTTTTCAAAGCAGGCAATGCCCTGGTGGACGGGAAAGAGGCTTTGTTGAAATCAATGTATGATGCGGCCTGGGAAGATCCCCAATTTGCGGAACTTGCACTTAAGCAGCTGATGGCGGTCAGGAATTCAAGAAACAGGTTGGCACAGCGGAAAATTGAACTGCTGGACGAACTCGGCGAGGAAGAGGCCGCCGGAGCAATAGCAACGGCATCTTCAGAATGGAATGCCGACGAGTTCGCCGAATTGATCAATTCGGGATGCAGTCTTGCCAACCGGCTCCATGACCATTCACCGGATCTTTTAAAGAACCGTGTCGAGGAATTTGTCGACACGCTCGACCTCTATGAAATTGAGGAAACCGTGGCCTGGGTCTCCCGTGACCTCACGGAGACATTTAAACCGGTTTTACAAACCGTTGTACCTGTTGTTGCCAAAGACCTGATCGAATGCCTGGCATCGGGAAACAACGGCAATGAAGAACAGATAACCGCCATGCGTAAAACCCTGCGACGGTTTATAATGGATGAGGAAATCTGCTGATGAAAAATATCTTTCAGGAGGCCGCCACAACCCTTGATGTTCCAAGCGTTCAGGAGTGGAAAGAAAACAACGGGAAGGTTGTCGGATATACCTGTTCATTCATGCCGGTTGAACCCTATTACGCCGCGGGTATCCTTCCCCTGCGCCTCCGGGGAATAAATGCCTCGGGTATGGAAATAGCGGATTCATATTACGGCCCTTTTGTCTGCAGTTTTCCCAAAGCCCTGCTCCAGGCCGCGGGCACCGGGAAATATGCGTTCCTCGATGGAGTGGTCCTGTCAAACGGATGCGATACCCTGCGCAGGCTCGATGACTGCTGGCGAAAAATGGGGCAGGATATCAAAGGCTCCCTTCCCACCTGGCATTATTACCTTGATGTGCCCCATAAACCCGACGGCCATGCCTTTGACTGGTACGTCAACCAGATCAGAAAAATGATGGCGGCCATTGAAAAACAGTTTGATGTAACCATTACCGACGAGGGCCTCGGCCACGCCATAAAAGAACAGAACAAAGTACGCAGACTGCTCTGGAAACTTGAGGAACTGCGGCGGAAAGATATTTTAAAAGTCACAGGATCGGAAGCCTATGCAGCCATCATCGCCGGTACGGTGATGCCAAGGGATATTTATGCCGGGCACCTCGCTGATTTACTGGAGGAGATTCAAAACAGAACGGTCGATGTCGCCCTAAACAGGAAAAAACTCTTTCTGAGCGGCAGTGTCTGCGATGATTCCGGCCTTATCAATCTGATAGAACAATCAGATGCTGTTGTTGCGGGTGAGAATCTCTGTTTCGGTGTTCGCGATGACGGGGATATTGTCAGTGAAACAGGCGACCCTGTTGCCGCCCTTGCCGCCAAATATCTGTCCGGGTCGGTCTGCCCCCGGATGATGGGCTGGTATCAGTCAAGGTCGGCCGGGATCATGAACAGAATAAAAAGCGTCCATGCAGACGGCGTAATCCTGCAGAATATCAGGTTCTGCGATCTTCATGGTTCTGAAAACGGTCTTTTCGAGGGTGATCTTGAAAAAAACGCCCTTCCCTCTTTGCGAATCGAAAGGGAATATGGTCCCCTGACTGAAAGCGGCAGGCTGAGAATGAGGGTGGATGCATTCATCGAGCAACTCTCATCAGGCAACAAAACAAAATAAAGGTGGCACATGAGACCGGAATTAAAAGAGTACAATCTGGACTGGCTTTTTGCATCAACCTTCAATGTCTCAAAGCATCTTTGCAACTCGACCCCCAAAGAGCTTGAAGCCATGTTCAAATACATACCCTACGTAAAAGGGCTGTTGGAGCCGTTACTGGCCACTGGTAAGCCCGCCATGACATTCCTTGATTTCTTTGGGGATTACTACACCGATATCATCGATGCCAAAAAGAATGGTAAAAAGGTTGTCATGACCACCTTCTGCTTTGATCCTTCCATTTTTTACGCTGTTGACAATGTTGTTCCGGTTACATTGGAGATCGGCACGGCCCTGACATCCATGCTATGGAAACGGGGATCAACCGATTTCATGGATTATTGCACTGAGATCGGGTTTTCCGAGACAGGCTGTTCATCCCAAAGGGGGGCAATGGGCGCTTATCTTGCGGGCCTTGGCGCCGACATCGACCTGGTTGCCCTGAACATGGGCGGGGTTTGCGACACCAATTCAAACGCCTATGCTTTCGCGGCTCAATATCTCAATGTTCCCTATTACGGGCTTGACTACCCGGCCAACCTGACGACTGAAGATGTGCAGGAATACCATCATAAGGATTACAGGGCCCTGATCAGGTTTCTCGAGGATCATACCGGGAGTAAATTTGATATTGACCGGCTCAGGGAAGTCCTGGAGGAAAAGAGGAAACAGGATGATCTGATGAACGAGCTGGAGGAGATGCAGCGCCTTGTGCCCAATCCGGTTCCGGGGATCTATCATATCATGATCTACGCCGGCCGGTTTATCTTTTCCGGCAAAAAGAAATATACAAAAATGCTGAGGGAAATGGTTGAAATCGTCCGCAACAATGCTGAACAGGGCCGCTCGGGACTGAAAAAAGGGGTTGAGAAAAACAGAACCTTTCTTCTATATATCGACAACTATTCCCTTGGCATATCAATGGTTGAGTGGTTTGAAAAAAAAGGGATCTCCCATATGGGCAGTATTCTGTCGAGAACATTCACGGAGACCGCGCCTTACACCACGGGAGTGCCCGGAACCACCTACCGCATCGATACCACCGACCTTGACACCATGATCGACACCCTGGCGGATATCAATGCAAGAATGCCCATGACCCGCACCATAAGGGGGCCCTACGATGCGCCCAACATGTGGTTCGAAGACTGCGTCTCCCTTGCGAAGATGTATAATGCGGACTGCTGTATTTACAACGGCACACCGGGCTGCAGGAACACATGGTCAAACATAAAACTGATGACACGGGATCTCGAAGCCCTGGGTTTTCCCACCCATATTGTCTATGCAGACAGCTTTGACAGCCGGGTGGAAGCATGGGAAACCACCGAGAACCGGCTGGAAGAATTCTATAAGATCAGGGGGTTGCTATGAATATTGTTGCCGGATGTGATGTGGGGTCCCTGACCACCAAGGCCGTCATCATCAAAGACCGGAAAATCATGGAGTCCGCGATTACCCGGTCCGGTCCCAAGCCTGCGGAATCAGCCGCAAAAGTGATGGAAATCATTTTTGAGAAAACCGGAATCACCCAAAAGGAGATCGCCTGTTGCGTGGGAACCGGGTACGGCCGGGAAAAGATCGCGTTTATCGACCATGCCGTCTCCGAGATCTCATGCCACGGCAAAGGGGCCCAATGGCTTGCTCCTTCGGTCAGAACCATCATCGATATCGGGGGACAGGATTGCAAGGTGATTAAACTTGATAAACAGGGAAACCTGCTGAAATTCGCCGCCAACGACAAATGCGCTTCCGGTACCGGCCGCTTCCTGGATGTGATGGCCAAGGTGATGAACATGGACGTTTCGGATCTTGGAAAACTGTCGGCAAAATCAAGCGCCCCTGTCACCTTTGCCTCGGTCTGCACGGTCTGGGCCCAGGCCGATGTGATCAAGCTGATCAACTCCAGGCGTCCGGCTGAAGATATCTGCGCGGGCATCAATACCGCCATGGCCAACAGGGTTTCCATGCTGGCAAATACTTTGAAGATCGAAAACGATGTCTGCGTCACCGGCGGCGTGGCCAAAAACGAGGGGGTGGTCAAGGCCTTAAGCAAAATTCTGGGGTGCAGAATAAAGCGCATCAGAAGAATAGATCCCCAACTGACCGGAGCCGTGGGCGCGGCCCTGTTTGCCCGGGAAAGGCTGTAAGCCCATGAAATCACCCGGACGGCACCTTTGGACGGCACCTTTGAACAAGACAACCCGGAGACACCAATGATAACAGCAGGCTGTGATGTGGGGTCCAGAACCGCAAAAGCGGTGATCCTTGAAAACAACAAAATAATTGCAAGCGCGGTGATCCCGGCAAAACTCGATCCCGTCGAATCCGCAAAAAGTGTAATGAAGATCGCCCTTAAGCAGGCAAATCTTTCCTTGAATAAAATCAAAAGAATAGTCGGCACCGGATACGGCCGGCAGGAAATTCCATTTGCCCACACCTGTGAATCGGAAATCGTCTGCCATGCCAGGGGCGCGTCCTGGAACATTCCCTCCGCCAGGATGATCGTCGATATCGGCGGCCAGGATTCAAAGGCGATCAAGATCGACAGCACCGGCAGGGTCATCCGCTATTCCTATAACGACAAGTGCGCTTCAGGAACAGGCCGGTTCCTGGAAATCATGGCGGACGCATTGAACGTTGAACTCGATGGGATGGGGGAATACGGCAAGTCCTGGAAGGAGGAGATCAGCATATCCAACCAGTGCGTGATCTTTGCGGAGACGGAGGTCGTTTCCCTGATAAATGAGGGAAAGGAGGTGGCTGATATCGTAAACGCCCTTCACTGCTCCCTGGGCAAACGGGTGGCCTCCCAGGTAAGAAGCCTGGTCATAGAGGAAGATGTGATCATGACGGGCGGGGTCGCGAAAAACATTGGTGTATTTGACGCATTGTCCCGGGGACTGGGGGTAGAGGTAAAAAGCCTCCAGGGCATTGATCCCCAAATCAACGGCGCACTTGGCGCCGCATTGATCGCGGCGGTGGTGGTGGCGGCAAATCCCCTATGATAATCTTCAATCAACTCATCCATGAGATAAACACCTATAAACACAAGCAACAAAAGAGCAGCCCATACCGGGAGTTCCAGGCAACGACCGCCATTAACTGGCCGGCCGCCGGCAAAAGGGATATCATCCTCATGCCTGATCTCGCATTGGAATTGGGCAGTCCCGGCAACGCTTCCGTGTCATTCATGGTATGGACCGGGGAAGAATCCCTCATCAAGGACCAAAGGATCACCCTCCTGGGACCGGATCTGACCGAAACATCGGAAAAAAGAATGCCATTCGGCAAGATCGTCATGGCAGGGGTTCAAGGGTTTGATGAAACCAATGCGTTTGACCGGAATAGAGCAATATGCCTGAAGAAATTTGACCTGTCCTTGAAAGGCCATATGCTGAGATCCGCCTCACACCACATGGCGGAATGGCACCGGATAAGCAAAGCAGCCATCAAAAAAGGTTTTTCATTCAACCATCTGGGCAGCGCCATGATCAATGAGTATAAGAAAATCGATTATGTGAAATCGGTTGAGGTAATGTTTGTCACATCATCGGACGAGGATGTCACAGAACTGTATGACATGGGGAAACGGTCCGCCCGCATGACAGGCGCACTGTCCAAGATGGTTAATGAGACGAGTTACGACTGCTCGGAATGTGAATACCGGGACCTGTGCGGAGAAGCCCTGGAGCTTCGCAAGCTAAGGGCCAAACTGACTGAAAGAAACAGGAATTGATCCATATGCAAAAAGAACCGGTAATAATAGCCGTATGCGGCAAGGGAGGGGTCGGGAAAACCTGTATCAGCGCCCTTATTGTAAAAATGCTGTCCCGTGATCCTTCCAAAAAAGTTCTGGCCATCGATGCCGACCCGGCAGTGGGGCTCTCCTTCCCCCTTGGCGTTACGGTTAAAAAAACGGTTGATGATATCAGGAACGATTTAATCACACGTCTCAAAAACGGTGAACCGTCAACCAGGGAAGAGCTGATAAACTCCCTTGATTATGAGCTGTTCAGCGCCCTTGAAGAGAGGGAGAACCTCGCATTCCTGGCAATAGGCCGCCCGGAAGGCGACGGATGCTATTGCCGGGTCAACGCCCTTTTAAAGGATATCATCAAGGAGATTGCGGGCAATTTCGATTATGTGGTCATTGATGGGGAGGCCGGAGTGGAACAGATCAGCCGGAGGGTCATGGAAATGGTGACCCATCTTCTCCTCGTATCGGACGCCTCGCTAAAAGGACGCAAAGTAGTTGAAACAATAAAGGAAGTCGCCCAAAAAAAATGCTCCGTAAAACAATCAGGCCTGATATTCAACAAAATGCGAGACCAGGAAGAGATCGACGCGCTCCATTCAAAAACCAGGCTTTTTACATGCGGCGCAATCCTTGAAAATGAAACCATCCGCACCTTCGACCGTGAAGGCCGAAGCTTTTTTGAGCTTCCCGGCAACGACACTATCCACCAACTCAATACAGCCATTAAAACATTTTTGATCTAAAATCCGGGTAACTATTCAGCAGGTTGAAATCTCCCTGTTTTAACCATGGAGTTTTCTTCATGTCCTTCATGTCCTTCATGGTAAATAAAAACAACAGCCCGGAGGGCAGGAGCCGTATATCGTCTTTAATGGCCAAACTGCCTGCCCTCCGGGCAGTGTTTTATTAACCACCATGAAGAACATGAAGGACATGAAGGGGGGATACCGGTCAGGCTTAGCTTATTGCGACATCCCTGATCAAACCAACAAAATGCCAATAAGCTAAGCCTGACCCCTTAAGGGAGTCCGCCTATCTTGATATACAAGTTATAAACTCGTTCATACCAACATTCCTGGGACGACTGGCATATAAGCGGTATTTTAAGATCAGCCAACTCCCTAAGCAAGGGATCAAAATCATTGTGCTTGTGATCCCTGTTTCGATGCCACCTTGATATTTGGGGACAAGCGTTCTAACCACAGAATCGGATCTGTGTTGGTGGTTGCGGAAAAGGCCTCATTTATAAGGTCAAGTTTCTTATCAGCCCACCATTCCGCTTTTGTGAAAGGGAACGCTTTAGCAGCTTTTTTTGAAGTATCCCAAGACATTTTTTTACCTTTGTTAAAATATTGAGATACAAAGCTGGGACTTTTCCCTATACCCTTCGCAATTTTTGTGTAGATTCCGTATTCCATAACCGACTTTTAACCATGAGGTAAAAGTTGTGTCAAGCTATTTTTTACCATATGGGTAAATTTAAACATTTGCGTTAAAATTAACCACAGGTTAAAAAAAAGGCCATGAAAGCTAAAAGTCCATCTGATCTTTACAAGATTTTCCTATCAGCCTTAAGTAACGCCATCAAAGACGGTGGACACGGCACTGCATCATATATAGCTAAAAACACAGGGGTTTCAGCATCTTTAATTAGCCAAGCAATAAACCCTGACTCCCCCAAAAAAATTGGGGAAGAAAACCAAATTAAAATAGCTGAGTTCTTAGCAGGATCGTATGAAAAATTTTTATCGATAGAGGAGCCTCTATCAATAAAGCCAGACCTGATTAAACAAAAAAAAAGAACCACCCCCACCAAACACAGATCCATCAAGCAGACCCCAATAGAATCAAGTGAGGAAACATCTGTTAAGATGGATGAAGACATCAAAATGATGCTCCAAAGATACGACAAAATGGTTGAATCCTTGGAGCTGGAAAAAAACAACCTGCGCGCTGATCTTGAACGAGAGCGTCAAGAGCATAAAGACGCTATGGCTGAACTGCGCGAAGACTATAGAGATATGAAAGCTGAGGCTAAAGAATTAAGACTGGAGAATAAGCAGTTGTTGGAACAATACCGGGCTTTGAAACAGAAGAAAGCACAGTCGAGTCAGAGCCCGGACAAATCGGAGGGGAAGAAGGCTGTGAATCAGTGATCCGTTCAAAAATAACGAACCTTGCTGATTACCAAGGACATGGTGGCCTGTGCGGTCTGAAAAAACGAAATGCCGCCGGAGCAGGTGCTCGCGTATAGAGGATATTGAAGAGCCACACTCTCCGATCTGGAAAGTGTGGCTCCTTAATGACCTTTAACTGCTGAAAACGGAAAGGAGCTGTATATGAGCGATAAAAATGAAAAATTGATGAGAGAACTTCACCAACAAGAAAAAATCATAATCCATAGCGAAGCCGATTTAAAATACCATCTTTATCGTTTTGGCGACTACCTGGCCAAAAGAGAAGGTTACAATGAGCATACAGGTATTGATGCTGTCCATTTTTATATCATTCAGAAATACAACTGGCTGCCTTCTCAAGTTTTTTCAATGAATTCTTCAGATATAAGATTCTTGCTTGCAGAAGAAATGTCTGGTTGGACACTTCCTAAGGATGCAGTTCTGTAGGGTTAAGAGTTCCGGGAACACCTTACTTATCTTCTATAATACACGCACAATTAAGTAAGCTGTCCCCAGAATATAAAAATAAAAAAGCATGGTAACTGTTTAAATGGATATCCTTCCGGGTCCTTTCCCTGAAAAAATAGTATCTAAGAAAAAGCCCCATGAAACATTCAAGGTAAAGCAAACTATCTCCTTAAATGATACATGGGGCTTTTCTCTTTTAAAGGAAAGACCTGGCTGAAAGAGTGACAGAAAAACCCAAACAGGATTCCAGCTTCTGCACGCAATTATTTTATCATTACCACAATAAAGGTGAGAAATTTAATATGAGCCGAACAATTACCCTCGGAAAATCTTTAGAGATACTTGTACCCAAAGAATGGCCCAACGATAAGAAGGGTCAGTTTTTGGAAGATATTGCGGCAGAAGTATTACGTCGTCAATCATATGAAATTATAGAACGCATACGATTCACTGGAATGGAGATTGATCTACTCGCTAATCATAAACCATCAAATGATAATGTATATGTTGAATGCAAATTTCATTCAAAAACAATTGGCGCAAATATTATTGATTTGATGGTTGGACAAGCTTTTCGCAAACGCCTACAAAAATTAGCTCTTTTTTCTGTAGGTCCATTGGGCAAGGAGGCGAGAGGTGCAATAGAAGACCTAAAATCAGATGACCGAATTAGTTTTTCATACTATAGTAGCGAAATATTATTGGATGCAATTGTTGATTCAGGAACATCCAGTTTTCCTCCTGAAAAGCTTGTACCATCGAACATATCTCATGCTAATCTCATAGTCCATCCTGAATACCCCTTCATCTGGCTGTTACAAGAACAAAAGGATGGTAGACCCACTAAAATTGTACCGTATATTTCAGATAAATCAACAGTTCCCCCTACAGCAAAAGAGTTGCGCAATTTGCTAGACCAATTTGAATTACTGGAGGGGTTACCAGTCTCGGAATATTTAGAAACAGATACAAGAAAAGAACCCATAACCACTAAGGAGTTTTCAGGGGAACATATAGTTGAACATGTCAGCCGAATTATAACAGCAGATACTTTAATTGACTACAGACCATGTAAACCGGCCAATTTTATTGGCCGAAGAATGGATCAAAAAGATATATGGGATTTTTTTGAAGAAGTAAGAAAGGGTGTTACTGAAACACGGATAATTTCTTTAGTCGGTGCGTCTGGGTATGGGAAGTCATCATTAATAGCCAAACTTGCTCAACGATTCACGAACAGGAAGTGGAAGAATAAAATTTTTCTCTATCCGGTCGATGTTAGATCAGCTCGTGGACCACAATTCATTTCTGAAGCTCTATTGCAAGGCATTAAAAGTTCCTCTGAGGCAGGATTTATAGAGACCCCGCCCAATTTGTCAATAACAGACGCTGATAATATCTTATCAAGTCCTTCAATCAAATCGATACTTAAGACACTGAAGGATAATAAAAGAGTTCTTGTTATTTTTTTTGATCAATTTGAAGAGGTATTTACAAAAGATGATTTACTTCCTGTTTTTAGGCTATTTAAAAGGTTTGCATTAGATGTTAACGCAGAAAAATCGAATTTAATCGTTGGTTTTTCTTGGCGTACTGGAATTTCCTTGTCAGATGAAAACCCTGCTTACCAATTATGGCATGAGCTTAGTGATTATCGAAGAACAAAAAGACTCTTGGAATTTGATAGTGGTGAATCCTCAAGGCTTATTACACAATTCGAGGATGCCTTAGGCAACAAATTAATTCAACCTTTAAGGCGCAGACTTTTAGAGCAGGGGCAAGGATTACCATGGTTACTAAAAAAAATATGCATTCATGTATACAATCAGATTAGCAGGGGAGAATCTCAAATCAAACTACTTGGTAGTCGACTCAATGTTAAAGCTCTTTTTGACGAAGATTTAGAACCTCTCTCCGAAGCTCAGCTATCTTGCCTAAATTATATTGCTAAAACTTCACCAGCGGATTCCATAGAAGTTTATGATCGATATAAGAGCGATGTTGTTAGCTCCCTAATAAATAGTCGTATTATTGTACGTACAGGACAAAGATTCTCTGTATATTGGGATATTTTTCGAGATTACTTAACAGAGGGAACCGTACCGACAATTCCTTGGACTTATATTCCAAATGGTTCCTTAAAGATGGCTCATAGGGCATTAATAGCATTAATGAATAATATAGCCACAACAACAAAAGAACTTCCGAATAAAATTGGATACTCAGAATCCACGACAAACAACATCATTATGGATTTGCAAAATCTTGCATTATGCAAAAGTACAAAGAATGTTTTCCTTGAACTTGAAGACGATATTTCAGAAAAAACATTGGCAGAAAGAATACGCTCACAATTTTTGGACCATATAGTCTACCGACATTTACTTAAAGAAGCACAAGGAAGAAACACACTACCGAAAAATTTAGGAATTGAAATTATCCAAAATTTATATTCAGGGGCTAACGTCAAACCTAAAACAAGGGATAATTATCTAATCCGATTACTGCCATGGTTCGAATATGCAGGATTAATCAAACAATTAAGCAATGAAATCATCATTTACCCTCCAAAGGAAAAAGGACCAGGATTTGGAAAAATTGACCTTAAGGGCCACAGATCAAGACAATCTGTTTTTTTGGCCTCCGCATCTCCACAATCAGCAGTTGAACTTTTGGAAAAACTAATTATTAAGACTGCTATTCCACGTGATGAATTGTCTAAGACTGGACACAGAAATTCGTCTCAAGACTTGATTGCTTTAGAAATAGTGCATAGAGACAAAGAAGGTTTGGTAATTAATACAGGGTTTCAAAACAATCAAACGGCATCAGAGATACTAGTTTCTGCAATTTTACAGGCCAAAACGATTATAATTTTACAGGATCTGATAAAAAAGAACCCTCAATTAATAAGATATGATCTTGGTAAATTATTATCCAAAAAACTTGGTCGATCCTGGAAAAGCTCATCGATAAGAAGATATACGAACGGTTTATTCCGGTATCTTTCTTATGTAAGTGAGAAGCTTTCATAACGCGGAGAACATCACCAATCTTTTTCTTCACCTGCCTGGTGTTCCGCTACGCTTCACACCAGACAGGTGAACAATATGTCACTTGTCATATCCAACTGCTACTTAATAAGAAACAGCCTATAGCAACGTCGGCTAAGGTTCTTGTCATAATTATGAATAAATTCTGGACTCAACACACCCTGCTATTCCATAGCAACTTGCCAGCACATCTTCCATGTATCTCCAAAAACATTTGACAGCCCATTGGCCACTATGAGAATTTAATCCCGCTAACCAGTTTCAGAACTCTCTCTCCGGAGGGAGTTCATGAAGCATCAAAATCAGTATCACAAAGCCCATAAGCTCAACGGAGGGAAAGCTACACCCCTATCCGTTCGGGCTTTTCTGCATTTTATTCCCGCTATATGTGTTAAGTGTCACGATAAATTAACCCGATGAGGGGTGAAATTCTTAAATTAAATTGACCTTTTTGAAATTTTATCAGATTAATTGGGCCATCATCATGGCCTTTTTTTATGCAAAAAAATAGGCGGAGAGAGTTGCAGCTC
>JAAEMK010001054.1 GCA_024225635.1 Desulfobacteraceae bacterium | reverse complement strand
TGTTTCTGAAGAAATTTTACATCTAAAAGCCGAAGCTAACCCCCAGCTGTACAGAATTATAGCTGGGAGAGAGAAAATCATATGACGGCTGCGCGTCCAATTGTTGTGAAAAATATTGCTTAGGCTGGATTAAAAATCAAAATGAACGCGTCGAAAACTGCGCGTTACATTCCACAAACGCAAAAAGAAAAAAGTTTGAAATGATAATTTAAAAACTTTTTGAGAATTGGAGTATAGTGCAAGTACATGTGGTCCTAAAAGGCGCTTACTATGACTTAGACTAGGACTAAACACTAGGACTAAACATTAGCCATTTTTCATAAGACTAAGACACAAACTAATACATTAGCAAATGTTCACTTTCATAATAAAATTAGTTTGAATACTGAGCAAAGAGATATTTAAAAAATAGGCTGGTCTTGATCTGGATCATCTAGGTGGCCTTGTTGAACATAACCTGGCTCCACACCACAGAGAACACGTTCTGTAGCTGCATGGACTTGTTCCAGGAGCAGCTGTGTAGGAGGGCCCTGGCGATGCCCACCTCCTTGTCCACCACCCTGCACAGCTCGCTAGTGTAGGAGTGGTACTGCAGACTGAAGAAGGCCTCGTCGATCACCTCCTTGGTGTGGGAGGCCTCGTAGATCACCACCTTGGTGTGGGAGGCCTCGTAGATCACCACCTTGCGCTCGAGGTTGAAGCTGGTGCAGCACATCTTGCAGTGCTTGCTTGAGGTTCCCACAGACATGATGAACCCGTCCCCCTCCTGGTGCAGTGAGTACTTGGCGCTCCTCTGCACAATGGTGGAGGAGTCCCTGGTCATGCCCCACTTGCTGGGCTTGATGGCGATGTAGCAGCCGGTTGAAAGCTGCTTCTCCTCCCCCTCGTACCTCCTGGCCTGGAGATCCTTTGCTGGGCTGGGGAGGATGATAGAGTCGTGCTTCACATCCTGGGCCTCATCATCCCCAGCTTTGGACACGTAAGTGGCATCAACGCTGTCCTCCTCAACCTCCTTGTGCACATCAAAGTCCTGAGGCATGGAGAGCACATCCTGCTCGTTGCACTGGGCGTTCATCTCATTCTGCCTCTCGTCCATCACTTGGCCTGGTCCAGGAACACACGCCTGCATGTTTAGTGGGGTTAGCACAGAACTATTAAGATTGATCCAATCGGATGAAAAGCTGGTACCTTGGGTGCTCACCCAGTTTGCCGGGTGAGCGTAATGCGTAGGTACACAGGCTGGCTGGGTCCCAGGCACGGCGGGCCTGTCCATCTCGTCGTAAGCATCCTCGGAGCCCTCGGTGTCATCATCCATCTCGAGCACCTCCAGCCAGTCAGTCCTGACAGTCCACTCCACAGCCTTGGCCAGCCTCATGTAGCCGGTCCTCTCATAGCCCAGCACGGTCAGCTCATCGTAGGTGATCCTCTTGTCCTTGACAGGGTCCATCGTGTCGTCATGC
>JAAEMK010001053.1 GCA_024225635.1 Desulfobacteraceae bacterium | reverse complement strand
TTCCTGGATAGCCAAATAATGTATTTTAGATCAATAAACTTATTTTTTTTCTGTTTAGAAACCTATAATGCTTCATAAGACACAGAGCTCTTCAAAAATTAACTTTTTCTGTAAGTTAATCAAAAAAATATTTTCTTTAACCCATTCGTGACAAACCGGGGTTATTTCACCGCATTTTTAAAAGCCCTGAAAAATGGTCAAAAAGTTTTTAAACCCAGGCATTCTCTCCATGCAGCCTCTAATTACTTCCCCAAAATTCATCTCCCTCAAGGAGAAGTGTGCACAGTGAGTCAGTTAATCACAGTGGGCCATCAAAGTGGGCGAACCACGAAAAAAAAGGTGATTTCAAAATACCACATCTAACTTTTTTATTTTTGCTTAAATTTGTGTAATGATATTTTGAAAGTTTGAGAATGATACAAAGTGCATCTAATTGTGTTTTAGTTTTATTCAATTTCATGTTTTTTTAGGTTTTTTTTACCATTTTATAACGAACTATATTCACCTGGTTGGATCCAGGAAAAAAAAATTTTAGCTAATAAAACCCGGTGAGGACAGGATAAATAGAGGGATTGGGAGCCTTCAAATTAGAAAGTCATATAAGGGCTATAGCTACAGAAAAACCAATAAAATACGAAATGATCTACTAATGAGATACAACTTTGGTGTTCTCTTCGAATTTTTGAGAGTCTGACCGTTTTCAACTTATAAGAGGGAGAAAAGTGCATTTTTCGTTTTTTTGGC
>JAAEMK010001052.1 GCA_024225635.1 Desulfobacteraceae bacterium | reverse complement strand
GTGGCCCCATGGCGTGACTGGGACCTGACCTCCAGGACAAGGCTCATGGAGTTTGCCAAAAGCCATGGCATCGAGGTGCCCCAGACGCCTTCCAAGCCCTACAGCACCGACCGCAACATGCTCCACATCAGCTACGAGGGCGGTGTGCTCGAAGATCCCTGGGCCGAGGCCACGGACGACATGTTCACCATGTCCGTAAGACCCGAGGATGCCCCGGACACCCCCGAAATCATCGAAATCGACTTCAAGAACGGAGACCCGGTCGCCATCAACGGTAAAGTGATGTCCCCGGCGGTTCTGTTCAAGGAGCTCAACACCCTTGCGGGCAGGAACGGCATCGGCCGTATCGACCTGGTCGAGAACCGTTTTGTCGGTATGAAATCAAGGGGCGTCTACGAGACCCCGGGCGGCACCATCCTCAGGCTTGCCCACATGAACATGGAGTCCATCACCCTGGACCGTGAGGTGGCGCATCTCCGGGATTCCCTGATTCCCAAGTATGCCGAGCTCATCTACAACGGCTTCTGGTTCTCTCCGGAGATGAAGATGCTCCAGAACATGATCGACGACACCCAGAAGACCGTGTCCGGAACGGTACGCCTCAAACTCTACAAGGGTGGATGCCACCTCCTTGGCAGGCGCTCGGACGAGAGTCTCTATGACGAGTCATTCGCCACCTTTGAGGATGACGACGTTTACACCCAGAAGGATGCGGAAGGATTCATCAGGCTCAACGCCCTGCGTCTCAGGATCAGGAAGCTTGCCCAGCAGAGGAGAAAAGGCTGATATGGGAAAGAAACCGTGGGACGGAAGGTTCTCCCAGGGCACGGACGCCATGGTGGAGCGCTTCACATCGTCCATTGATGTGGACAAGGAGCTCTACTCCTATGATATCGACGGCAGCATCGCCCATCTGACCATGCTCGCCCATGAGGGGATCATCACCGAGGATGAGGCAGCCGTCTTAAGGGAAGGCCTTGGCCGGGTCAAGGAGAAGATCTCGAAGGACGAACTCGAGTTCTCCGACACCCTGGAAGATATCCACATGCATGTGGAGAGCGCCCTTGGGGACGAGGTCGGCAAGGTTGCAAGGAAACTCCACACCGGCAGGAGCCGTAACGACCAGGTGGCCCTGGACGCCCGCATGTACCTCAAGGCGGAGACCCAGGCCGTCATCGAGCGCCTGTTCGCCCTCCAGGAGGTCCTGGTGCAGGTGGCCGAAAAGCACAAGGACGTGGTCATGCCCGGCTACACCCATTTGCAGCGGGCCCAGCCGGTGCTCTTTGCCCATCATCTCATGGCCTACTATGAGATGTTCAAGCGGGACCGGGAGCGCATGGAGGATTCCCTGAAGCGTACCGACGTGATGCCCCTTGGCTCCGCCGCCCTTGCAGGCACCACCTTTCCCCTGAACCGTGAGTACACCCGCAAGCTTCTCGGGTTTTCAAAGGTGTCGGACAACAGCATGGATTCAGTATCCGACCGTGACTTCTCCATGGAGTTCATCTCGGCTGCCTCCATCTGCATGATCCACCTCTCCCGGTTTTCCGAGGAGCTGGTGCTCTGGTCATCTTCCGAGTTTGCCTTTGTCACCATCTCGGACGCCTTCACCACCGGCTCCAGCATCATGCCCCAGAAGAAGAATCCCGACGTGGCTGAGCTGGTCCGTGGCAAGACGGCCCGGGTGGTGGGTAACCTCATGGCCATCATCACCCTGATGAAGTCCCTGCCCATGGCCTACAACCGGGACATGCAGGAGGACAAGGAACCCTTGTTCGACACTGTCAACACCCTCAAGGCCTGTGTGGATATCTACACCCGCATGCTGCCCAACATCAAGGTGAACAAGGAGACCATGCTCGCGGCATCGGAGCAGGGCTTCCTCAACGC
>JAAEMK010001051.1 GCA_024225635.1 Desulfobacteraceae bacterium | reverse complement strand
CCTATTCCCCCTCGACTCAAGAGCTGGGGTGTTTGGAAGAATATCCTGTAAGGGCGAAAGATATTGAGCGTAGGAGCGAGAGTCAAAATTTTCCTTTGGTATGTAGAGTGAGCGCATATTTGTCGGCATCCCTTGTTATAACAAGACGGCAAATTTACTTTATTAACTTTGTCAAGTAAAATCTAACTTTTTTTGCATATTTTTTCCATGCAATTTTCTAACCGGACACCACTGACCGGAAGTCCGTTTTATTGAATTTTAAATTTAACCCAGATGTAAATATTTTGTGGGAAGATGGAATGAAAATTGCGATAGCAAAAACAATTGGTATTAATAGCATTTTGAGTTCAGAGAATGCTATGCAATAATTAAATCATAAAAATAAGAAGGGGGGGAGGGATGAAAAAGATAGTTAGTATAGTATTCGTTATATTTGCTGCTATCATTGTGCCGAGCATCGTTTCGGCAGGGGAAGGTTGTGTTAATTTAAGCTGGGAACCTGCCGGAGATGCTGATTTAGATAGGTATCAAGTCCATTATGGTACAACTTCTCGCGCATATGATACACATGTCCCTGTTGGAAAGGCCACAACGTATACTGCAACCGGATTAACGGAGAATGTAACCTATTATTTTGCTGTCACAGCTGTTGATACATCGGAAAACGAGAGTGGCTACTCCCAGGAAGTCTCAAAATTGATACCCGCTGTAACAACGACTCCAGTTTCTTCCGTTTCATCAGATCTGCAAGTTTCGAATTTATTTGTTGCTTCCGGCAAGGCTTATGAAATAGTGGCTGGCCTGGCGGATAGGTCATACTGCAACATCGATCGCAGGTATAGATTCTCAAACGTACCGGATTTTCTGTTGAACGCCATATATATCAAGACCGCTGCGACGGATACCAAAAAACTTGATAATCCGTTTGTCTCTTTCGATGTTAATAAGAATGTAACTGTGTATGTGACTTTTGACTATAGAAATGTCCCTCCGGCCTGGCTTTTATCTGATTTTGAAGATACCGGCCATGATCTTGACTCCGCCGTCAACATGAACATCTACAAGAAAGACTTTCCGGCAGGAACGGTATCGCTTGGGGCAAATGAAAAACCCGGGGCCATGTACAATGTTATTATCGTAGAACGAAAAGATGTTGCCCCCCCTGTTGTTTCCATAAATTCACCAGTATCTGCCGGGGTGTACGACACCTTGTCCATGACAGTCGATCTCGGGGGAACAGCAAGTGATAATGTGGGCCTTCAAGAAGTGAAATGGAGCAGTTCCGGTGGTGGTTCCGGCGCTGCATCGGGTCTTGAAAACTGGTCCATATCCGGAGTCCCGTTGATAGAAGGTGACAACATTATCACGGTTTCAGTGATAGATTCAGCAGGGAATGAGGGCGTTCAGCAACTGACCGTGCGATATTCTCCGGGTACCGTTTCGCCATTTTTGAGCATAATTGAGCCGACACATTCAGGATCTTATACCACGGAGAACTCTGTCGTGTCTATCTCTGGATCAGCGGGCGACAACGTTGGTGTAAGTGAGGTACGGTGGAGTAGCTCCAGCGGTGACTCCGGTTTGGCTACCGGGCTTGAAAACTGGTCCATATCCGCTGTACAATTACAGGAAGGTGAAAACATAATTACTGTTATTGCAGGAGACGAAGCAGCAAATGAGAGTTCTGCTACGTTACGTATTGTATACTTGCCCCCTGATTTCACCGCTCCTCAAATTACGATTAAATCGCCCGCAACAACCGGAACATATTGGACGGATAAATCGACAGTGAGCCTGTCCGGTACTGCATTCGATGACAGGGAGATTACGACTGTCGCCTGGGCTGCCGGCACTAACAGCGGCATTGCGGAAGGAACCGAAAGCTGGAGTGTGCGTGACATCCCGCTTGAGGAAGGTACCAATATCGTGGCTGTTGTTGCCAGGGACAAAGCCGGTAATGATGGCACCAGTTCGATCGTTGTTACTTATATGCCGGCGTCGCACCCCCCAGTTTCCAGTGTGCAGGTGTCAAATTTGACAGTCGCTTCAGGCAAGGCATATGAGATCGTGGAAGGCCTTGACAATAATTCATACTGCAATATTGACCGGACGTATAGATTTAAAAACGTGCCGGAGTCTTTGCTGAACGCCATATATATCAAGACCGCCGCAACGGATACCAAAAAAACAGACAATTCCTTTCTCACCTTTGAGGTGAATAAAGATGTGACTGTCTACGTAACCTATGATTATAGGAACGTTCCGCCGGCCTGGCTGCTTGAGTTTGACGATGCCGGTTTCGACATTGGATCGGCAGTCAACATGAATGTTTATAAAAAGAATTTTTCGGCAGGCACTGTGAGTCTTGGCGGCAATGAAAAGCCTGGAGCCATGTATAACGTGATAATCGTTGATAAATAGGAGGTTGTTTTGATCTCTGAAAAAACGTGTGCCAATAATCGGGAGGGCAAGATGAGAAAAAAAATAGGAATTATTGGTTTGAGTTTGGTTTCTTTTCTCTTTCTTCATTGTCCGCATGGATATGCCAAAACAGTTACATGGACAGCCAGTGCCGGCATTGTGGATGGTTATCGTATCTATTATGGAACAGATCCGAATAGCCTTACGGAAACAATGGATATAGGGAATGTTACTAACTATTCTTTGGATAACTTGACGTTGACGGAGGGTACAACGTATTATTTTCGTTTGAAAGCTGTTAATGAGGTAGGGGAAAGCGATTTCGCCGATAACACGGTCGTCTGGACCCCTGGCGACTATACTCCGCCATTGCCGCCGGAAGGTATGGCAGCGGAGCGATGTACTCAGTAGCATAATGGCAAAATATAGGCTTTTTAGAAAGTTGGCACTGGGCTCTTATCATTCCAATGGGATTTTACTACTTTGATTGTTTTTGCTATCTTTAAGCAGCCTTTTGCATCGATGAAATATCTTCGAGAGTATATAATGGTCCCTAAAATCTGAACCGGTTGCTATACCTTGTCCGCCAGGGCCTTGCCACCGCCCTTGGCTCGGGAAAGGCAACCCCCGACCTCGCTCCGGGAATGCCCGGCTGCCGGGAGGTATCATGCTCCGACTTTGGAAAGATCATCTGCGAGACCATCCAAAACATGAGCTGATCTCAAAATTCCTTTTATGTGCGGGAAAACGGGCGCTTGCCGCCCTTTTTCCGTACAAGTGCCTGGTTTGCGGCCGCTACATCCGGTTCCGGCCGCAACCCGTTACCTCCGTTAGCCCCACCGTTGAACAGCTCCTGTCCCTTCTCTTCTGCCCCGCCTGCCTTGAAACAGGCGTCAACCCCATTGAATCGCCCCTGTGCACCCGATGCGGCAAACCCTTTGCCTCCCGCACAGGCTCCGATCACCCTTGCTCCGATTGCTTTTACGGCAGTAACCCAACCCATGACCGCATCGGCAGGATCAGGGCCTTTGGCAACTACGACGCCCTGTTGAAGGAAAGCATCCATCTGCTGAAGTACGGAAAGAAGACATCCCTTGCCCGGCCCCTGGGACGCCTCATGTTTCAAACCTTTCAACGCAATTTTGTCACAGGCCCCCTCCATGTCATCGTGCCCGTTCCCCTGCACAGGAAAAGGCTCGTAAAAAGGGGGTTCAACCAGGCCTATCTCCTGATCCATGAATTCTCCCGGCTCTTCAAGGCGTGGGCAGGCGTCGTCCCAGGCTGGACCGTTTCAAACCGCCTGCTTTTCAGGTCAAGAAACACCCTTTCCCAGACCGGGTTTGACAAGGCCGGGCGGGCAGAGAACATCAAAGGTGCGTTCCGGGTAAAGCATCCCGCAAAGGTCAAAGGAAAACGGATCATGCTCACGGACGATGTCTACACCACCGGCGCCACCGCAACCGAGGCGGCGTCCACCTTGTTCAAGGCCGGTGCCCGGTCCGTGGACCTGCTGGTCCTTGCCCGCGCCTGAAGCCATCAAGACAGAAAGCTCATAGAACCTCAATGATTTTCAAATAGATATTCTTCTGTGAAAACCGGATCAATGTTCTTCAGGTAAATTCCAAGATTATACAAGATTATAATTGATGATTATTAAAATCCTGTTATATTATGGCACTTTCCATGCTGACGGGATTGAGGCAAAGGCCTTTGTTCAGGGCAGAGGCACCCGTGCAGCATGTTGTGGCACTATAAAGGAAACATTGTCCGGCAATGTCGGGGCACGGGGGGAAACGCCCTTTTCGTGCCATCAGGTATCCGGGCGCAGGGCAGGGTCGGATACCCAGGTTTAAACAGAACTTTTCCCTTACTTTAACTTTTGTCCCGGCTGTTTGATTGCACCTGATACTCTTTTTAGAGTACGGGGACGGGACGATCAGGATTCGGAGTAACTGAAACGTATGACCGTTACAAATGAAAAAATATTTATCGATTCCCAGCAGATGGAGAGAGACTGCTGGGAGTTTGCAAAGAAGATCTATGGCCAGGGCCATGATTTTGATATCTTTTCCGGAATCACCCGGGGGGGCGCTCAGATATCCATCTATATGCAGGAGGTGTTTGCCCTGCTTTCCGGCAAGAAAAAGGAGTTCACCACCATCCATGCGCAGTCCTATACGGGGATCGGCGCCGCAGGGGAGGTCCGGGTGGAGAATGTGGACTCGCTGGTACGCAGGGTCACTCCGGGGTGCCGGATTCTGATCGTGGATGACATCTTTGACCGGGGGAAAACATTCAAGGCCGTATACAACAGGGTGAAGACGGCTCTGGCCGAAGAAGAGGCTGTCACCATTCAAATAGCAGCTCTCTACTACAAACCGGAAAACAATATTGTGGGCATTGAACCCCACTTCCATTACAAGACCTTTGGGTCCAGTGACTGGATAGTCCTGCCCCATGAACTCGATGAGTTGAGCCGTGAAGAACTCGAGAAAAAAGGGTTCATCTGGCCTGAGAAGGATAGGAAGAGTATGATTTAACGGACAGCCCGGTCGGCACTGGACAATGCCCCTTCAAGGTAGCCGCCCAGCTCGTCTGCGGTTTCCGTACCGGCAAAGTGAAAGGAGTCATCCCAGATGCTTGTTTTTCCGGAAGGCGGCTGGAACTCGGGATGATTGTGGGCAGACCGCCGGTCATATTCAGTGGCTGTAAATTCTTCCCTTGCCCAATCCTGATAATAGACGTCCACCGGCTGTCCGGCCCCCTCACCGTAAAGAAGGGGAAGCTGGGACAAGATGGCCTGGATCATGCTGTCTTTATTTTTGCGCCGTAATGCCGGGATGCCGACAAATCCGGTCAGACCATAGGGCCTGTCCGCTTCACCGGACCCGTCATGGATCTCTCCCAAGGGGCCGCACAGGCTGAACCCCTGGCCGGAAAGGCCGATCTTCCGCCACTCCGCCTTGTCATACAGGGCAAAGAATTTCGCCTGTCCCGCCATCCAGGTGCTTGCCCTTAACATCGCCTGGGTAAGATTGCAGGACAAATCAGGTGTAAACAAAATGGAACGGGCAGCAAGCCGGGGCGGCAAAGCCAGAATGACCCTGGATGCCTTCAGCCGGCACGTGGGTTCCTGGTCAAGACGCCCCACTATAACCCGGACACCTGTATCCAGCCGTTGGATCTCACAGACCGGATGGTTCAGCCGGATGGCATCCTTGGGAACCCGGGCGCAAAGTCCCTTGACAAGGGAGATCATACCACCGGCAAGCCGCCATCCGGGCGGATCCATGGGATATCCGGCAACGGTTTCAGCATGGCCGTTTTTGGTCTGGAACCGGCCCAGGCCCTTTTCAAACTGAGGATAGCCTTTAAGACCCAGGGCCTGTATCAGGGCGTTTACCTTCGGGTTGATCATGGGCCAGTACCAGGATGGTCCCAGATCAGCGAAAAAGCCCTGATGCTCCCGGGTTAAAATTCTGCCCCCCACCCGGGAGCGGGCCTCAAGCAGAATGAAGTTTTTTTTCTTTGCCGCCAGCAGAGAGGCCGCATAAATCCCGCTGAGGCCGCCCCCGATGATGATGGTATCGACTTTTTCCGTATGCATACCTATTTGTTCCTGTTGTCCCGGCCCTCGTCATAATGATAGCGCACGGTATATTTCAGCTTTCCTTGAGCATCAAATCTGCGCTTTGTTTCAATGCGGCCGGTATTGTCGCTTTTGATCAGGCTTTTGCCCTTTAGCCGGCCTGACTTATCTAAATACTGAACCCCTGACATGTGGCCTGAATCGTTATAGGTGTATCCGGTACTCCCCAAAACTTCCCCATTAGCAGAGAAGGAAACGTCCCTCACCCTCCGACCGGATGCATCAAAAAGGTATATCCGTGTCTGCATCGGTTTTTGTTCTGCATTGAATGTGGTTTTCCGAATCCGTTCACGATTCCGGTTAAACAGATAAACATGTCTTTTCAGCATACGCCCGTCACCGGCTGTATCCGCCTGGCTGCAAATGAAGCTATCCGGATCATAGGAATAGGTTCGAATCTTCACCGGTTTACCATCGGGTGACTGCTTTATTTTTCGAATCAACCGGTTCCCGGTATCAAACATATATGACATCTTTGATGTGATCTCTTTCTTTCCATTATAATGTGTTTTCCCCACAACCCTGTTATGACTGTCCCTCAGGATGGTTATCCTTTTCATAATACGGCCCTGGGGGCCCAACTTTGTAATTCCGGTCAGATGGCAGGCGCGATATGAATACATGCCTACCTGGCCGGAAACAGGCCCGGCCCCCCAAAAAGTCCTGTCCCCGACCTGGGCGGAAACCGGGGACAGCCATGGTGAAACAAGCATCAGCATACAAAATACTCTTATCATCTGCATTCTCATCTAATTGGGATTTCTCCTGCTCTTCGGGTTTACAGCCATGCCAATAATACGCTTCAAGGCTGCGGCGTCAAGAAAATTCAAAGATTTTCACTTGGCCATTGCCAACGCTGCTTATCATGTGATTCACCCTTTGATGATCGTGTCGTATTTTTCAGGTCGGCGTTTGTCACCAACCCCGCCTTTAACGTGTGCTTCCATTCCCCCCCCTTTTTTTCCGGACGGGTTTTGGGCCAAAAAGGATTTCAGGCAGTTTAAAAATCGCCGGTTCAGCCCGGAATATATGATAGATGTAAAGAAAGTTTGTTCATCGGGGATAAGGTTGTAAAGATTTTGTAAAGAGGAGGGGCGGTGGGAATTGGTACTTTACCGAATTTTTATAAATCTGTCCCAGGGCA
This sequence comes from Desulfobacteraceae bacterium, assembly GCA_024225635.1. Classification (GTDB taxonomy): domain Bacteria; phylum Desulfobacterota; class Desulfobacteria; order Desulfobacterales; family Desulfobacteraceae; genus Desulforapulum. The sequence continues at coordinate 125 of JAAEMK010001051.1, read as the reverse complement.
ACAAAAAAACATTGCATTCATCAAATAGTCGATCCATCAAAGGCGGGGAATATTATCAGATGAACTAAGCGACAACCCAGACGGAACAATTATGCGCATGATGAACAATTTTGCTTGATACGCTT
>JAAEMK010001050.1 GCA_024225635.1 Desulfobacteraceae bacterium | reverse complement strand
GTAGTTCCTTCCACACAATCGACAGGGGAAGGAGGGTGAGTCGCTCGTCGTACATGTTATGACGTTGTGGAACGAGACCATATGGCGTTGGAGCCCACGCTCAGTATAGCACACGCTTCTACACATGGTGCACTCGAAGCAGGTTCTGAAGAAAGGGGTCACTCTTCTACTATCGCAACCGACTCAATTCAAGTTCGAGCAAAACCCCTACTGAAAAAATACCTCGGTCTGAAGAGGTTAGGAGTAGTTTGCGCGTCCTCTTGCGAAGGTGAAGGAGTTGTTGGTTGTAGCTGCTCCTTCTTTACATGTATGCGTAGATGTGCGAGCGAAGCGGTATCCCCCTCGACTTCCATTCCCTCTTCAGGTAGTTGATTGACAGGTGCGCTCATCCTCTGTTCGCTAGCTTCACGTATCTCCCCGAGAATGAGTGGGAGGAGACGAGTGAGGGCTGATAAGTGGGTGTGCCAGACAACTGCACCCTCAGCCAAAATCTTGAAGTTCTCATCCGGAGAACCCAACCGCGCTAACTGAAATGAGTCGAAGTGTTGTTTATGATTATGGATGAAGGAGTTGGAACAAAAACGAACTTGTATCTGGTTGACGACCCCCTCTATCGAAATTCCCATCTTGAGGTGAAGGCCGTTGTCGGAGATCGGGTGGATGTATGTACTCATTCCTTGCTGTGATAAGTTGGGGTGGAGGCACTCCTTCACGCCCACGCTCTTACAGGCTGCCTCCAATAGCTTTCAGTTGTCACCATCACTCTGGGACCGGAGCTCGATCTCCTTCAGCACCTTCGCTAGGGTGGTTTCTTCTTTTTTTTTTTTTGTGTCACCCACTTGCTGAGGCATCAATTTCTCTTTCTCT
>JAAEMK010001049.1 GCA_024225635.1 Desulfobacteraceae bacterium | reverse complement strand
GACTGATGGATACGAGGTGGAATACTACGACTGCAGATCTCCCACAAAAATCCAAAAGTTTGCCAGGCCAAGCATCTGCGACCCACTGACGGCCAACGACGAGACGCCATTGGGCGGGACCTATGAGGTTTTGACCGAGGGCCAGACCAGGGAGATGCAGGGACACAGCTGTGAAATCCTGGTTAGCGAATGGCGCTATAGGTGCGGCGTTTTCGGTCATTTGAAACTTGCCTCAGTGCCTTCCCTGTTGAGACCTTCTCCTGTGACCAAGAATGAATGCAGACGGATGGTAAGATCAGAGAAATATACGCCACCAGGACGAGTTTCAGGAATGCACTTGCACTTCAACCAGTGGAATTATTTCAGCATTACCGCCAGCGGAGATTTAGAAGCCTATCCAGACCATGTTGAGTGCCAGGGAGAGGAGACGAGACATGGAGACGAGTTGGTCGAGAATGAGGTGGTCCTCATTGGCCTTCGCATTATGGTCAGGAACGAGG
>JAAEMK010001048.1 GCA_024225635.1 Desulfobacteraceae bacterium | reverse complement strand
CCCCCCTGTGAGATATTTTTGAAATTACATGTACATAAGTCTGTTTTCTCAAAATTTGCCAAAGTGTATGTTTACTCAGAAAACCCACTTGTTTTCTAATGAAAACACCCGTGCAAGACTCTGTTCATTGAAATAACACCCATTCTCCAAACCTGGAGCCGAATTTAGCCTTAACGGCCGAAAAAAAACCAGAGCTTTTGGCCAAAAAGGGGTGTCTGTTTCTTCCCCGAAAAGTGGATCCTTAATTTGGCCGAGAGTCTGTGGAGACCCGTCGCGTCCAGTAGTGCATCACCACTGGTCATAATCCACACGAGGACACCAACCTCCATAACTTCCCACCATTCCTCCCCACCACGTGGGCCCAACCTTGAGCACTGCCGCCACCCCGCAATAGAAGACAGTGCTTGGAATGGCGGGCAGTAGCCAGTACCAGGGGTTGTACCGGCTGAACCTCCTCACAGGCGTTGACAGAGCAACACGGGGATGAGCAGTGGCATCAAGGGTGTGATAAGGATGCCCAGGAGCGCACGCAGGACGAGCCGGGGACCGAAGCTGTCTCGATGCCACGGCGTCCCACTCCAAAACTTGAGCGGCTGGTCTCGTCCGCGTGAGAACACCCGGTGCCCAGAATTGATTTCCGTGTGATGGCAGCTGGGGTGTCATAAAACAGCAAATGAGGGCATATATCCCTTGTTCCAGCGCCACAGCTCAGGGATCTTTGACCCGCACTCTTTGACCTCTCCCAAAACAATCAGAGGCCACCAGAGGACGCCTGTGAGAACGGCGGGGGCGCAGAGAAGGAGAGAGGGCCACAGACACCACCACTGGTGTCTCCTCGGGTGTCTCCGGTG
>JAAEMK010001047.1 GCA_024225635.1 Desulfobacteraceae bacterium | reverse complement strand
TACGTCAGGGGAATGCAAATTCAACCCCCCGAAATATACCCCGCCCAGTATTACCCTGGTTCAGAATCCGTTTGCGATGCTAACGTTGGATGACCCAGGGCACAAGAACCCACCGACGTTGCCCAAGAAATCGTCTTCTACGTCGGACTTGGGCAAGCCGGAACAAACACGCTTGACCACATATAGTGGTGCACCTGTCAGTGTCCCGCTGAAAGAACTTTTGGTTCCTTCTAAGGACAGACCGAAAACTGCCACATTTAGTGCTTCCGCTGACATCGCCTACGCTAGTGGAGTGCGTCAGCCCAAGCCTGTGAAACCTAAACCTGTCGCGAGCAAACAGCAACGACAAAAAGACGAACAACAGAAAGCGGAAGAATCTTCCCCCCCCCCCCTACCACAGGTGGAGGAAAGTTTGCTGCCTCCGAAAGTCGTCCCCACTCCGACTACCTGTCGTGTGGCGAGACTGGTCGAGACAGCACAAACGATCATTCTGGACTCGACACGACCAAACTACGGTCTGCCCGAGACAGTTAACCCGATAGGATTGGATCAGTTGAAGTTGCCAGCCTTCACCTGGTTCCCTTCCATTATGAATATGGGGCACGGATACCACCTGACGGCGAATCCAGCACTCGTTTTCGGGTGGCCCGTGTCATCTGCTGCTCCGCCTTCTGCTGGCGAACGGGAAAATCAATTTGTCTCGCAAGGTGGACAAAAGCCCCTCCGACGAGACTGGAGATTTGTTGCGAAGCTGACGCAACAAATCAACTGTAATTATGACGGAATTTTGAGACACATCGCTCACCAGAAGAAGGAAGTGAGCGATTTTATC
>JAAEMK010001046.1 GCA_024225635.1 Desulfobacteraceae bacterium | reverse complement strand
TGGGTCATGTCTTGACCAATGCACTTCCCTCACTCTCCTCCCCTTGAGAAGGCATGTCCTTTGGTGCCGGAAAAGAAGTCAACCGATCGAGCTCGAGGTTATCATCTGAATCGCTATTCGAGAGGTAGTCGATGCCATCCGGTCCACAAAGAGAAAAACCCAGGCGCCGGAGGGAATGACAACCAACGATGATTCCGTCTGCCGCCGCCATGCCTGGGCAGATGTAGATGGTGGTGCTGAGTTGCCGTCCGCACAACGTCACCGTAGCTAACAGTGAACCGAGAATGCTAAGTGGTTGTCCTTCTACTTGGCGGATAGGCGTCGACGGCACGTATTTCAAATTCTGGAACACATGGAAGAGCCGGCCCTTGTAGATGACAGGAATCAACGAAGAAGGGACTAAAACGGACATCGAAGCACCAGAATCTGGGAGCGCCGAGCAAGGAAGAGAGACACCGTCAATGCCTATCGAAAGGCGAGGCACCCTTCTAGTAGCTAAACCCGTTGAAGAACCTTGCGAAGTAGACTCACTGACATTGAGAACAACAGCCTTACAGCAATCATGCCACCCTGAGACGAATTGCTCCCACAACTCTGCTTC
>JAAEMK010001045.1 GCA_024225635.1 Desulfobacteraceae bacterium | reverse complement strand
GCGCCTGTCCCTGGGTCTGGGGAAATTGCCCTGTCCCCTGGAGTTCAGGTCGACTAAACGAATGTCTGCGCCTTTGGCCTCCAGAGGACTGCTGTTGTTGCTGTCCTTGTCCTGGGGACGGATATTGTTGGGGCGCCTGGGAAGTGGAGGGGGTCATGTGCATCGGGTAGGTTCCTCCAATTGCGCCTACACCTCCTACACCTCCAGCACCTCCTGGGGGTGGTGGTCTCGGACCTCTCGGAAATGGTTTCTTGAACGGTCCCGCGTCGTAAGTGGCTCCCGATGGGCCTCTAAATCTGTTCATATTGGGACTCGTGAACCAATATCTCTCGGGGATCACATCCGGTGGCGGAGGGGGTCCTGTATTTCCAGCGTCCCACCATCTCTGTTCGTGTTGGACCCACTGTTCATGGTCCTTATCAGTCCGTATTTGCTCTTGGCGTTGCTGCTCACGAGCTTGCTGTTCCTGCCACAATTGAGCTTCCGTTTTGTATAACTTCGTCTGCTCAATCCAGTTCTGGCTAGGATATGCCTGAGCTGGTGGTGGACCATGAGATTGGGGTCTCTGATTGAAATAACGTTGCAGATAACTCTGCTGGGGAGGAGGTGGTTGAGGGGGGCTTGGTCCCGCAATACTCTTCCTCGGATCTTCCGTGCTCTGACCCTGTGATTCGAGTCTGGCTCGGTGTTGTGGGGAGGGGCCTTCCTGCGACGACTGCGAGCT
>JAAEMK010001044.1 GCA_024225635.1 Desulfobacteraceae bacterium | reverse complement strand
TTTATGTAAAAATGCCCTAAGGGCAGAAAAGGGGAATATGTTCCTGGTGAGGTGATGATGAAAAAGTAAGAGGATGATGAAAAAGCAAGAGGATGATGAAAAAGAAAGAGAATGATGAAAAATCAAGAGGATGACTATGGTGGGCTCGAGCAATAGGACGACCATGACAACTGTGCTGATTGTAATCATTGCAGTGACAGTTGAAAAAAACATATTCTCCACCATCAGGTCGCGGTCGCCACCAGTACCGCCACCAGACCACTCAGCACCCCAATATCATACACCATCAGAAACATGGTCGTCACCAGTCACCACAATACAAGCTAAGTGCTACCACTATCATCAACGACCGAGCGGTGCAAAGGACAATGATGATTGTCTCAATCGACACCAACACCTTAGTACCACCTACGCACCTCCTATGTGCTTACAAATGCGACAGTGTTGGTGATGTGACAGTGAGGTGATATAGTAGTATGGCGTATAGCTGGTTATACGCCAACTGGAGCAACAAAAGTGCTGACTGCTGAGGCCACTGTGGTAGCAAAGGCTTAGGTCGAAAGGTGTTGGTGTCTGTCACCATGATGATCACCATTGTCATGGCTATCGTAGCAGCAGAGGTGGTCATTATCGTAGTGGTAACAGTTTGCTTGTGGTGTGATGATGACGATTATTATGACGTAATGGTGGGGTGCTGGTCGTACTGGTGGCAGCCGCGACCTGATGGTGGAGAATATGTTTTTCTTCAACTGTCATCGCGATGATTACAATCAGCGCAGTTGTCATGGTTGTCCTATTGCTCAAGCCCACCATAGTCATCCTCTTGCTTTTTCATCATCCTCTTGCTTTTTCATCATCATCTTACTTTTTCATCATCACCTCACCAGGTACATATTACCATTTTTCTGCCCTTAGGGCATATTTAAATAATAAATAG
>JAAEMK010001043.1 GCA_024225635.1 Desulfobacteraceae bacterium | reverse complement strand
GTGTCAAAGGTTTACCTGGTCTTGAAATCATATTCTTCCTATGCTTATATTGTATTCTACAACAAAGTAATTTAAGCAGATTGAATATCACATTAAGTTTCTTCCATCAAGGAATCAGTCCATGTGCCCTTATCTATAATCACCTTCATTAGCGGTGCCCCATTCAAACTGCAGCCTCTGGAAAATGTTCAATGATTCTTCGGGGTTACAAGACATTTTTTTGGGTAAAAAAGTTCCCAAAAAAGTTAGCTCCTTTTTTAGCCTTTTTGAAGGCTTTGGATCAGTTTTTGCTTAAAAAGTTTTCCATTTTGATTTTTTAACCTCAATCCCTTGTCCTATAGGGCTTTTGAGCGTTTTTTGCCATGAATCTTCCGTTTCTCCTTCCGAGGACTTTTGGCAAACAAGGCCAACCCCCGAAAACGTTAGCTGCCGGAAGTGTCCAATATCTGTTAAAACCCTTGTTGTACGGGCTTCTTTTTGAATTGGAGTGTTCACCAAAGTAGTTTGTTGGCGGTGTCGCTTGCCGGTTTGCTGTCCCCATTCAACTCTTTCAAATAGATCTATCAGGCCCGACCCAGGGAATCAAGCCTAAAACAGGGAAAAACGTCCCAGGCCGTAGGTCAGCTTCCGCCCCACCCCAATGAGGCTTCCGGCCTGGAGAAGGGGCAGGAAGGGGGAGACCGGTTCGGTAAAGGTGAGGCTCCCGGTCCAGCCCCCCAGGTCCATGACCTTGTCCTGGGCAGGGTAGGGCCGCCGTCTGCGGCAGCGTTCCAGTCTGCCCGTGTTCTTCACCTGTCCCGCCAGCTTGAAGAACTCCGGGGGGAGGTTGGCCATGTCGCAGTCCGGGTGGTAGATTCCCTTGAGATCCCGGAGCCGGGCCATGATCCCTTTGAGCAGGTCCGGGAAGGTGATGCCC
>JAAEMK010001042.1 GCA_024225635.1 Desulfobacteraceae bacterium | reverse complement strand
GGGGCCCAAGGCCAAGACTGCTCGCAAGAAGAAGCAGAAGGCTCCCACCAAGTCAAGGCGCAGGTCGTCGCAGACCACGCAGTCATGGGGCGAGAGCACCGCGCCGGTGAAGCAGGAGCGCCAGGGCGGTGGCCGCAGAAAGCAGGCCGTCCAGGTGCCGCCGCCTGTGCAGATGGGCGCCCCCGTGCAGGTATGTGTGTGCGGCCATGCCCAGCCATCCATTCCAGTGCGATTTATGACGGCCATAATTCACAACTCGGGTGTGATCCTTGCACTAACCCCCTCAAAACTCGACGTTTGTTTTGGGTGGAAGACGAAAATTCAAAGTTTTTTGGTGGACCCCTCAAAACTCGACGTTCATTTTTTTGGTGGACCACTCAAAACTCGACGTTCATTTTTTGGCGGACGCCTCAAAACTCGACGTTTGTTTGTTTGGTGGACCCCTCAAAACTCGACGTTTGTGTTAGGTGGAACACGAAAATTCAAAGTTGTTTTAGGTGGAACTCTCAGAATCAAATGCAGAAGTTGGATTTCATGGAAAATTCTCAGAACATTCTGGGGGTCGAACCAGCGGAAATTTCTGTGAAAAGTCAGAACTCCGAAGTCAAGCACGGGGGAGCCGAGGTCGCTGGAAGTTTCGATCCCGGTGCCCCGGAGGCGAGGCTAAGGTTGAGGGTTAAGGTGCCTTTCGTGGCTCTATGACATGCGTGTGTGTTAAGTTTAGCTGGGCGTGGTACCTCAGTGGTTGTGTCCTTGGGTTCACACTCAAGGGTCATGGGTTCGATCCCAATCGCTGACACCGGGCTGTGCTATACTCCGTCGCTCCTCCACCTCGACT
>JAAEMK010001041.1 GCA_024225635.1 Desulfobacteraceae bacterium | reverse complement strand
TGATGATGATGATGATGATGTGGATGATGATGTGGATGACGATGATGTGGATGATGATGATTTGGATGATGATGATGTGGATGATGATGATGTGGATGATGATGATGATGATGTGGATGATGATGATGATGATGATGTGTGTGTGATGATGATGTGTATGATGGTGATGATGTGTGTGATGATGATGTGTATGATGATGATGTGTATGATGATAATGTGGATGATGATGATGAGGATGATGATGATGTGGACGATGATGATTTGGATGACGATGATGTAGATGATGATGATGATGTGGATGATGATGACAATGATGTGGATGATGATGATGTGGATAATGATGATGTGAATGATAATGATATGAATGATAATGATGATGTGGATGATGTGGATGATGATGATGATGATGATGTGTATGATGATGATGTGGATGATGATGGTGTTGTGGATGATGATGATGATGATGATGACATACCTTTGCATTGCCAAGTGTGAAGTGGCATCAAGTTGTTGCCCTGGTCTGCATACCCAAAACAGTAGAGAGGAATTCGTAGGTAAGTCAAACAACTACAACTCAATTCTAACCACTACATCTTGATGATGGCATAAATTTGTGGAACTTTGTCACATATCATCATTCATGTTTGAGATGCGCTACAAGATTAGACATGCTTCAAGATGCCTCTGCAACTGTGCAAAACTTGCATACATACTGACCCTTTTCATCTCAATGTGGTTGTAAACACTGCAAGGTAGTGTTACAACCAAGATGAAAAGTGTCAGTAAGTATGTATGCAAGTTTTGCACAGTTGCAGAGGCATGTTTAATCTTGTAGCGCATCTCAAACATGAATGATGATATGTGACAAAGTTCCACAAATTTATGCCATCATCAAGATGTAGTGGTTAGAAT
>JAAEMK010001040.1 GCA_024225635.1 Desulfobacteraceae bacterium | reverse complement strand
GGAGAACCGCTCAGCGTTGTCAAACTCCTCCATAAAGGCTTCGGGTTCGGCATTGTAATCGATGCCGTTCTCTTTCTTGAACCCTCCGGTCTTTTTCGGCTCAAGGTAGGAGCAGTCCCCGTGCTTCCGGGTTTTGGACGGACAGCAGTTGACGCCGATGGTCTCGATATTGTCGGGGTCGAGCTGGTTCCAGGTGTAAAGAATGTTCAAGGCCCGCTGGTTGCAGTCCCTTGCAATGATGCCGATCTTAAGGTCCGGCTTGCTTTCGGCAAGGTGGGTGGCCACCTTTTCCAGGCTGTAGCGGTGTTGGCTCACCTTGAGGTTTTCAAGATCTTCAAGGTTGTCCATGGTGTAGCCGTGGGGAATCAGGTGGCCGTAAAGCTCCCTGTACCCGAGGAAGATATCGACTTTGCCCTGTTTAAGCAACTGTTCAACCTGCCTTGTGATATCCATGGTTCCTCCTTTCCCTTTCCTGGTCCTGGATGGCCGCCACGGGGTTTTGGCCCAGGCGCCTTATCTTTTCCGTGAAATCCGTTACCACCCTGGCAAACTTCTGGGCCTCGGCCGAGGAGATCCACTCCAGGTGGAGCCGACCCTCGAGTCCCATGAACTTGAGCATTTCCTGAACAAAGGTGATCCGCTTGATGGTCATGTTATTACCGTACAGGTAATGGCAGTCGCCGATGTGTCAACCGCCCACCATCACGCCGTCGGCCCCGCTCTGGAACGCCCTCAGGATATGATGGGGACTGACGCTCGCCGAACACATGACCCGGATGATCCGCATGTTGGACGGATACTGCATGCGGCTGACACCGGCCAGATCGGCAGCGCCGTAGGTGCACCAATTGCACATAAAAGCGACTATTTTCGGTTCAAATACTTCCTCTTTCACCAGATACACTCCTTTTACAGACCCGGAAACAGGACAGCGCGCGTTTCCGGGGGTCTGACGGTTCATCGGTTATACTGTCATGG
>JAAEMK010001039.1 GCA_024225635.1 Desulfobacteraceae bacterium | reverse complement strand
CTGTGTCGTTCAGGACTCTGGTGCCCAACAGAACTTCCTGGGTTCCCTTGGGGTCGATCATGAAGGTCACCGGAATGACTAGTGCTCCTAGTTGTACGTTCGCTTCGATGTACCTCGTCAGATTGAGTCGATTGCCATGGTAATCGCCGAATAATGGTGAATCCTGAGCCAGAGGTTTGGTTTTTGTCCAAAATTCTCTGTCCGGATCCACTTTTGAATTCGCAATTTTCCAGGCTGCTCCTCCGGACAAGATGCTAATGCCGCTGCCGCAATCGAGGACGGAATTAAATTCCACGTCTTCGACTCGAGCTGGCATCCGCACTGATGGTCCTAATGCGTTCCGTGGAAGACAATTGATTTGGTTGACGGTGAGTCTTAGGAAGTTTACCTGCGATGACGCGGAATCACTTCCTTCATACTCTCTGTCGTCCTCCTCGTACTCTTGTTCGTACTCTGTGTCTTCTTCTGTCTCCTGACCCGTGTCACCGTCGGTCTGATAGTCGTCAGACTCGCGGGCGTCGTAGTACTCTTCCGTTTGCTCAGTTTCCGCACACTCGTGTTTCAGACTGTCAATTTCCGAGTCTACGTACTTGACTGTTGAAGACGCTGCTCCTGTCTTCGGCTTAGGGCAGTCTCTTTGCAGATGTTTCTCTGACCCACAGCCGAAACAAGTCAATGGTTTTGGTTTGCCTTG
>JAAEMK010001038.1 GCA_024225635.1 Desulfobacteraceae bacterium | reverse complement strand
TGCATGCTCCTCCGCTCTGTGGCACAGTTCAGGACCTCATCTGTCGCCTCCTATAGCCAGAAACGAAGTTGATGCATTTGGGGGTCCCCAGCCCCCTTCGCTCCGACGAGCTCATACTTCGCAGGCGACGAGAGCAACACTAGAGACACCACATGGCGTTCATCTTATGCAGCCACACTCTTGTGTGTTGAGCGTAGAGCGTAGATAGTGCAGCGGGGACTCGTACAAACGGTGGAGTTTTGTCGATGTACAGACGACCTATTCACGATGATTGCGTGGTTGTGTGGCCACACAGGTTGTTATGGGTGTGGAAGCCGCTTGTTGTGGTGTTTGCGGACCTGGAGTTGCCGAAGGGGTCATCGATATGTGAAGGCGCCAGGCGGGTGATCGGGCGTCTTTGAGTGAGAAGGAGCAGGTCCCACAAAGTGCAGCAAACGCGTTGGGACTGCACAGGGAGTGTCACCAACGCAAAGGGGAGTGCTTTTGGGTGAGCAGAAGCACGCATGTCGAGGAGTTGGGTGAGACAGATGACCAACAAAAACACGAACGCGCGACCAAAGATGAACCCTTCTGTACCAAGGACTCGCTTCAGTCGCCCAACCATCCCGTCTCGTGAAGGCTACTCTCCCCAAAGAAGCACCCCTGCATGGGCGCAGTTTGTTTGATGTCGCGGAGTGGTGTGTATCTGAACATTCCATGCGTCAGTTGCGCCATACTCCACACATCGAGGTGGGGCTGCATAAGACTACCATAGCTGCATTTAGCACGCAAAGTTACCCCTTGTCCCAAAGTGTCAGCGGCGTTCAGCGAAGGGGGCTCATGCATCAACTTCGTTAGCAGAGGCACTCATCGACGAAAAGAAAGGTCTCGCAAACCTAAAGATAAAGCTAGTGACAAC
>JAAEMK010001037.1 GCA_024225635.1 Desulfobacteraceae bacterium | reverse complement strand
TGGGTCCTGCAGGACTGTCGCTATTCCATTTACCCAAAAAGCGAATTTCTTTGCCATAATTTTGCTCCGAATTTACTGTTAGTAGTAACCCAAGTTGTGACCTACAGAATGGAAGCCTGAATACCATATACGAGGATAAACATCAGGATTTTCAACTCAAATCCCCGATGGGTGACGGCGTGTATATGACGGGGAAATCGTTGTGTAATGACACTGAACACGGATTCAATCCGCTTGCGGATGTATCCGGTTCCCCGCTCGGTGAAAAAATCATATTTTCGTTTTGAATTTTTCTTTCTCACGGGCATGAGATGGATTCCCCCGTTTTTCAAATCATCTTCTATGTCGTGGATATTATATGCTTTGTCGCCGTGAACATAACTTCCTTCCGGAAGGGGAAACGTGAAATCGTAAAGAGAGGAGATGTCCGAATACGCCCCCGGCGAAAAAAACAGTTCCACGGGAATTCCCGATTCACTGATCAGGAGGTGAACTTTAAGTCCGTAAAAATACACTTTTTTACTCGCATTGTATCCTCTGAATTCCTCCTCCTGATAAATCCGGCTGTTTTTTATGCGGATGTTGTGACAGACGGGAACGGGAAAACTGTCGATCAGGTAAGTTTTTAAAGGGTTGAATGCGTGCGCAGCCTGAGCGTTCAGCTCCATAAAGGCTCTCCATAGAGATTCAGGTATCCGATGAAGGCGGCGGCTGAACTGACTTTTTGAAAGCATGTCGGGAATGTAATCGTGTTCCTTGAGGAAACAGCGACTTTTTTCATGATCTCCCGCGAAAAAAGCGGCGGCGGTCAACGCCGTCGTCATGATTTCCGCCGTGCTCATCTTGGTCTGCGGATCATCCTGATAACCGGAGGAGATCAGAAAGTCGTCACATCGGCAGTAAATCGTTATAATTTCGAGTTCCATTGTTTTCTCCTGTATGCGCTTGTATCTTTGTCGGACAACAGAAATATAACACATACAGGAGAGACATGGATTTTCTTATAGGTCACAACTTGGGTTAGCTATAAGAAGAAAAACGATTCCCATGAACCTATCCCACTAATCACGTAAACATGGTATAATGATCCTCTTTCAACTATAGGGGGCTGTATTATGACAGGCAGGTTTGACGGATTAAGTGATGTTGAGTGGAGCCTGTTCGAGAAAATTTTTCCCGCTTCTGAAAAAAGAGGCCGGGGAATGCCGCCGGTTCCTCCCCGCATGATTTTGAATTCGCTGCTTTACGTTCTGATAACAGGGTGCCGCTGGCGTGACCTTCCGAGAGGGCCGCAACGGGCATCGAAAAGTTCAGGTCATCGCCGTCTTCAATCGTGGCATCTTGACGGAACCCTGAATAAACTCAGGGCGATAATTCTCGGATTCGCAGAGAACGAGGGGCTGATTCACTGGAAATCAGGTGCCGTTGACGGTTCTTTTTCCCCGGGAAAAGGAGGCGGAGCCGAAGTCGCATACGGATATAAAGGAAAAGGTGTCCTTATTCACCTTCCCGTCGATTCCGAAGGAATGCCGCTGTCCGCAGTGACAACAGCCGCGAATGAGGATGAACGGAAGCAGGTCGGGCCTTTGCCTGAAAAGATCGAAGTAAAGACAGGAAAACCGGGAAGACCGCCGAAAAAGCCGAAAAGAATCGCCGGAGATAAAGGATATGATTCACAGGAACTGAGAGAGTTCCTGAAACGGAAAGGTATCCGCCCTCAGATTCCGCGAAAAAGGAATGCAAAAAAAACGGGGGAGACCGGTCGGAATGAATGCTCCGAGATTTCAGGTTGAACGCACTTTTTCTTGGTTGCAGAGAAAATTTCGACGTCTTGCTGTTCGATGGGAAAGACTGCCTCGGTGTTTCAATTCATTTCTTTCTCTCGGCATCATATTTATGTGGGTACAGAGATTAGTGGGATAGGCTCATGTCTGGTCAGTGCCCCTTATCGTTTATGACGCAGAAGTGAAACTCAGCTTATCTGTCAGCGGAGATACTGTTACTCGTGCCCTTAATGCCATGGGTTACACCTACAAAAGGCCGAGCAAAACCGTTCCGGCTAAAGCTCCCAGCAAGAAAGAAAAAGCAGAAAAGGTTCAGGCTATGATTGAAGAG
>JAAEMK010001036.1 GCA_024225635.1 Desulfobacteraceae bacterium | reverse complement strand
GTGTGGGCGGATCTGCAGAAGTGGTTCAATCACAACCCCTGCACCGGCGGCCGCACCACTTTCCAACAGAATGATGCCGTGAGTGTGGGGTTGGCGTGGGTGGACTGCTGCGCCGACGACCGGTACCGCATTCACAAGGACATGGCGGGGCAGATGCTGATGGCCGGCAGCGGCTACCTCAAGGGGTTCGCCTATGCCAGTGTCCCCCGCGAGGGCTACACGACCGATGCCGTGAAGATCGCCATGGCCTACCTCATCAGGGACGTCACTTACCTAGTGTACTTGTCGTTCTATTGCCTGTTCACTTTCAAAAAGCACCTGACCGAAGAGCCCCTCCAGAAGTTGAGGAGGCGTCTTTTGACCTTTTACAACGCAAAAAGGGAGCAGTTTTTGTTGAGGGCCGAGGACCGACAGCATCTTTCTGCAGCACCTGATCGACCAGTACTGAGCGAATCAGCATCGCCTTGTCATTGTCGCCGGCGAAGCAGACCAAAATGTGATTGCCGAGCAGCCTGGCCAGGTCGGCCGAGAACTCGAAGCCCGCACCAGGGCCCGGGTCTGGCAGGCAAGGGCCCAACACCCTCCCACCAAACTCCGCCCCTCTGGCCACCTTGTCGCCCTTCTCGACCTCTCCTTCCTTGGCGAAGACGCCGACCGATCCTCGCTCCTGTCCCTGCATCGTCAACCTGAATGCGAACAAATCGATTAGCACGCACTCGCCTGAGACCGTAGCAATCTGCATCAAGCTGGCGGTGGCTCCTCCGGGCTCTGCCGCCTTCGTCCTGTGCATCAGCTCCCAGGTCTCTGCCGGAATGGGCTTGCCGGCCGCGGGCAGTTGAATCCCCTCCAAGTCGATGAAGAGGACCTGGAAACCCGACTGACTAGTCAAGTCTCTCAGTCGGTCCACCGCGTGCCACAGCGCCTGCCGGTCGCGCACCAACTCGACTCTGTCATTGCCGTCCAGGCTCCGCCCTCCATAGCCCCTCATGGTGCCGATGGTTGAGAGCACCGAGTCCTGGACTCTCACCACCCTCTTCTTCTTCTGTTCCGTCCCGTCCGAAGGATCCCACAGCTCGGCCGGCTGGTCCACCGGGATGAGGTACTCGGTCTCTTGTTTCCTGAAATGCTCTTTCAACATTTCCTTCACTCTCAACCGAAACTCAACATCTGACGCGTCCATGTGCTCCGGCAGCATCCCGGCGATGTGGATGGTTGACGTCGGGTCCACCGGGAGGCTGAGACCAGAAGCAGAAGCCTTTGATTGGACGATTTGTTTAGGTCCGCAAAGGTTCACAGCACGTTCACGACTTAGTCGAATTTCCTGCAATTCGCATGCAGGGGTAGAATTTCCTGCAATTCGCGTGCAGGGGTAGAATTTCCTGCAATTCGCGTGCATGGCACGAGTCGTTTGCAGCGCGTTGTTCCCTAGGGTCGACCACCGAGAAAGCATGACTAACGAATGAGAAGAGACAACGTACAAGGTTGTTCCCTAGGGTCGCAAAGGTTCACAGCACGTTCACCACTTGACGGAATTTCCTGACGCGATACCATGACGAACCGACACGCAAGGAAGGCATAATGAAGGCAGGCATAAGGAACGAACTGGATTGTATATGTACGTTGATTTTGCAAATGTTCATAGGCACGTTCACCACTTTTGAGAGAAGTGCCAAACCGATATACTGTAAATCGCAAAAAGTTCGGACAGTTAAAAGTTCGGACAAAGGACCTCAGGGAAAAGTGTCCTCCTATGCTATGTATGACTGTCTGGTTATAAGTTAAGTTCGGACGGTTTTAAGTTCGGACAACAGTGACTGTCCGAATATTGTCCGAACTTTTTCTATGTCCGAACTTTTCCCGATTTACAGTAGCTGACGTCGTTCTCCTGACGTCGTTCAAGGGAAATCGTTCTCCTGATGTCCACACAGTGTGTCAAAAAATGCATGTCAATCCCTTTTTGAGAAATTTAAATTGTTTATACATACAGTCAACTTCGTCTAAACCAGTATTCAGGTGACCGCCAGATTTTTACCAGATAAGGCGAATATCGGATAACGCGAAGTTGGTCAAATTAGGCAGCAAAAGCGACAAAACCGTGTCACAACCATTGCCTTTCATTCCGCGTTACTACTAGATAGTGCTGCAAAGTGTACGAGAAGTGATGTGCTCCATTAAGCTTTGTTTATGCATAGATGTACGTACGTATGTACTGTACAGTGTAACGTATGTACTGTACAGTGTACGGTAAATCCTCCAATAAGCCCCCCTCGATTTAGCCCCCCTCCAATAAGCCCCCTCCTAGAGGGAGGTTGAAACAATTAGCCCCTTGGGGGCTTATTGGAGGATTTGCGGTATGCACATGCCTAGGCATAGCGTACTTTTACGCACTACGTATGCCACGAGCTAGGTACGTATATGTACGCAGTTTGTACATGCACTCACTACTGTATGTAGGTACTGAGTACAGTATGTTAGATACGAATTCTCACAAAGGTACATCAGTGTCCGCAAAACCACGTTTTATATACGTAGAATACCTACCAACCAGATACCGCACAGAGTGGACTAATGACACAACACAACGATCTGCGCATGCATGACATTTCGCACAGCGACTTCTCTTGCTGCTAGATAGAGGTATAGTGACGTCAATACGACACGCACACACACTGCGTACCTACCCTATGCCGTGTCCATACATCAAAATCAGCATACGTACACCAAGAAGAGTGAAAACACCTAGTGCAATAAGGCGAAGGTTTAGCTTGTAGGGACCGAAAAATTGTACCGAATAAGTCGAAATATCGGATAAGGCGATACCAGATAAGGCGAAATTTTAGCAGTGCAAAACATCGAAAATCGGTCGAAAACCAGAAAATTTTACCAGTTTAGGCGAAATATCGGATAAGGCGATACCGGTTAAGGCGAAGTTGACTGTAAATTTATTAATTATTAATTTGTTCTTTCACGCATTCAAGCCAAGATGTTGGGGAAACGTTTTCATGACATGCATACACAAAGTCTACAATTTTCATGTCAATAGGATGAACCGTTTTCAAGAAATTAAGATCATGAGTCAGTTGGGCATCCCGTAGCAGATGAACAGTTCTTGCTGCCACTCCACGATCTTCGCTGAGGCCATCATCTGTGACTTCAGAATCTCAGAGAAACTGGAATTATAGTCGATAAGCATGATGATGAACTGGCTGTTGAAGAACAGTCCCGTGATGTCCAGGGCATAATCTTTCACCAGCTGCAATGCTGGTTGTCACATCATCACTGGAATCGTTTTTTCATTGACATTGACATTGTCGCTTTGACTTTGACATTGCTGCTTTGACATTGACTTGTCGCTGCGTTGACACGGGAAGCACATCTTGGTGAACTGCTCGATGTCCTTGTCCATCCCTGGCCACCAGAACGATTCTCTCATCTTTCGCTTCATCCTTGGTTTCTTGGGCGGCCACTGCATCTGCAC
>JAAEMK010001035.1 GCA_024225635.1 Desulfobacteraceae bacterium | reverse complement strand
CCAGAAGGGCACATTCTTCCGTGTTCGGGCACGTAGGTACTTCTTCTGGTTCATCGTCTTCGTCGCTCAGCTGTTCTTCCTCTGGAATGTCTGTCTTTCTCACTTTTGCCACCTTATCTTGTTCCTCCTTTCGTATCTTCTCGACTTCGTTCTCGACTTCGGAGATGATCTGGGCCTTCACCAGGTTCACGCGGGCGTCGACAACGGCAGGGGCAGGTGAGAATTCGCTGGGCGGCTCGTCAACGAGCTTTCGCTTGATAGTCGTTTTGGTTGTGCTCATTTCGTCCGTCGCCTTGCCCTTCTTCTTCTTCTCTTCCCCGTTCTCTGTCTTGGGGGTGCTTTTCGGGTCTTTTTTGGGTTTCTTCGCCTCACCCATCCATTCCTTAAGCGCGGCAGCGGCAGTCTCACTGTTCTGCTTCGAGGCATCCATCAGTTTTTCTTGAATTTTTGAAAGTCTTGAAAACGAATGATGAGATAGGGGACGGACGGACTGAATTTCGAGTTCTATTTATAGCGTTTTGAGGGCTCGACTCGCCTGACGGCAGACAAATTCGTGGTCGGTAACAGATTCGGATAATCCGAACATGTTATTCACGAAATCGGTTACCATCTCATCGTTCTCCTGTTGATTGCAGCTGTAGTTTGCCATTATTGCTGGAAACGACACCCCCCTGCATCTGTTATACAGAAAGTAGACGCAGTGTTGTCCGCAGGCTGTACTGAACGTACTCTGTAGCTGTCTACTACATTCTGTAACGTCTTTTCTTCTGAGAAACTTTTCAATTCTCGGAGCCGCAGCTTTACGTCCGTACGAGTCGAAGTATTCACACTTGTTTTCTGGTAGAACAAACACTGCAACCCAATGTGAGCCAGGTCCGTCACTGCCGTCTTCATTCACTATCATGCAACCTGTTCTGTTTCGTTTAAGCTTGTCTGCAGAAAAAACGCCAAGGGAAAACTTTTTAATTTCTTCATCACAATTCAGAATACGCGACAGTTGGTTTGTATTCATATGGAAAAAT
>JAAEMK010001034.1 GCA_024225635.1 Desulfobacteraceae bacterium | reverse complement strand
GGCGCCTTCGAGGTCGTCGTCGTCTTCGTGGTCGTCGCCTTCGTGGTCGTCGTCGTCTTCGTGGTCGCCGCCTTCGTGGCCATCGTCGTCCATCGATCCTGTACCGCTGCATTCCTCAGGCGACGCATCTGCAACGGCGGGCTGAGATGCCCAGGAAAGAACGAGGACGCGAAAACCTGCAACCCTCAAGCGTGCCCAATCGTAAGTGCATGATTTCTGATTCTGAATCTCTCCTTTCGATCAATTCCATCATCATGTGACAGGGTCGCTGGGGCCCTTGGACAGCTGGAGTCTGTACCAGGACTTGCGGAGTGGGGCAGAACGTCAGGACACGCGTCTGCACTGGAGGGTCCTGTCCAGGTCTGTGGGCTCTGCGACTGCGACTACCTACCGTGTATTCGAAATGGGAAAATACACTGCTTTCTTTGACTGATTGATAATTCATTGATTGACTGACACATGACAATCGCGCATATTTTCCACGCATTGTTTCAATTCGAGGCCTGAACAAGGTGACTCGCAGCTGCGTTCGTCCTCCATGCCGCGTTGGGCGATGGCTGCCCTGGTCACCGTGGTCGGCGTGCAGCAGAACCTGTAACGGAGGCAAACAGACGAGACGCCGAGTGTGCCTAGGAGGTTGGTCGTCAACGCAGTTGCGTTCGATCATAAATATTACTAGCAGTTCCCTCCCAATGCATCCCATGTGTCGTCATGTCTGTCTCTTTTGTGGAGTGTGTGTGTGTGTGTGTCTGTGTCTGTCTATGTTTCTGTCTCTGTGTGTTTGTCTGTCTGTGTCTATCTTTGTCTGTCTGTGTATTGTCTGTCTGTCTGTGTCTGTCTGTGTCTTTGTCTGCCCCTGTCTGTCTGTGCCTGTCTTTGTCTGTCTGTGTCAGTTTGTGTCTGTCTGTGTCCCTGTTTGCGTCTCTGTGTCTGTCTTTGTCTCTATGTGTCTGTCTCTGTGTCTTTGTCTGACTGTGTCTTTGTCTGTCTGTGTCTCTGTCTGTGCCTCTGTCTCTGTGTCTGTCTGTGCCTCTGACTCAGTGTCTGTCTGTCTGTTTCTGTTTGTGTGTGTCTATCTGTGTCTGTCTGTGTTTTTGTCTGTCTGTGTCTGTGTCTGTTTGCGTCTGTCTGTGTCTGTCTGTGTC
>JAAEMK010001033.1 GCA_024225635.1 Desulfobacteraceae bacterium | reverse complement strand
AGAACCGCGATCGGCTTCTGTCTTGCTTTGTTCGCCTATGACCCGGTACCGTTTGTACACATTTTCCAACACCTTTATATAAAGGTCTCTGTTCCCATTTACATGGCTCAAACCGATTCTTACATCCACTCCTTCTAAACGGGGAAAATCCTCGATCGATTCGGAGGACACTGATTCCGTTGGTGCCGTGGTGCCGGGGGAAATATCCGGTCTGATCCATCGAATCAACGTTTCGTAAAGGTTTGCCGGTTTGATGGGTTTGGCGATATGGTCGTTCATCCCGGCTTCAAGGCATTTTTTCCGGTCCCCGGTCATAGCGCTGGCTGTCATGGCTATAATGGGGAGACCGGTCAGCGTGGTCCGTTTTCGTAACAACCGAGTAGCGGAGTATCCATCCATAACGGGCATCTGCAGATCCATCAGAACGCCGTCAAATTTTTCACTGACCGCCAGTTTCACAGCCTGTGCGCCATCATTGGCCTCGGTGGCCTTGATGCTGATATGTTCCAACAACTCACGGGTGACTTGCAGGTTGATTTCATTATCTTCGACCAGAAGCAGATGACTGCCTGCAAGCAGTTCTTTCGCCAGATCTTTGGAAATATCATTCATGCGGGCAGGCGCTTCCATGTTCGATTTGTCGAAGCGGGCCGTGAAAGTGAACTGAGTTCCCACGCCAGGTTCGCTGCGAACATTCATTTCGCCCCCCATCATCTCGACCAACCGCTTGCTGATGGCAAGACCCAGTCCCGTTCCACCATACTTGCGGGTGATGGAAGTATCCGCCTGATGGAAAGGTTGGAACAACTGATCGACCCGTTCCCGGCTCATGCCGATGCCCGTGTCACGAATTTTAAAACTTAATGTCACTTCCCGTTCCGACTCTTCGACCGGTTCCACGACAACCGCAATCCCGCCTTTATCCGTAAATTTAACCGCGTTGGACGCGAGGTTAATCAGAACCTGTCCAAGTCGAAATGCATCCCCCACGAGACAAGGGGAGATCAATTCGGAAATCTCTGCTGAAAAGGTCAATCCCTTCTCGGTGCTTTTAACCTTAATGATCGAATCCAAGTTCTCGAGTACTTCTTCCAGATAAAAATCCCGGCTTTCCAGATCGAGTTTTCCGGCTTCAACCTTGGAAAAATCCAGGATATCGTCAATCAACCTTAGCAACGAGTTCGCGGAAGATTGCATTTTTTGCTGATAATCCAATTGTTGCGGGGT
>JAAEMK010001032.1 GCA_024225635.1 Desulfobacteraceae bacterium | reverse complement strand
CGTACGTGTCCTGTGCGTGGTGCGCATATTCGTATTTCCGCTCTGCTACTGTTTTGCTACTGTCTTGCTATAGGCACGCGATGGACAGTAGTTTCCTCTCCACTGTTGCGATGCATTGTCATCCCTTGCCACTTTCGGAAGGGACTTCAGTCTTGGTTTGAGGAAGCAGAAATCGTTCGACTTTCACTCGTTTGTAGACAAAGGAAGCAAAACTGAGGACTTAGACGTTTTCGAAGGAACAGTACAAATCCTAGAAGAGTTCTACCTTCGTGTGTTGATGAGCGCGTACCTCTCGGACCATCTGTCTAGCAAACAGAACAAATGAGCCAGGAGCAAGTGCCCGCCCCGGCTTACAATGGAGGTCCTGCCGAGATGGCACCCTCTATCGACAGGTGAAGGTAACTCTGCTGCGACTTTGCGAGGAAATAGAGCTTTGGTTTTCCAGTAGTTCGGTTTTTACACTTTGGTTTTTGGCTGCGTAATTGGAAGATTTCACCTTGGAAGAGGTGGCGACCATTTACCTGTGTTTGGCCATTCTGGAGGATTTTTCCTTTTCCTTTGCTCTTGTCTTCTCGTGTACGCAGTAAACGTGGTCTTCAGTGCTTTTCTAGTCTTTTCAACGACCAGTTCGGACGATCATGGCTGCCAAGACTCAAGCGACAAAGACTCGACGAAATGTTCCGTCTTCTTCCGACGACAAGACCCCTGCGGTTGACCAAACGACGCCACTTTGCTGTGAATGCGACGCGCCGCTGCAGAAGCGAACAGGGGGGTTTCGTTCTGTTTCTTGTTCTCGATGTGCGCACAAGGTTCATGTCTCTCACGTCGGAAAACATGCGGGCTCCACTTACAAGCAATGGGTCTGTAAACATCATCAGGGCTTTGGGGAGTCTGATGATAGGGCAGAAGGGGAGATGTCGACTACCGGGGGGGAGAGTGATCATTTCAGCGATGCGTTGAACGATTCCGGTCGCGAATCTCGGGTCTCCATGGTCAATGATGGTGATCAGGCGGTCGACCCTCCAGACGGACCGCCGGCGGCGAATGCAGTCGACGGCCAAGTTCTAGAGGTGACTGGAGATGGCGCAGGAGGCGGCGAGCCTTCCATGGCGGATAT
>JAAEMK010001031.1 GCA_024225635.1 Desulfobacteraceae bacterium | reverse complement strand
TTCATAACACCCCTTATTCTTAGCATATTGACCGGTTGCGCGGTAATGCAGATTCAAGAGGGGAATATAAGGACGGAGCAGCGCATCGCCGCCAAAGCACAGGAACTCGAAGAATTGGAAAAACAACGGGTTGACATTGAACATGAGAAAGAACGCCTGTTGACAGAGCTCGACACGAAGCAGATGACCTTGGATGAACTCCTGGTTGAGTTGGAAAAGCTGGAAGAAGAAAACGCGCGGCTCAGGGCGTATTCCGAGGCAGTCAGGATGAAAAAACTCAATTTTGAAAAACAGATCCGGCACTACAAAGAGAAGATCACGGATATTCAAGGGGGCGGGCAGGTTTCCTCCGAAGATAAAGCCAGGCGCATAAAAGAATTGAAAGAGGAAATCAGGAATTATTTGAGATTGGGCTTGGACAAGAAATGACAATGCGGGCCGGCATGAACCGCATTATGCTTATTTTATGGGGGGGGATATGTTTTATTCTGTCATTCCTGTCATTTCTGTCATTCGATTATTTTCGCTCCAAATATGCTTCCCAGGCGCCCGAAACCGCTATCGGGTTTGAAGACAAGGGGGTAATCCTTTTTCTGGAAGCCGTCAGCCGAATCCGGGAAGAGGGGCTTTTTTGGAACCCGGGCGAACCGGAAACAACAATTTTCCAGGATAGTTTAAAGTCTTACCTTGCCGGGAAAGATCCTTTTTCCGACTATCTCACCCGTGAAGAATTCCTTAGATTCAGGCAGTTGCAGGAAGAACAATATGTCGGCATAGGTATGGAGATCGAAAGGGACCCCCATGGCAGGATCATATGTTTTCCTTATCCGGGAAGCCCCGCCGGGAAGAAAGGCATTATTGCCGGGGATTACCTCAGGCGTATCAACGGCATCCCCGTTAACGGCAAATCCGTGTTTACGGTTGCATTTATGGCAAGCGGCCCCATTGGAACAACAATCCGCCTGGTCGTTGCAGGCAAAAGCGGAGTGGAAAAAGAATTGGCCGTGGTATGCGGGCAGTTGCAAATCAAGCGGATCAGGAAACGGTGGTTGGGAGGTTTCCCGATCATTCAAATTCATGCATTTACCCGCAGCACGAATTTGAAACTTGGGAGCATACTTCAGAGTTGGGACAAGACCGCTCCGGTGATCATTGATTTGCGCGGCAATTCCGGCGGCGACCTTGCGGCGGCCATCAAATCGGCAGAGTTTTTTTTAGACAAGGGGCAACGGATCCTTACCATTGAGACCCGGACGGGCTCCACGGCTGAAGAGAGCAGGAGTCCCGCCCTGGATCTGGCGTATCCGGTATATCTTTGGCAGGACGCCACAACCGCCAGTGCCGCCGAGGTTTTTATTGCGGCATTGACGGATAACAGGCAAGCCGTTTCCATCGGCAAGACGACCTTTGGAAAGGGTACAAAACAGGACATTATCAGATTGAGCGACGGCTCCGCACTCATTTTGACCACCGGCCGCCTCAAGACCCCCAACGGGACCGGTTACCAGGGCCGGGGATTGAATCCCGTTTACCAGTTGAAAAAAGATTTTATCGATACGGCGGATTACCTTTCGAAAGTGAAGGAAATCTCACTTGGAGACAATGATGATTGGTAAAACAATTGGAAATCTCCGGATCGTTTCCGAACTCGGACGGGGGGGCATGGGGATCGTCTATCTGGCGGAACATAAAACCCTGAACAAGAAATTTGCCGTTAAAAGCCTGTCTCCCGCATTGACCGAAGACCCTCGGTTTCGTGAACGGTTTTACCAGGAGGCCCGTAATCAGGCCGTGCTTGATCATCCCAATATCGTTCAGGCCACCGACTTTTTCGAAGATAACCAGGAGTTCTTCTTTGTTATGGAATACGTCTCCGGCCAGGACCTGGGGAAAATCATAGGCACGAAAGGCTGTTTGCCGGAGGAAGAGGCGTTGTCCATTTTCAAGGGGGTCCTGGAAGGTTTGGATTTCGCCCACAATAAGGGGATCATTCACAGGGATGTGAAGCCTCCAAATATTATTATTGATACAAGCGGCCGGCCGCGAATCATGGATTTCGGCATTGCGGTGATGTTCGGCAGCCAACGGCTCACTTCAACCGGAACCACGGTTGGTTCACCCTGGTACATGAGTCCCGAGCAAATTACCCGTCCCCAGGATATCGATCATTGCAGCGACGTATACTCGGCCGGTATCCTTCTGTACGAAATGCTTACCGGTGATGTGCCTTTTGACGGTAAATCCGAATTCAGTGTAAAGGAGCAGCAGGTTAACGCGCCCAGGCCCGATCCCCGCACGAAAAACCCTGAAATTCCCGTGCAACTTTCCAAAATCATTCTAAAGGCCATAGAGAAAGATCCGACCAGGCGGTTTCAAGGATGTGCTGAATTCCTGGATTACATCAAGGAGTATGAGGCCGGTAAGGTGCAGCCCCCGGAACCTTCCAGAAAATGGCTGATGGTGAGTCTTGCGGCAATCGCCATCGTTGGTGCGGGGGTGGCTTTATATACTATCTTTTTCCAACCGCCCCGTTATGATACCGGGGAGAGACTAAGACAGGCCCGAAAAGCCGCAGCTTTGCTGATGGCGGTTGGTTCTAAGGAGGCGGCCATTCTTTGCCGCCAGTTTGTCGAGATCGACGTTATTCGAGATAACCTTGAAATAGCCGGAACCGTTGGGGAGCGCGAACTCGAAGAAAAGTACAAGAACCAGATTCGGGATAAGGTGCTGAACATCCGGGATGGACTATCCAAGTATAACGATACCATTGAGAAACTTGCCGCCATTGAAGAATCCGTCGTGGACGCCCAATTGGGGCATTACCTGAAAAGCCTGAAAAGCCTGGAGAAGCGAAGCCTTTCTGCTGACGAAGTTGCTGAAAGGGTAAGAATCGGTCGTATTGTTCGACGGCATACCCGAAAAATTGCCGACAGTGGGGGGAATGTTGATAAGGCGGGTATGCGCCGGGCTTGCATGACAAGATGAAACTTGCATGACAAGATGAAACATTGCTCCCCGGGCCATAAGCTGCCCCGGACAGGTTCCCCCGGATGACTGGTCGGAAACGAGAAAAAATGACCGGATCACAGAAAGGCTTGATATGGATCTATGCCGTGTTGGTATTTGTGAGCATCGGCGTTGCTTTGTATTTGAAGCAAGTTGTGTTGCCGGCGCAGGAGCAGGAGTTTTCGTCGTTTTTAATAAGGTTGGCGTGCCACCAGGGGCTGAACATCTGCAGGGGCTTTGCCGAGATCGAGCTGCAGCGTGAAAAGCTTGAAGTGGCGGAGGCTCTTGGGGACAGGGAGCTGATTGACGCATACCGTAAACAGATTGAAGACAACCGGGCGCGTGTGCGGGATCAATTGTCCTTTTACAAAGAGATCCTTCTGAAACTCGGCAATTTCAGTGAAAAGATCGTCAATACGGAATTTTCAAGCTATGCCCGGACCCTTATTCAGGATAAATCATTCTCCAAGGTCCATGCGGCACGGCTGGCAGCCTCCAATTACAAACTGCTTGCCGGAAGCAGGGACTCTGTGAATATTGATACGATACGCCTGGCATGTAAGGAAAACCTCGTGAAATTTTGAGAGAAGGATGAGATAGTGAACTACTTTCAAGATTCCCTGCAACATCTTTTTGCTGAACTGGAACGTATTGACCTGCTCATAGCAGGCCAGGTGGCCTATGCACGCCGGGTTTACACTGACGATGACCAGTTCCGGGGCCTTTATATTCCTGAAGAGGAAGTCGACGCGCTACTCCATCAGCCCATCGGGCTGCCCCGTTGGGCAAGGAAGCAGGCTGGTTTGAGTGACCGTTCATCAACATCTGAGAAAATCAGCAGGCAAATTGATCTGCGAAAGCAGGAAAGCCTGCGCCGTGGTATCGAGCTGAGGCTTCACCGCCTGCAACAGCTCTTTGGACTCGATCAATTCGAGATTGACGCCGTACTTATCTGCCTGGCGGTGGAATTGGACCTTCGCTACGAGCGGCTCTACGCCTACCTCCAGGACGATGTCACCAGGAAGCGGCCCAGCGTGGATCTGGTCCTCAGCCTCCTGGCCCCATCAACAGAGGCCAAGTTCACGGAACGGGCTCATTTTTCCGTGAATGCATCCCTGTTTCGCAATCATCTCCTGGAGCTGGTTGAGGATCCTTCTCAACCGCATTCCCCGCTGCTCGCCAAATTCCTCAAAGTGAACAGCCGCATGGTGCAGTTCCTGCTGAATATAGATGAGATGGATGATCACATCCAGCCATTTGCAATGGTGTACGATCCTCGGGAACATCCTGGTGCATTAATCGTGGATGATGATGTCAAGCACCGTTTGGGTCACTTTGTTCAAAACAGTACGACTGCCGGTGGTGTCATTGTTCATCTGAGGGGGCCCTATGGTGTCGGCAGGCAGAACACGGCGGAGGCCGAGTGCCGGAAGCAAGGTTGCGGCCTTCTGGTTGTGGATCTCGAGCAACTGACATGTGACGGCGATTCCTCCTGCGCAAAGACATTTTGTCTTATTCAGCGGGAAGCGAAACTCCAGCAGGCCGCAGTGTATTGGAAAAGTTTTGATACGCTGCTCGATCAGCGGAACAAGGAGTTGTTCAGGGGCTTTATTCGCCATCTCCAGGATCGGCCGGGGCTGACTTTTCTGGCGGGTGAGATGCTTTGGGAGCCATCTGACAAGGTGCGGGGTGTGCCGTTTGCACGGATTGAGTTGCCTATACCGGGATTTCCCGAGCGGTCTCAGATCTGGTCGGCATCGCTCAATAATTGCCGGCATGTTGACCCGGATGAGGAGATTGCGGCATTGGGGAGCAAGTTCAAATTCACGGGTGGCCGGATTCTGGACGCCGTGGCCACTGCGGAGAATCTCACCCGGCTGCGAAATTCTGAAATTACAGTTCCCTCCCTGGAGGATCTTTACGAAGCTTGCCGCTTGCATTCCAATCAAAAGCTTGCCACGCTGGCACGCAAGATCACGCCCCGGTACAAATGGAAAGACATTGTGTTGCCGGCCGACCGCCTGGAGCAGTTGCGGGAGATCTGCAACCACGTCAAGTATCGGGAGCGGGTGTATGGCGAATGGGGTTTCGGAGCCAAGCTTTCCCTGGGCAAGGGACTCAATGTGCTCTTTGCGGGCCCGTCCGGCACCGGCAAGACCATGGCGGCGGAAATTATCGCGGGCGAGTTGGGACTGGAGCTGTACAAGATCGATCTTGCGACCGTTGTCAGCAAGTACATCGGGGAGACAGAGAAAAACCTGTCGCAGATTTTTACAGAGGCGGAAACCTCAAATGCAATTCTGTTTTTTGATGAAGCCGACGCCCTGTTTGGCAAGCGCAGCGAAGTGAAGGATTCCCATGATCGCTACGCCAACATCGAGACAGGTTACCTGCTCCAGCGGATGGAAGAGTATGAAGGGGTCGTGATTCTGGCGACCAACCTGCGTAAAAACATGGACGAGGCCTTTGTGAGGCGCTTGCACTTCACGGTCGAATTCCCATTTCCAAACGAAGCTGACCGGCTCAGGATCTGGGAAGGTATTTGGCCTGAGGATACGCCGCGCGATCTTGCACTTGATCTTTGCTTAATGGCTCAGCGTTTCGAACTTAGTGGCGGTAATATAAAGAACATCGCGCTTTCATCTGCATTCTTTGCAGCTAACGATGGATCTGCTGTGAATATGAGTCATCTGTTGCGCGCAACCAAACGCGAGTGCCAGAAAATCGGCAAGATTGTAGGGAAGGGAGAGTTTGAACAACATTCCCTCACTGGCGCAAAGGTAACTCAGGAGAAATCCTGATTGTTAAGGGTGTGTTCGGGTGTCGAAACACCTTCAAGGACGAGGCCGAAATCGATTGCGAAAAGATTGAAGGGAGTGACTCCAGGTGATAAAAGCATTGGATCAGACGCTTAAGGCACTCTTGATGCGGGATTTCCCATCGAACTTGGGTGAGCAGGTGCAAATCAGTTTTGCCACGCCGGACGATCAGTTCCCGCCGCAGTCGGTGACCCTGCCTGCCATCGATCTGTTTCTTTATGACGTGCGGGAGAACCAGGAATTGCGCAGTAATGAGGTTTATCTGGAGCGGCGCAGTGATGGCACAGCCACGCGGAAGCGTGCACCTGTGCGTGTGGATTTTTCTTACCTGGTCACCGCATGGCCAAGTGAGAGTGTGTCTGATCCGGCTGAGGATGAGCACCATCTGCTGGGTGAGGTGATGCATGTGCTGCTGCGTTACCCGACGATTCCCGAGAGTGTGCTGCAAGGTGTTCTAAAGGACCAGAAACCGCATTTGCCGGTAAGCTCGCTCCAGCCGGGACGCCTGCAAAGCCTGGGCGAATTCTGGCAGGCCCTGGGCGGTAAGCCCAAAGCGGCTTTAAACTATCAAGTCACCCTCTCTGTGGATGTAACCGTACCGGAGGAAGTCCGTCTGGTAACCGATAAGGTTTTCAAGATCCGGATGGAGCGGGGGGAAGAATAATGAAGGCGTTTGGTGACTGGGAGATTACACAAAAATGGCGCCGGCCGACTTCAAGTTGTCGGCTTAGCGAAACGGCGCGGCAGACAAGGGAGGAAGAACTATGGCAAGGCTAAGTTATGAAGCACCTGGTGTTTACGTCGAAGAGGTTCCATCAGCCCAAAAGCCGATCGCGGGAGTCGGCACAAATACGGTAGGGTTTGTCGGAGTTGTAGAGGATGTGATCAGGTATCCCGTAGCCAACGAGGATTACGACCCGACGCTTGTGGCAAAAGTCATGGCCGGCCCGGAGCTGCATCAGAAGGAAATCAAAAAGATTGAAGCGGAAATTCAGCAACTCGAGGCAGCCAAGCAACAGGAGCAAATTAACCTCGACGGAGCAAAGGAGGGCTTGAAAGGGAAAGACCTGAAGAACGAAGAGAAGAAAGAACTGGAAGATAAGCAGCGCAATGCCCAAACCGAAATAAAACGGATTACGGATAAAATTAAAGGGGCTAACCAGCGCAGCCAGGCATTGAAACAGGCCCCGGCGGCCCCGAAAGTGGTTAATAAACCTTATCTTCTGGAAACGTTCAATGTCCGGGTGGAACCCGGTGTTGCCAGGCTCTGCACGAACTTCAGTGAATACAAAGAGCGGTTCGGGCCCTTCTCGGCTGATCATCCCGACAAGCCGGGAGAGGCGATGCATCCCGGGCACCGCGCCCTGACCCATGCGGTAAAAGGCTTTTTCGATAACGGTGGCACAAAGGCCTATGTCGCCAGGGTCAAGAGCAGAAATGTAGGGGAAATCACCCGTGCCCTGGAGGTTTTCGAGTCCATCGACGCCATAGCGATCGTTGCGGCGCCGGGGCTTTCAGACAAGGGAATCTGGGCTGAACTGGTCACCCATTGTAAGACCTGCGAGGACCGGTTCGCAATCTTTGACTGTCCCGAAACGGTGGAGACAGCCGGCGATCTGGACATAACTTTGCTCAGTTACGATACGCCCAATAATGTGTTACCCCAGCGCAACAAAAATGCAGCTTTTTATTTTCCTTACATCGGGGTTGTTGACCCGGCTAAACAACTTCAGGACCAGGACCCGCAACGCAACGTGCCCATGAAAAAAAGGGGTTATATTTACGTTCCGCCGAGCGGTCATGTCGCCGGCATTTATGCCCGCACGGACGAGGAGCGGGGCGTTCATAAAGCACCGGCCAATGCGGCGGTATTAGGGGCGCTTAACGTGAAATACTACATCGGCAAACCCCGGCACAGCCTGCTGAATCCCCAGGGGGTAAACGTTATCCGCAATATCAACGGTAACATCACCGTATGGGGGGGGCGCACCATTGGTGGTGACGCCAACAGTGAGTGGAAATATGTCAATGTCCGGCGGTTGTTTCTGTTCTTGTGCGAATCCATAGACGAGGGCACCCAATGGGTGGTGTTTGAGCCCAATGACCAGGCGCTTTGGGGGAAGATACGACGCAATGTCGGCGCGTTTCTGACGAACGTATGGCGTGCCGGGGCCCTGTTCGGTTCGACACCGGCGGAAGCCTTCTATGTCAAATGCGATGAGGAGACCAATCCGCCCGCCCAGCGTGACCTCGGACAGGTTGTTACAGAGATTGGCGTGGCCATTGTACGGCCGGCGGAGTTTGTCATCTTTCGTATTACTCAGTCGGCGGATCTGCAGTCCGGCTAACGCGTTGTAAGGACCGGTGATTAGAAATGGGAGCGACCAGTGATTACTTGGCAAGGAGCGTTTTTCCCCCTGGCGTGCACTTCGAGGAGGCGGCGCCGGAGAAGAGGCCGGCCATTCAAACCGGTGTGCCGGTCTTCCTGGGGGTTGGTGAGATCTCAGGGACAGGCGGATGCGGGGAAGTCGCTGCGGGTCGTACTGAAATTCTTCGGCTTACCTGCTGGGAGCAATTTGAGCAGTGCATCAGGGTCGGTGGTTCCGGTGGTTTTCTCGACTATGCCGTACGTGGTTTTTTCGAGAATGGAGGCGAGCATTGCATTGTGGCCACCATCCGGGAAGTTGAAGACGTTAATTCTTTGACACAAGCTTTCAAGGGAGTGTTCAGGGATAAGGGGCCCCTTGAAGACATTGAAGATGTTGACCTGGTGTGTGCGCCGGACATTATGAGGAAGGAACTTCTCATATCGCCCAACGCGGTTGCGGATATCCAGCAGGATATGCTGGCCTATTGCCGGAGAATGGGGGATCGGTTTTCCGTCCTCGACACCGGGCTTGTCCACGGGTCGGAGGAACAGTATCTCAAATGCCCGGGGGCTGAGTATCGCCGGGAACTGGTCCGGCATGCCATGCAATGGCAGGGGAACTTGCCCCATAAGGGACGGCCCGTGGAAGGGGCTGTTTATTTTCCATGGATTCGCGTCAAACCGTTTCCGCGTCACAAGCACATGGCCAGTGTCAGGGTGCCTCCCTGTGGACATATAGCCGGGATTTACGCTCGCAGCGATGCTCTCTTCGGGGTTCACAAAGCACCGGCGAATGAAATGGTGGAAGGGGCCATGGACCTGGAAACCCACGTTTCAGACGAAAACCAGGTCGATCTCAACGAATCCGGCGTAAACTGCCTGCGGAGCTTTCCAGGCCGCGGTATCCGGGTTTGGGGAGCCCGTACCTTGAGCGGGCAGCCGAATTGGAAGTACGTCAATGTCCGGCGGCTGTTTTTGACTCTTATCCGCTGGATTGAGCGTAATATGGATGATCTGGTTTTCGAACCCAATGGGCCCCTTCTGTGGAATCGCGTAAGGGACAGGATTGGAGGCTACTGCTACGAATTATATCAACGGGGGGCGCTCAAAGGGCGCAGTCCGGGAGAAGCTTTTTCTGTCAAATGTGACGCGGAAACCAACCCGCCGGATGTGAGGGAGGCGGGCCAACTGATCTGTGAAATCGGCCTGGCGCCCGTTATTCCGGCGGAATTTATAATTGTGCGCATAACCCAGAGTGCTGTCGGCACGACGGTCACAATACCAACTGGCACATAAAATTAAAGGAGGAAGTCATCATGGCAACTGGAGAACGCAAGGACCCTTTTCGTGGTTATAACTTCCGGATCGAAATCGACGGTATTGACCGAGGGGGATTTCGGGAGTGCTCGGGCGTCGACTCTGCCCAGGACCCTGTTGAATACCGTGAGGGAACCGAAGGTTTAACGCCCCGTAAACTACCCGGTCTGAACAAATATTCCAATATCAGCCTCAAGTGGGGAACCATCGATGATGCTGAATTGTGGGATTGGCGTAAAAAGGCCATAGATGGGGAAGTGGAACGCAAAAACGGCTCCATTGTGCTGATGAATGACGCCGGAGAGGAGAAGGTACGCTGGAATTTCCGGGAGGGCTGGCCGACCAAATGGACAGGACCGAGCTTTAACGCCACCAGTAACGATGTTGCGATTGAGACTTTGGAAATCGCCCATGAAGGAGTTGAAAAGGCATGACGCTTCAGACAGAATTTAAATTCTCTCTTCCACACGGATACGTCGACCCCGATGGCAACCTTCATAAGGACGGGGTGATGCGCCTTGCGACGGCCTTTGACGAGATCGCACCAATGAAAGATCACAGGGTTCAGGCAAACCCTGCCTACCTTGTGGTTATTCTGCTTTCCAGGGTTATCACCCGGTTCGGCGATCTGGAGCATATCAATCCCAAAGTCATCGAAGGGCTGTTTGCCGGTGATTTTGCATTTTTGCAGGATTTATATAGCCGGATCAATGGGAATGGTAGTCCTTATGTGGGGGTGACATGTCCGGAGTGTGAGGCCAAGTTCGAGATCGAGGTAAGCGGATCGGGGGAGCAATAGGCTACCCCTCAAGCCGATTATTTGAGGAGGTAGCTTACATCGCTTATCATTTCCATTGGCCGTACCGGCAGATCATGGGGTTGGAACATCCGGAACGTCAGCGATGGGTCGAGGAAATTGCAAAAATCAATAATCGTCTCAATGATGCAATGAAATCGGAGTCCTCTGAATTATGGCAGTAGAAAAGACATCAGCGCGCAGTATTGGTAAGGATCCGTACCTTTCGTTTCGCTTCAGGGTCGAAATAGACAGCCTGGATGCGGCCGGTTTTCAGGAAGTCACGGGATTGACCGCTGAAACCGAAGTGAAAAGTTTTCGCGAGGGTGGGGTCAACAATAGTGAATGCCAGTTGGCCGGTCCGAACAAGTTTCCGTCGAAGTTGATCCTGAAAAGGGGACTGGCTGATGCGGAAAGCCTGTGGGCCTGGTACCAGCGCATCATGTCCGGCATTATCGAGCGCAAGGGGATCGCTGTCATGTTGCTCGATTACACCGGGGAAGAAAAATGGCGCTGGTCATTTCGCGATGCCTGCCCGGTTAAGTGGAGCGGGCCTGAGTTGCGTGGGAATCAAAGTGAAGTGGCCTTTGAGTCCATTGAGCTGGTTCATAAAGGATTTCTCAAGGCTTAACGCAGGCGTTGAGACCGGCCCTGCCGGTAATGACGGGCAGTGAATGTAAAAAATGCTGATAAGGGGGAGAATGCCCGGTCGAAAATCAAATATGGAACAGCATTACGCCGGGATGACCGGGTCTTCGGAAGTTTCGGGTGACTCGCCTGAACGTGTGCGCAGCTGGGACGATCCGGATGGGTTGGGTCGGCAGATCTGGCGGAGGCTGCATACCTGCGGCAGGTTGACCGGGCCGGTTCGGAAAACTGTCTCGCGGTTCCGTAACACCCGGCTCATCGGGTATTCACCCCTGGCCGCCACCCTTCTCAGGCGTTGGGGGGGAGCCCCCTATGGTGGGGCCGTTCTACCCATGCCTCTGTTTAGCGGCCGTTTCCCCGGATTTTTCACTGGTGATGTGTTACAAGCATCAGCGCGGCGGGAATTAGATCGGTCCGCCTCGGGTCAAGGGCAGCCAGGGAGATCAGTTCTTCAGTTATCCCGGCGTTCCATGTTATCCGTCCCCCCCCGCATTCCCGGTTATTTGAGTGGTGGTGTGCATGTCCAGGCGGCCGCAGCTCACAGGTCACCGGGCGGTTCGATACCGGCATCGTTGGCCGTCCAGTGTTCCATGCCGGGGATGGCAACCGCCGGACACGATAAACACAGGCAGGATGTCCTGGCCCCGGTTCCCAAAGCGGCTGCGCAAGATCGAGTGGACACCTGGGCGGATTCCGGCGGATCAGGATCGACGGTATTGCGGCGTATGCCCATTAGGGGACGGTCGGATTCCGGCGGATCAGGACTGACGGTATTGCGGCGTATGCCCATTAGGGGACGGGCGGATTCCGGCGGATCAGGACTGACGGTATTGCGGCGTATGCCCATTAGGGGACGGTCGGATTCCGGCGGATCAGGA
>JAAEMK010001030.1 GCA_024225635.1 Desulfobacteraceae bacterium | reverse complement strand
GTCCGATGCGTATCAGTCTAGTTGTCCGGTGTATCAAAGACATCGGGAGCAAAGAGTTCCCGTGCGGCCTGGCGCTGGGTCTTGCCCTCCGCTTTTGCCTTCTCAAACACCCGCTTCATCTGCCTTCTGATGATGGAGGTGGTGTCGTTGACAATGTCTTCGGGTACGGGCTCGATGATGCCGAAGACCAGTGCCTCGTAGATGCGGATGCCGCCCATGTTGTCAATGAAGTCAACGGCGATGTCCACGCCCTTCCCGGCAAGGATCTCGTCCGCCTCGGGGGTGACGGGGATGTTGGCCGCCTCACAGATGAGGGAGGCCTTGACCTTGTGGGCGTTGTCCTTGTTGATTACGTCCTCGAGGGCGGCGGGAACGAGGATGTCGCACTCAACGTCCAGCCATTCGGTGTTGGGCCGTGCAATGTAGTTGTCCTCAAAGGCGGAAGGATCC
This sequence comes from Desulfobacteraceae bacterium, assembly GCA_024225635.1. GTDB lineage: Bacteria > Desulfobacterota > Desulfobacteria > Desulfobacterales > Desulfobacteraceae > Desulforapulum. The sequence continues at coordinate 16,180 of JAAEMK010001030.1, read as the reverse complement.
ATCTCGCCCTTGGGAAGGCGGGTCTTGACAAGCTTTTTCACGTCCAGGCCGTCCTGGCACTCGACCATGCCGTTGGCATCCGCGATACCAACGACCTTGTAGCCCATCTTGTCCAGGCAGAACGCCATGCTGGCGCCGGCGCAGCCAAATCCCTGGAGAACCACCTTTGCACCTTTTTTGCCTTCTTTAAAGGTCCACGCCTCGTCCAGGCCGTGGGCACAGCCGTAGCCGGTGATCATGTCGTACATGAGGAAACCGTCATAGGTCATGTCGCAGGCATCGTCATGGTTCTTGATCCACTGCTGGAACTTGGCATCGTTTTTCATCTCCTTGGTCTGGGGAAGGCCCACGCCCAGGTCGTCCAGGATGGCGAGAACGTCCGCATAATCAACACCTAAGTCTCCGCCGATGGAAACACCGGAGGTGATGTAGGGGAGCATGGCCGTGAGGTACCGTTTCAATACGTCCTTGGAATCCGGCGCTTTGGAGTCATAGGCGATACCGCCCTTGCATCCGCCGGTTGTAACGGACTCGCAGGCCTTGTATTTGTAACCCATGGTGGTGGCAAGACGGATTACCTCTTCCTTGGTGACGGTGGGATGCATCCTTGTTCCGCCGCCGCAGTAGTGGTTTACGAAGTTGTAGGCACACAGCCAGCCCTTTGCTGAACTCTCGGTATCATTCCACTCGACTACGATGTAAGGTTTCTTTTCCATTTTATTGTCTCCTGATAATAACGTGTATTTTAAAAAAACGATTACAATTTCAGCAGGTCAGGTTTTAAGCTTTAAGCTTTAAGCTAAAGCTAAGCCTTGACCACCAGTGCGTCTGCTGCGCATACGCCTTTTCCCTGTTCGTATATGAAGACCGGGTTGATATCCAGCTCCCGGATCGTCTCCTTGTTGTCGGCCGCAAGCTTTGCCACCCGGGCGATTGTAGCGGCCAGGGCTTCGATGTCAAGGGGCGCGTTTCCCCGGTACCCTTCAAACAGGGGAAGTGCCTTGAGCTCGCGCACCATGGCTTCGGCCTCTGTTTTACCGAAGGGCGCGGGCAAAAGGGCTGTGTCTTTGAATATCTCCACAAACACCCCGCCCAGGCCGCAGAGGACGGCCGGGCCGAACTGGGGGTCGTTGTTCACCCCGATGATCGCCTCGAGTCCCGGTTCCAGCATGTGCTGGACAAACACCCCGTCCACCTTTGCGTTTGGAGCCTTTGCTCCGGCATTGGCCATGATCTCCTGATAAGCATTTCTTACGGCGTCCCCGTCGCTGAGGTGAAGCTTGACCCCGCCCATGTCGGACTTGTGGGGGATGTCGGCGGATGCCACCTTGAGAACCACTGGATAGCCCACCCGCTCCGCCGTTGCAACGGCATGGTCAGCGCTGGTCGCCACATCTCCCTCGGGCACGGTGATCCCGTACTCCCGGCAAAGCTGCATGCTGTCAAACTCGGACAGGGTTTTTGCTTCATCCAGATCGGCTGCCTCGGGCACGGCAATCGCCAGGGTGTGCTCGCCGGGGTCGTACTCCAGGTACTCCTTGAGATACTTGAGGGCGGCAAACCCGTACACTGGCGGCGGCAGCACCGGTACCCCGAGTTTTTCGAGCCTTTCCCTGTATTCGGGATTCCTTGTGTTTTCCAGGAAGGGCATCATCACCATGGGTTTTGTTTGCCCCTTGGCTACCACCTTTTCGATTCCTTCGGTCATGTAGTGGATGCAGGGGTCTGCGATTTCCATCAACAGGGTGTATCCGATGATTACAAGGCCCACCTTGGGATCGTCCATGACCGCCTGGAGTGTGTCTGCATACACGTCCGCGTCATAGGAGATGGTGGCCGTGGTATCCAGCGGGTTTGCAGGGCTTGCATAGCTCGGCAACAGTTCCCGGAGACGGGCCACGGTTTCCGGAGCAAAGTCCGGATAGGGAATTTCAAAGGCTTCGCCAAGGTCGGCACACATGCCTGTCTCACCCCCTGAGAGGTTGATGGAGGCAAAAGTGGGTTGCTTGGGCAGTTCGGGCAGGGTGGAGAAGATCTGGGTGGTTGCCAGCAATTCTTCCATGTCGTTGACCCGGATCACGCCGAACTTCTTGAAGATGGCGTCGTACATCCGGTCGGCGCCCGAGAGGCTCCCGGTATGGGAGGCTGCCACCTGGCTGCCCTTTTCGCTGCTGCCCGCCTTGAGGACCACCACGGGTTTGCGCTTGAGGGCCGCCTTTTTCAGCGCTTCGATAAAGCGGTCGGGCTGGGTGACCCCTTCCAGGTAAAGCCCCACCACCTTGGTGCTCTCATCGTCCACCAGAAAGTGGAGGTACTCCTCCATGGAGACAATTGAGGCGTTTCCGGCCGAGATGGCGTAGGAGAACTTCATGTTGGGGCTGTCCATGAGGGAGAGGCAGAGCTGGCCGCTCTGGGAGACCACGCCCACCCCGCCTGTCCGGTCCCGCTCCTCGGAGATGAAGGCAAAGGCGTGGGTGTTCTCGATATAGTTGACAAAGCCTGCGCAGTTGGGGCCCATCAGGGCCATGTCCAGCTCCTTGCAGAGCTCTTTCAGCTCTTTCTCAGCCGCTCTTCCCTCTTCGGTTCCCACCTCCGAGTAGCCGCTGGCGTAGACCACCGCGCCCCTGGCGCCCTTTTCCCAGGCTTCCCTCAGCACCATTGGAACAATGCGCTGGGGTGTGGAGACAACCACCATGTCGATGGCCTCGGGCAGCTCGGAAAGGCTCTTGTAGCACTTTTGGCCGAACACCTCGTCACGTCCGGGATTGACAAAGTAGACATGATCCAGGTTGGCGTAGGAGAGGATGTTGCGGCAGGTATCCCCGCCAAATCCCTCTTTTTCGCTTGCCCCGACAACGGCCATGGCCCTGGGGGATAATAGTTTGTTTAAATCCATTTCAACTTACTCCAAAAAAATCGAGGTCCTGATCAGGCCTGCTCGGCGGCCTTGACGCCTGCCATGTAGCATTCCCGGTTAAGGGGTGTGTTCCTGCCCTTGGCATCAAAATAAGCATCGATGCCGTCTGCGAAAAATGTTGGCTCAAACAGGCCGGTCGCCTGGATCATGGAACCGAGCATCACAAGGTTTGCGCCCCGGATGTTCTTGAGCTCTTCGGAGATGCCGGTTGCTTCAACTTCCACCACCTTGAGGTCGCTCCTGAAGCTGCGGCCCTTGATGATGGTTGAGTTGGAGATCAGCACGCCGCCCGGTTTGACAAGGGCTTCGAACTGATCCACCGATGCCTCGTTCATGGCCACAAGGGTGTTCATCTCCTTGATAAAGGGGCTGTAGATCTCTGTGTCGCTCACCTTTATATTACAGCTGGCCGTACCGCCGCGCATTTCCGACCCGTAGGAGGGCAGCCAGCTCACCTGTTTGCCGCCGTCCATGGAGATCTTGGCCAGGATGAGGCCCGCGGTGAGAATTCCCTGGCCGCCAAAGCCCGAACAAACAATGCTATTCATTGGAATTGCCTCCTTTTTTTACAAATTCGCCAAGGGGATAGTAGGTCGTGACCGTGTTGTCGATGTGTTCCAGTGATTTGTCCGGCATCATCTTCCAGTTGGTGGGGCAGGGGGAGAGGATCTCGACCATGGAGTAGCCGCCGCCGCTCATCTGGGTCTCAAAGGCGTTGCGGATATACTTCTTTACCCGGTTGATGTTCTTGATGCTGGTCACCGATCCCCGTGCAAGGTATCCGATGTCCAGGTCCTTCATCTGGTTGATAATGTTCAGGGGCTGGCCCGTAAGATCGGTGTTTCGTCCCTTGGGAGAGGTGACCGTCTTCTGGCCCGGAAGCGACGTGGGGGCCATTTGGCCGCCGGTCATGCCGAAGATGCCGTTGTTGACAAGGATGGCGGTGATGTTCTCGTTTCTCAATGCCGCGTACATGGTCTCTGAAAAACCGATGGACATGGAGTCGCCGTCACCCTGGTAGGTAAAGACCGGGTTTTCCGGGCGGCAGCGCTTGATGCCCGTGGCAAGGGCGGCAGCCCGGCCGTGGGGGGACTGAATCCAGTCCACGCCGAATGTGTCCACCATGAGGCAGGCGCAGCCCACGGCCATGGAGCCGATGGCCTTGTCCGTCAATTTCATTTCGTCCAGCACCTCGGCCAGTATTCTGTTGATGATGCCGTGTCCGCAGCCGGGACAGAATTTATTGTCTTCCACCAGTGCAGTGGGGATGAGTCGCTCAACCATTGCAAGCCCCCTTGGCCGTTTCTTTGATGCAGGCGGCCGCTTTTTCTACGATGTCAATGGGTTCCGGGATGTTGGCCCCGGCAAGGAAATTGTGTACGGGTTTTCGGGTGGTAAGTGACAGGAGCACATCTTCCTGGATCATGGGCATGGGGCTCAGCTCCACTGTCATGAACGAGGCGACCGTGTCCGGAAGCGCCTTAAACGCCTTGGCAGGGAAGGGCCACAGGGTGATGGGCCGGATCAGGCCAAGCTTGATCCCCTTTTCCCTTGCCAGCATCACGGCTTCCTTGCAGATACGGGAGGTGATGCCGTAGGCCACGAGAATAAGCTCCGCATCCTCCACCTGGACGGACTCCCATCGCTCCTCGTTGGCGGCCATGGTGTCGTACTTCTTCTTTATATAGGTGTCGTAATCCTCGATGTAGTACATGGTGGAGGTGATCCGCTTGAACGGGCCGTCCCCTTTTCCCATGGCCGATGCAGGGTGCTGGTTTGGATCGTGCTCGTGCATCTCGGGAAGATCCACCGGCTCCATCATGGAGGCGATGGAGGCGTCGGAGAGGACCAGGACCGGGTTGCGGTATTCATCGGCCTTGTCAAAGGCAAGGGTGGTGAAATCAACGTTTTCCTGGATGGAGGCCGGTGCGTATACGATCATCCGGTAATCCCCGTGGCCGCCGCCCTTGACCGCCTGGAAGTAGTCGCCCTGGGCCTGGAAGATATCACCAAGGCCTGAACCGTAGCGCTGAACATTGATGATGACGGCGGGAAGCTCGGCCGATGCAATGTAGGAGATGCCCTCCTGGAGCAGGCTGAAACCCGGACCGGAGGAGCTGGTCATGGTCCTGAAACCCGCTGCAGCCGCTCCGTGAACCATGGAGATGCCTGCAAGCTCGGATTCAGACTGAACAAAGTGGCCGTCCACTTCCGGCATGCGTTTTGAGAGATATTCCAGGATTTCGCTCTGGGGGGTGATTGGGTAGCCGCCAAAGAAGCGGCATCCGGCCCGGACGGCCGCTTCGGCCAGGGCATCGTTTCCCTTCATAAGTTCTAGTGCCATGCTATTGCACCTCCTTGATTTCGAAGACATAGTCCGGGCAGATCGTGTAGCAGGACCCGCAGCCGATGCACGTTTCCATATCGACAACGACGGGTTTGTATCCCTTTTGATTGATCTTTCCAGAAATTGAGATCGCGTCCTTGGGGCAGGTTGGAATGCAGTATCTGCACCCCTTACATCGCTCCGGATGCAGGGTTAAAACGCTCTTTGTGGTGTCTTTCTTTGCCATTGAATGCTCCTTTACCCGAAAAAGCCCTTGGGGAAGTTTCCAGGCAGATTGCAAAACCGTAACTGTTTACACTCGTCTCTTCGCAATTCGAGATATATTCTTATATACGCACACAAGTTCGTATATTCAAACTGTTAGGTAGATAGATCTTTGGCTGAAGCTTGTCAAGGGATATTTTTTATATACGTACAGGTGTTCGTATATGCGATTTTCGGACAGCTGTGGGGGTGGGGAGATTTTGAAGGTCTAAGAAGGGAAGTTTTTTAAAACCAGGAAGTTATGTTTGTCGGGACGTGGCGGGGAATGAGCGGGCCGGCCGGGTGGCCCGCCCGCAATTATGAGTGATATCCTATTTCCAGGTCAGGGAGTTCAGCTTCACCAGCTCATATTTTCTCGTTCCAAGTTCGATGGTTTCGGCATAGTCCAGCTGGATCTCCCAGTCAACATCGGGATAGAGCCCCTTGAACTTGTCTTCACCGGCCTGGGTGTTGTGTTTCAGGCAGGTGCCGGGAAGGGCCTTTTCGGCATTTACAAGGTCCGCCGATGCCTGGTCAATGGCCACGGGGTCGGTGGAGACAACGATCCCGATGTCCCTTACAATGGGGGAATCGTTGTAGGGCAGGCAGTCGCAGGCAGGAGAGATGTCGGTGATGAAGTTGATGAACAGGGCCTTGTCCTCTTTGTCCAGGAGCACGCCTTTGGTGTACTCCATCATTTTTTCAAGGAACACCGGAACGGTCTGGTTCCACCGGATGTTCACAGCCCCCGTGGGGCAGCGGATGATGCACTCCCCGCACCCGATGCAGCGGTCCGGATCAATGGCGGCCTTTTCTTCGGCAAGGGTGATCGCCTCTGCCGGACAGTTGTCGGCGCACTCCCCGCACCCGATGCAGAATTTCTTCTTTATCTTGGGGCTCACCGTGGAGTGCTGGTCCAGCTTCCCCTTTCTCGAGGCGCACCCCATGCCCAGGTTTTTGAGCGTTCCCCCGAACCCGGACAGCTCGTGGCCCTTGAAGTGGGCCACGGAAATAAGGGCGTCGGCCCCGACGATTTCCGAGCCGATGTAGACATCCTTGCAATGCTTCAGGGCCACCCTGATTGCGGTTTCACTCTTTCCCCGGAGGCCGTCCGCAATAACGATGGGGGCATTGTCCATGCTTGAAAAGGAGAAACCGTTGGCAACGGCCGTGGTGATGTGGGAAACCGTGTCACTCCGGGTTCCGGCGTAGAGGGTGTTGGCGTCGGTGAGAAAGGGGATCGCCCCGGTCTCCCGGATGGCCTGCACGATGCGCCGGATAAAGGGGGGGCGAATAAAGGCGGTGTTGCCCTTTTCACCAAAATGGAGCTTTACTCCGGTGAGATCGTTTTTCTCAAGCACCTCCCCCAATCCTGCCGTGGTGATGAGCCGTGCCAGTTTCTCGGGAAGGTTTTCCTTGGAGTTGGCCTTGAAATCTGTAAAATAGACGGTCGCTGTCATTGTCTCCTCCTATGATCGCTTACCGCGAAGGTATTGGTTCTTTAATGGTTCTTTCTCTCGGTATGTTCAGCATTTGTATGTAACGATGCAGCCTTAACGGTACGCCTGCAGCTGAGATTTCAAACTATCACGCAACCCTTCCTGATTCAAGCAAAAGCAGGGCAGGACTTGATTCCTGTCGATCCCCGGGATTCTTCCCTCAAGGCTTGCGTTCTTTGTTGACTCGGTTATACTGTTCAGGCCTGTAAGGTATGGCAAATTTTTTTTATACAACCGACGAAAATGCCGGTTTAACCCAATCAAACATAAAGGAGATTGATATGGCCCGGATGACGGAACGGATGAAAGAGCTTTTTGAAAAGGTGCCCGCAGCGATCCTGTCCACCGCAACCAAAGACGGTATTCCAAATGCCGTGCCCGTGGGTGCAAAGAAGATTATCGACGACGAGACTATCCTCATATCCGACCAGTTCTTTAACAAGACCCTGGAGAACATGAAAGCCAATCCCAATGTCGCCGTTACCTGGTGGGAAGGCCATGAAGGGTACCAGCTCAAGGGAACCGTCAACATCGAAACCACGGGGAAAAGGTATGAATCCACCGCCCGCTGGATTGAGGAGCTGGGTGCCAAGGCCGGGTTCCCCTTGAAATCCAAAGGCGCCGTGATCGTACATATCGATGCTGTCTACGGGGTCTCCCCCGGGCCCGGCGCCGGAAAACAGCTTGCCTGATCGTTTGGCGCTATAAGTTCAGTATTTATTGAATGGTATTTATTCAAGATAAATGGGGTGAATATGTAATAATTTACATAGTAATTGTGTATAATATTACTCAAGTTTGTTTCGATTGTATCGTTTTTTGCATACTGAATAGACAGTTATCAATATAACTATATGAAACAATGACTTATTTTTTTTATCGAGAACTGTGGCATCTTAATTGCTACGTTTTGAACCTGGTGTAATCATTTACCGGGTTCCTGTTTCTGATTTTGTTGGTATGGGAATCCCTGATTCTAATTTTGCAAACGGAGGGACAGAGATGAAAAAAGGGTTGTTCTGGGCATTGTTTTTATTCATTTTACTGGGGTCTTCAACCTTTGCCGGGGCCGTGGTGGTGACGGTTGAAGATAATCTTGCGGATAACATGAAAATCGAAAATGGGCAAACCGTGACCGGGGAATTCAATATCAATCCGCCGGTTCTTCCTGACGACGGGAATTATAATCTCCCCTATGACATCAACAGCGCCGTGGCAACGTTCAAGTTTGTAGATGATGGCGATGATGTGGTGTTTGAAGAGTCGAAAACAATTACAAGCAGGACCAATTGGAATACATGCAATGGAGATAGGTATGAAACAATAACCACCTATGATTATTTTGTTGATGAAGCCGACAACGTTAAAGTTTCATTCGGCGCACAGGTTTCCACCGACGGCACCAATTGGTATGACGTGAATGTTAGGGAATATACGGTGGAAAATCTCAGTAAAACCTCCCATAAGCATGCCTACACCTATGACTGCAATCCCGATATATGGGGAAATTATGATACCTGCACCGGTTATAATACCCATTATGTCACCACCCATCAAAAGATTACAAATAATAACGTGACCACTGGTAAGACCGGTGAATTGACCATTGAGGTAGCGTTTGACGATGAAAGCCTGAATGACCTGTCCCTTGATGGGATCGCTGAATTTGACATCGCAGGGGAAGATGGCGACATCATTCTCAAGAGCGGCACTTTGGTTGCGGATGTCAACCCCAATCCCGTACCCGAACCCGCCACTCTGCTTCTTGTGGGGCTTGGCCTTGTGGGCTTTGCCGGGTGTGCACGAAAAAACAAGAACAGTTGATGTTTAAGTGGTAAATAAAAAGGCTTGGCCGGCTTGGCCGGTCAGGCTTTTTATGTTTGTTTTGTGGTGACGGATTATTTGTGAATTAAACCGTGTGATACGGTTCTTTGCGGAGAAAATACAGTGATTCAATTTTACCGCAACATGTTGGCGATACTTGAGAAACAGCCCAATTCCCTTGTCTTCAGTCTGTTTCTTGTCTCTTTTGTCTCGGGTATTCGGCTTATCGGTGAATGGTTGATCCTGGATGGTCAGAAATATTTTGCTTACGGTGGACTGCCCCACCATTTCGGGTTCTATCTGGCCATGTTCGTGATCAATGTCAATAACATGAGTTTGCTGTTGAAACGGCCGTGGTCGCGATATTACGGGATTGTCGGCATCGGCATGCTGCTGGGGGTGCTCCCCCTTTTCATCGATGCCCCGATTATAGATGTAGCCACCCAACGGTACCATTATGTACAGGGGTTCCATCCCTTTTTGTTTTCCGACAGTCTGCCGATCGGGGAATCGATCACCCTTTGGATTTGGATTCTCTCCTTTTCTTTTTATATCTATATGGCCTCATCCAGCTGTATGAAGGCGCTCAGGGGGGCTATCCTCACCTATTGCACCATCCAGTTCGCCGGCTGGATCTCCACGATCTGCAAGGGGTTAATATATGATTATTTCCAGATCAAACTGCCCGGTGATCACTACTGGACCATGTGGTGGCTGCTCATCGCTTTTGGGATAGCTGTTGCGGCAAACTGGGATCAGTTCAGGAGCGTTTTCCATCGGATTCACCATACCTTTATCTGGGGGATCTTTGTGCTGCTGGGCGCAAAACTGGTGGGCTTTGTTGACACCACCACTTTGTCCCGGGCATTCATCATGAGCATGAGTTTTCTTTTTGTCATGGTGGTCAATGATTATTTCGACAAGGACACGGACCGGGTCAACGGTCGGGAAAGCCCCATCACCTGGGAAATGGTGCTCTTTACCATATACTGCCATATGGTGCTGGTGCTGACGGCCGGGGATGCGGATTTTGTTCTGGGTGTCATCGCCTTTCTCTGCTTTATCCTTGGCATGGCCTACAACAGCTCGGCTGTTTTTCGGTTAAAGAATAATTTCGTATTGGGTTCTCTGGTTGAGGGAACCGGCGCTTTTCTCTGTTTGCTGGCCGGTGGAACCCAGTTCGGCCCCCCCCTGAGCAGATGGTTCCTGCCGCTGATCCTTGTGTTTGGTGCCGGGTTCATGCTCGCATCCAATATGAAGGATTATAAGGATTTCAAGGGCGACTTTGATTGCAACATCACTACCTTGTACGTATACCTGTATGAAAAAGGATGGAAACTGGGCAGAACTAATTTGCTGGTGAGTATCACCCTTGCCTTGATGCTGATGGTCCCATGCCTTATGATGTATCTTCTCCAGGTGCCTGCTGGTTTGATTCTTATCGCCTGTATCCTTGCCGTTATTCCTTATTTTATGATGACACGTATTACAACCCCGGAGGCGGCCGTGAGATACAGTTTGTGGGGCATCATCGGTTATTTCCTCTTTATGGTACGGGTCATACCGAGACTTCCCGTATAGGAAATTCTTGCCGGACGCGGTCAGCCGGGTACTCCGGGGAGCCATGGAATCGGAACGGCACTATTACTAACTGTGATTGTGATTGCGAGAAAAAAGTGAAAAAACAATTGACTCTGACAATTCTGGCGATGGTTGTGGCATCTTTTCTTTCTTGCGGGTGTGTAACGGATGATTCCGCGGTAAATGATGAGAAAAAGAATGTCTATTATGAACGCGGAATGAAATATCTTGAACTTGAGGACTATAGGTCTGCCCGCCTTGAATTAAAGAACGCCCTGGGGATCGATCCGGAATTTGCCGGGGCCCGGTACCAGCTGGCGCTTGCCGAACTGAGCTTGAAGGAGCCCGGGCAGGCCGCCCGGGAATTGGCCCGGGTGGCGAAGATAGATCCGGATAACCTTGACGCCCGCCTTAAGCTTGCTGAAATTTTGTACGTAGCAAAACGCACGGATGAGAGCCGAACCCTGACAGAGAAAATCCTGGAAGACAATGGCGCATATGCCGATGCCCTGGCTTTGCTTGCAAAAATCCAGCTCAGGGAGCATCTGCCGGCAGATGCCGGAAAAACGATCGATAAGGCCATTACTCTGAAACCCGGCCTGGCCCGGTTATATCTGATCCGGGCGAGCATTCTCTCGGCCCTGAAGGATGTTCGGGGTGAGGAAAACTCGTTAAGGAAAAATCTGGCACTGGAACCGGCCAATCCAAAATCCCATGCAAAACTGGTCAATTTCTACCTGCGCCATGGTAAGACAGACAAGGCCGTTGCATATCTGGAAGATATTATCAATATACACCCGGAATTTCCGGAGCTCTATATTAAACTGGCTTCCATTTATGAGAAAAATAAAAAATATGGCATGGCGGAAAGTAATTTTGTCATGGTCACGGAATTGGACCCTGACAATTATACGTCATATCTTCTCCTGGGGCATTACTATGGACGCCGTGGCAGAATTGAGGCTGCGGAAGCCGCATACAAAAAGGCCTTTTCCAAGGCCCATGGCAGTGCGGTCCTGGAAGTGAAGACCGTTTTTGCTCATTTTTATTTCAACCTGGAAAAATACGGTCTTGCGGAAGAAAAAGTAGATGAAATACTTGTTGAACACCCTGGGTCTCCCAGCGGGAACCTGCTCAAGGCAAGACTCCTGATGGTAAAAAACGAGTATCGCAAGGCGCTCGCCATTCTTGACACCCAGCTTCGGGAGCAGCCCGACTGGGGAAAGGCGGCCTATTATAAAGCCGTTGCCCATTTTGAGCTTTACGAAATCCGCCAGGCTGAACAAAGTGCAAGGCATGCCATGGAAACGCGTCAGCAGGATGAGCGGCCCCAGGCCCTGATGGCCCGGATTCTGCTGATGAAAGGGGAGCCCGAAACTGCGGAAAGGGAGGCGGCCGCGGCCTTGAGAAAAAATCCCGGTAGTTTCAACGCGGCCCTGGTCCTTGGAAGAACCCTTGTGGCACAAAATCTTCTGGATAAAGCCTTGGGACATTTTGAACAGATGCATTCCTATTATCCGGATGATATCGAAGTGATGCAGCACCTGGGCATCACCAGTTTGACCCTTAGGAAACCGGATGAGGCCGAGGCCTTATTTGAGAAGATCCTTTCTTTACAGCCGGATTATGCCCCGGCCATGTCATATCTCCTGAGAATCCATTTGAACCGAAATGACAGGCCATCCGCTGTCAAAAGGGTTCGCCGGCAGATGGACAAAGCGCCCGGCTGTGCGGAGTATCCCCAGTTCCTGGGACAATTCCTGTATGAAGACGGGGCCTACGCCCAGGCCCTTGAGATGTTCCGCAGGGCCCGGAAGCTATCCCCGGATTCGGTCGTAACGAACCTCATGGCTGCCAGGGCGCTTGGGAAGCTTGGCAAACACGGCGAGGAGATGGATGAGTACGAAAAATTGAGTGAGCAAAATCCGGGCATGGTTTCCGCCTCCATAAAACTGGGCGTCCTCCAGGAAGAGAGCGGGGATAGAAAGAGTGCGGGAGAAACATACCGGAAGGCCCTGGAACACAACCCGGAATGCTGGCAGGCGGCAAACAATCTTGCCTGCCTTCTGCTTGAGGAGGAATCTCCGGATCTGGATGAGGCCCTGTTCCTTTCCATGCGGGCCAAGGGGCTTGCCCCTGAAAATCCCCAGGTAAGCAATACCCTGGGGTGGGTGCACCACCAGCGGGGCTCATACCGGCTTGCATCGTCCCATCTTCAGCAATCGGTCCTGGCGAGGCCCAATAACCCGGTTGTCCGGTACCATTATGCCCTGAATCTCAAGGCACTGGGAAAAAAGGAACAGGCGGTTGAGGAACTTAAAAAGTGCCGCACCATGCCGGGGGATTTTTCCCAGCAAAAGCAGGTTGAAAAACTCATAAACCAATGGGGATAATCCGGGTTGAAAAATGACAAAACTAATGATCGTACTTGTTTGCGGTTTTTGTTGGACCATGGCTTATATCCTTGCCATTTACAGGGGGTACAAAGATAAAACCTATGGCTTCCCGGCCATGGCCGTGTTGTTTAACGTGGCATGGGAACTTGCATATGCCGTTATTTATCCCCACTCCTCTCCGGTGGGCAAGGTGGCGTTTGTGTGGCTGTTTCTGGATCTGTTTCTTCTGGTTCAGGTGGTTTGCTACTGGAAAAGTGAACATCCGCTCCCGGGACGCAGCATTCCGCCCCTTGCCGTTGTGCTGGGGGGGCTGTTCATGGCCATGGGGGTGATCATTGGCGGAGAAAAATATCATATCTGGATATTGGCCTCGGCGTTTGGGCAAAATTTGCTGATGTCGCTGCTGTTTGTGCTGATGCTGTTTTCACGGGATGATGCCAGGGGACAATCGGTTTACATCGGTGTTTTAAAAATGGTGGGGACGGGGATTGTGGTAACTCCCCTGCTGCTCAATCCTTCCCCAACCCATACCCTGTTTAAGAAAGGGGTTTATGCAGGCATTCTTCTGCTGGATCTGGTCTATGTCCTGGGGATTTACCTGAAGATCAGGCGGCAAGGGATGTCACCGCTTCTACGGCTATAAAAAAGAATGCAGCGATTCCAGTTCCCCATGGGAATCCTTTTTTATTTATAGGGATGGCCGGATTTCACGGCCATCCCTGTTTTTTGTTGATCTTTAGGCCCCATATCCTCTATTATCTAAGAACCCTTCATGAAAAGTATCAGTACAACAGGTGCCTTCCGTTGTTACCCCGATCTGTCCGGGTTGAAGGCGGACGTCGCACCAAGGTTGGTGGCGAGCAAATATGGCCCGTTCAGAGATGCATCCAATTCATCGTTTCAACGCCTGGCAGGTGTGGCCCGGCTCCTATGAAAATCCTCCCTTGGGCAGGCACTATCCGTTCCCGGAAGGGGCGGGCCTTGGGATTGACCGGACAACCCCCATCGCCTCCATGGGTTCCTGCTTTGCCCGGGAGATCCGGAAGCGGCTTATCGGGCGGGGGTATAACTACATCAGGGAGGAGGGGCGCCATCCCGCCTCGGTTCATGCCAGCGCGGCCTGGGAGCGGACCTACAACACCTTTACCATGCGGCAGATCTTTGAATATACCTTTGAGAAGTTTGAGCCCCACGTGCGGTGGTGGGTCGCCCCCGAAACGGGAATTGTGCAGGACCCGTTTCGCAGGATCATTCTCTATGACAGCCTTGGGCAGGCAAAGGAGGATTTCAGCCGCCATCTTGTTCATTCAAGAACGGCCCTGACCAGGGCCGGGGTGATCATCCTGACCCTGGGGCTTACCGAGATCTGGGAGGACCGGCTGGACAAAACCGTGATCTGCCTGCCTTCGGGCCCCTATGTCAACGAGGGGGGCGACATGGGCCGGTACCGGTTCCGGGTGAGCCGGTACCGGGAAAACCTTGAGAACCTTGAAGCCATCTACCGTATCCTTTGTCGCCACAATCCGGGGTGCAAGCTTGTGATCACGGTTTCCCCGGTGCACCTGTGGGCGACCTTCAGAACCGATCTTGATGTGATCTCCGCCAGCTGTAATTCCAAGTCCACCCTAAGGGCCGTGGTGGACGAGTTCGTCTCAAACCATGAGGATGTGTTCTATTTCCCGGCCTATGAAATGGCCACCATCCATTGGGTGATGCTGGGAAAGAATCCCTTTGAGGGGGGCAAGGAGAATTTTCATGTAACGTCCCGGACCGTTGATTATATCATGGAGCAGTTTTTTTATTCCTACGCCAGGGAAAAACCGGGATAGGGGAGACCGGCCATGGAAAACAAAGCGACATTCAACATCCTCATGTACTCCCACGATACCTACGGACTCGGCCATATACGGCGAACCATGGCCATTGCCGAACACCTGAGTTGCCCCGACACCAACATCCTCATCCTGACAGGATCGCCCCTGGCCGGCAGGTTCACCTTTCCCCGGGGGGTGGATCATGTGCGCATCCCCGGGATGATCAAGCGGGCCAACGAGGACTATTTTCCCCTCTCCATCAGGATCGATCCCAGGCACGCCCTGGAGATCCGGAAGAGCATTATCCTTGCCACCGCGCAAACTTTCCGGCCCGACCTGTTCATCGTAGACAAGGAGCCTTTGGGCCTGAAGCGGGAGGTGCTGTCCACCCTCCAGTGGATGAGCTCCCACCCTGCAAAATGCCTGACGGTCCTGGGATTGAGGGATGTGATGGACGATGCCGAAACGGTCAGGCGGAACTGGCGGGAAAAAGGGGTGTATGAAAACGTTGAAAAACTCTACAGCGAGGTGTGGGTCTACGGGGAGAAGGCGCTCTACGATCCGGTCGTTGAGTACGCCATTCCCCGGGGCATCGCAGGAAAACTCACCTTTACCGGGTATATTCCCAGGAAGATTCCAGGGCCGGACGAGGTTCGGGAAATTCGTAAGGGGCTTGATATCGCCCCGGAGGAGCGCCTGGTTACCGTGACCACCGGGGGAGGGGGGGACGGGTTGTGGGTGCTGGAGTCCTATCTTGCCATGCTCGAAACCATGGCAGGGTCGTCGGATACGCCTTCGTTCAGGAGCGTTCTCATCACCGGGCCCTTTTTGTCCGAGGATGACAAGCGTGTCGTGCTGGAACGGGCCAGGGTCCTTGGGGTGATCGTGTATCAGTTTTTTACCCATATGGAAGCGCTTTTTTCCGCCTCGGATCTTGTGGTGTGCATGGGGGGATACAACACCGTGTGCGAAATCCTCACCCAGCAGACGCCCTCCCTGGTCATTCCCAGGGAGACGCCCCGGAAGGAGCAGCTCATCCGGGCCATGGCCATGAAAAAGAGGGGGCTTCTCGACTATATTCCCTGGGGTGAGGTGAGCCCGGACCTGCTGGAAAAGAAGATCCATGGGATTCTTGGCCATCCGGGACCTTTTCGCAAGGCCATGGCCGGTTTCGAGCTGACCGGCATCAATCGGATCTGTTCCCGGATATCAACCTTTAAGGAGCGTATCATGCCGTGATTCCCCGGGACGGAAGAAATGAGCGAAGGCGGTTGAGGGCGGGGCGCCAGGTGACCCTTCCCTTCCTCAAATCGGTGGAGATCGCCGTCAAGAGCATCCGGGCAAGGTTTTTCCGTTCGTTCATCACCCTGTTGAGCCTGGTGCTTGCCATCTCGTTTTATAGTTATGTCTCCGTTAACACCATCCTTATCAAGGGGATGCTTTTGTCCCGGGATTTTCCTTCCGTGGAACGGCCGGTTATAGGGGAGGAGGGGGCTTTGGAGACCGCCGACGACCCAAAGCAGCGATGGATTCTGTTTCTTTCCTTGCTGGTCTGTGTG
>JAAEMK010001029.1 GCA_024225635.1 Desulfobacteraceae bacterium | reverse complement strand
GCTACATCTTCTATAATGTGTAGCAATATGTAATATTGCTACACTTTGCTACACATGACGTCATCTTCTATAATGTGTAGCAATATGTAATATTGCTACACTTTGCTACATCTTCTATAAAGTGTAGCAATATGTAATATTGCTACACTTTGCTACACATGATGTCATAGTGCTACATCTTCTATAATGTGTAGCAATATGTAATATTGCTACACTTTGCTACACATGACGTCATAGTGCTACATATTGCTACATCTTCTATAAAGTGTAGCAATGTGTAATATTGCTACACTTTGCTACACATGACGTCATAGTGCTACATATTGCTACACTTTGCTACATCTTATCATACTTTACCACATTAAATTTCCAAAATGAATGTTTTCAATTATATTTTCTTGAAATCTAAGTTGTTTATCCAACAGAATCGCAAGAATCTAACAGTTCCTCCTATCATATTCATACTAGTACTAGTTGTGCGACTGACTCTTCCCATTCCTTCCAACTTGTTTACCGTGAATGGAGTAGAACATCAAACCCAATCCCCCTGCCAAAACTCCTCCAACGAAGTTGTGGTCAATTTGGGAACCTTGTACCAACCTAGCAAACACTGTCTTCTCGTCTGTGCCAGAGAACCAAATACAAAGTTCGCTTTGTACAACTGTCAAGATTCAACCCGTTACTGGCTAAAGGAGAATTTGAACATTCTGGAAGACGAAGAAGCTGTCATCGAGAAACTAAACAATTGCACAGACTTCTACTATACCGAACTGTGTCGTGTTCCAACAATTCTCCAACTGTTCAAAGGTAACTTTGTTTCCTTCTACATTACATTTGAAAAGAAAACTACTTGCACCATTTTTTCTGACTTTTAGATGGATCACGAAATCCAAACTGCTCTTCAAAAAGTGATGTTCAATCCAAAAAATAATGCAAGCTTTTCGGCAAACTTGCAACAAATAAAACAAGAAGTTCAAAAATTAGTTCCAAGTGTAACTTTGGATGATATTAAACAGTTTCGTTTTGCACAACCCAAAATTCAAATTTCACGAAAACGAATAAAAAAATTTTCACGAGTACCAATTTTTGCGAACGAACCTAATGAATGTTGGGCTTGTGATACTTGTTTCTTACCCGAAATTCCCGTATCGATTCTTGTTTTTATTGATGTTTTTTCGCGATATTCATTTGTACGAACATGTAAAAAACCCAATGCCGATTCTGTTATCTCCGCTCTGACCAGTATATTTACGGAAGAAGGAACAAGTCCCAAGATTCTCTTTTCCGATTTGGGTATAGTTGCAAATGTTTATTTTGCAAATAGTATTTACAAAATTTTTCAGGAACCGAATTCAAGAATGCGAAAATGGCAAAGTTTTGTACAGATCATTCCATCAAACAATTTTTTTCTTTGGATCCAAAT
>JAAEMK010001028.1 GCA_024225635.1 Desulfobacteraceae bacterium | reverse complement strand
TTTTTGAGCACCGGTAAGATACCAATCAAAGGATCTCGACATGTATATCAAAAAAATGCTGAACACTTGAAGTTATTGAATCTATTTCGAAAGTAAGTCTCACTATGTTATTTCCCAAGCTACAAGCTCATCAACATGCACTGACGTGAGGTAGATTGGTCAAATCAGTGTCTGGCTCAATCATAGGAAATTTGAAGATGTTGTGTAAATTCACAGAATAACAACGTTGGAATAAAATTGTTTCACGTTTCACTGATATTGAATATTGTTTTTCAATTTGTGTGCTCTCGTTTTTATTTGTTTGATAGTTTTATGTCTCAATCCATCATTGAAAATTTTAACATGCGCTATTAATACTCAAACCGACACATTTTCAATTTCCAATAAAAATTACTGTTTCGAATTAGCGTAGTTATGAAATTCAGCTGGTCTGTTTTCTACAAATGTAGCGATAAAGATCTTTTTTGAGCACCGGTAAGATACCAATCAAAGGATCTCGACATGTATATCAAAAAAATGCTGAACACTTGAAGTTATTGAATCTATTTCGAAAGT
>JAAEMK010001027.1 GCA_024225635.1 Desulfobacteraceae bacterium | reverse complement strand
CAAGAAGATTTACCTCTATGAGGTGCCCGGCCAGATCACCAGCGATCCCCAGCCCATTAACGTCAAGGCGGCCTATCAACTCTTCCCAGGCGTGCCCCAGGGAGCCCTGGACAGGCCAACTGACCCCGTTGGTATTCTTCTGGGGATGGACTGTGCAGACTTAATGCCCACGCAGTCAGATGACAACGTTGGAGGGCGTCAAGGAAATTTGACCTGTATGAAGACTGTGATCGGTGGCCAGGGATACGTCTTGGGCGGCTCACACGCTCTGATAGATGGCACCGATACAGATTGGGACCCCACTATTAATGCCTACAAGCAGGCCAAGATTGTTAACTCCGTTAAGATCGTTGTTGTCAACACACTTGATGTGACAGATGGCTCCGCTGCGCCCAGATCTAATAACCTCCCACACCACACCGGCGCAGCACACCTGTACAGCAGCAAGCAGCCGCTCACCGCAGCAGCAGCAGCCCCGCCATCATACCGGTCTGCTGACAATCTCTGCAGAGATCCTCAGTTCAATCGCATCTCAACTCCCGGCAAGACATCATGTCTCCCAGAGTATCAACGAAATGATCCCATTGCTGACAATCATCT
>JAAEMK010001026.1 GCA_024225635.1 Desulfobacteraceae bacterium | reverse complement strand
CTATGCACGAGAGAGAGCATAAGCCGTTTAGCACCTTCCTGCAGTGAACCCAAGCTTTTTCTTGCTTTAAATATAGGCTAAAGTCATTTAAAGAAGATTCGTGAAAAGAAAAGTTATCCTCACCTTTCCTTTTTTGGAGAAAAATTTTTTTTTTTTTCATTTAAATCGTGTTGATTTTCTTGTGATTTATATGGAAAAGTTCATACACATAAATTTATCTTGTATATTTCACTATATCAGCACCCGTATCATTAGATTTATCTCACATATTACAAGAGTTTTATTCATGTGCATCCTCAGATATCCATTTTAGTTAAAAACTTTTTCACATAAATCACATGAATATCAACTTGATTTAAATAAAATTTATTTTTTTTCCAAAAAATGAAAGGTGAGAATATTTTTTTCCCCGTGGTTCTTCTTTATATGTCATTTGTCTATATTTAAAGCAAACAAATGCATGGATTCACCGCAGGAAGGTGCCAAACGGCTGATGCTCTCTCTCGTGCATAGTCCCCTTTATTGTTTAAATAAACCTTCTTTGATTGGAATATCCATTGAATGTATTAGG
>JAAEMK010001025.1 GCA_024225635.1 Desulfobacteraceae bacterium | reverse complement strand
TGTTGACCTCTCACTGCCTCTGCTACCCACCAGGTTCAGCTCATCCCAGTGCGGGTTTCTCTCTCAACTGCACACTTATCACGCAATCATCACCACGTACGTCCGCACTGCTGGTTTGGGTCAGTGAGCTCATCCCGAGCTCGAGGTCAACTTTGTCCCTGTGGCGTTGCTAGAGGTCACGCTAACCTCTATCGGCTCGAGTTCCTCATCACGCATAAAACAGCAACTACTGCACATTACTTCACCCTGTGTCCGCCACCCGATCGGATCAAGCACCTGTGATCAATGCTTGCCATCAAACCATGTTGTTGAACACTGTGGGGAGACCCGAAGGTCTCCCTTAAAGAAACGATTTGGGGTTACACTCCCTTTATCAGGTGTGTTGCCGGACATACATCCGACTGGTTGAAAAATTCATTTCTGGTCACCAAGCCTCGCCCTTAGGTCAGAAGGCCGGTCCTATTCTGCTCGGAGCGCACACCGGCTGCTCCGTCACCTGGACGTTCATCTGGGGGAGGCCCTAAGGACCTCCCTGAGTACTGTCGCGATAGACAGCAAACTCAAGATCTAATTTCCGTTACTGCAATCTGGGTCCGCGGCTTCCAGGCACACCTAGGGTTTGGCATCGTACATCTGTGGCCTCTGCACAGACGCAGCTCCATCACCGGCAAGGCGAACAAGCGGATGGCTTAGGGAGGGATGATCCCTCTAAAAAATTCAACCGTCCAGATTGGTCGGTGAAAGAGCAGGCGCAACTAAAACCGTCTTCGAACGAAGGGTCTTGACTTTGCCAGCCGGG
>JAAEMK010001024.1 GCA_024225635.1 Desulfobacteraceae bacterium | reverse complement strand
TTTTTTCCCTCTTCGTTTTGTCTCTTTCTTCCTTTCTCGTTTTATCTCTTTCTTCCCTCCTCATTTTGCCTCTTTCTTCCCTCATCGTTTCGTCTCTGTCTTCCTTCAACGTTTCATCTCTTTCTGATCTGTGAAAGCGTCTGCTACAGAATGTGACTGGGCAGTTGCAAAGACGAAGCAATTTCTCATCACCGTTCCATCACGCAGCGAACAAATTGATCTACATACCGTAAATCCTCCAATAAGCCCCCTCCTCTTGGCCGCCTTCTGGCCCATGGTCCACGAGACTAGCAACAGGAGGGGGTTATTGGGGTAGTTACGGTACCTATCACTATACCCACAAAAAATTTATTGACCAGCAAATCGATTACTTTGACCAGCAAATCGGTTAGCCTTAACCAGCAAGTTTTGTTCAGCAAATTGGTTACTTTGACCAGCAGAAATGCATACTCTAACCAGCAAATATGGCGAAACTGTGCAGCAAATCAATTGCTTTGCGCAGCAAATGTGTCGCAGCAAAAGTGTTGGTTTGATCAGCA
>JAAEMK010001023.1 GCA_024225635.1 Desulfobacteraceae bacterium | reverse complement strand
CGGCATCGTTCAGAAGTCTGGCAACAAGAGGGGGGCTTATTGGAGGTTTTACGGTATATAAAGTGAATGCTCTTATGGACTGTTTGAACCAACATGCCTGCCTGCAACAGCGCGTACCACGTTGGTCGGACAAGACGTGCTGAATGACAAGCTCTTCCATGAACTTTTGCCTATTTTAGGTTCCTAGTTTCAATCAAAGAAACTACCATAAAACCTCCAATAAGATGCCCTTCTCCAATGGCATCGTTCAGAAGTCTGGCAACAGGAGAGGGGGCTTATTGGAGGTTTTACGGTATATAAAGTGAATGCTCTTATGGACTGTTTGAACCAGAGTTCCCAACGGGTCCTGAAATTTGGACCCGACCCAACCCATTGTTTTTCGGCGGACCCGAGACCCGACCCGTTGTTTCCCAGCCCGGACCCGACCCGCCCCGTCCCGATCATTGTTGGCGGACCCGTACCCGACCCGTACCCGATCAAAAATTCAAAAGAGGTTTACCTTTTGATCAATCTCACATCAGAATTAGTCTCCAGAAGCACGTTTGCTCTCCAATTCACTAATAAAGATGTGTCAGGCAAAAGGGAGAGGAAGAAATGTGCAGATAGCGCAGTGAAACTAAGATATTTTGTAATCATAAAATCGGCGGACCCGACCCGACCCGACCCGGTCATTTTAGGCGGACCTGATACCCGACCTGACCCATTGTTTTCGGCCCCGGACCCGACCCATTGTTGATCGGGTCGGGTTG
>JAAEMK010001022.1 GCA_024225635.1 Desulfobacteraceae bacterium | reverse complement strand
TTTTCAGACCTCTACTCAGGGGTGGCACCTGCGGTGCCATGGAAAGTGCTACGTTTTCAGACTTCAACTGTGTTTTCAGACCTCTACTCAGGGGTGGCACCTGCGGTGCCATGGAAAGTGCTACGTTTTCAGACTTCAACTGTCTTTTCAGACCTCTACTCAGGGATGGCACCTCGGGTTCCAACTCTGCGGTACTGGACAAATAATTCTGGAGAGACAATTTTTGGAGACATATGCATGACGTTCTACTCAAATGCAAAATAATTCCGGAGAGACAATTATTGGAGACATATGCGCGACGTTCTACTTTAATGACGATGAAATACGATGATGACGAAAGATGACGATGACAAAAGATGATGACGATGAAAGACGATGAAGATGAAGATAGACAATGATGACGAAAGATGATGATGAAAGAAAGTGATGAAAGATGACGACGAAAAACGATGACGAAATCCACTGACAGGAACTATGGAGTACGGACTGCACCAAGACAAAACAAGACACAACTGCATACTAAGTATACATCGTACGTGAGTATTCGTTAGCGGTAGTCAGAAGTGTCCCCACAAGTCGGCAACTAAGCATTTTTCAAGGCCTCCGGCTGCAGACTGAGCATGCACCTCCAGAGAGGAAGTGCTACTCTGCCTTTACAACCGCTGCCAACCAAGGAAACACCACTGGCATGACGCCAACAAATCCCGCAATGGCTCCACTACACTACATATGAAACTACCCTACCCTACCTTCTATGATGGACCGTGGTTCAGTCACAGTTTCTTCACCTACCTGCTGGCAGTTGGCACACTAGCGCTATCAAATAGAATTTCGACGCAAATTCTAGAAGCCTGTTTTCACAAACACAACTGGGGTGTATGTAGTTCAATGCGACGAAAACCATGATGGATGATGACGAAACATGAAGATGACGACGATAGCCGATGACGAAAGACGATGACGAAAGGTGATGACGAGACGATGACGATGAAGGACGATGAAAGACGACGACGATGAAAGATGACGACGAAAGACGACAGATGACGACGACAGACGACGATGCGGCAGATGAAAGCGTGAAAATTATCTCACTT
>JAAEMK010001021.1 GCA_024225635.1 Desulfobacteraceae bacterium | reverse complement strand
TGGCGTTGTTCGCCGATAAGACGGGACTCAAGCGCAGCCAGCCGCCGAAAGAGCAGGCTCCGGTCCATGGCCGGGGCATCGGTCTCCCGCGCATATTTTTTTTTGACGATTTCCTGACAGCGGAAGCATCCGGGAAAACGGATGAACTGTCCGTCCGGTCTGGTCAGGGTGGCCGGGATGCCGTGCATCCTGCAGATCAGCAGTCTGTGCCGGTACAGGCCGCATAACCCGTTGTCATTCAGAGGGCACATGATTCGGGGGTGTCTGCCCGCGGCCAGCGGCTTCAGGCTCCGGGCAATGTACTCCCTGGCGCTGGTCACGAGCCGTTCAATACTCCGGTCGTCAAGCCGACGGATACCCTGCCAGAGATAGGCCCACTCACTGTAGGTGTGGTGGAGAAAATAGGAATCACAGCAGTTGTCCGGACAGCCTTCACAGGTCAGGCCCATTGCCCGGGCAGGGATGTCATACTCCTCCTGCATGATCTGATAAATCTCCTCGATCTCCTTGGACAGCTCCGGGGGCAGGGCGAGTTCTTTCATAACTGATGTTACGCAGCCTGAAGTTGCTGCAGCTCATAAAAAGCTGAGCGGACGGCTTTCAGGTAGAGCCTGGTCTTCAGAGCAAAATGGTTCATCTCTGTTTTGATTTTCAGGCATTCCATTTTAAACACCGTGACAATTGAGGCGAAGATATGATTAGACTGCGCATTCACACGGCGCGCAGGAGACCCGGCCGACGCCGCGTTCGACTTCAATGACTTGTGGAACACCCCGATATTCCATCGTTTTTTATAGATTGTCGTGATCGTGTTCCAATCCGCTGTCAGCTGACTGCAGGCAGGATACAGAACCCCGGTACTTCCGTCTTTGTCTGTAAAGACCTGCCGGACAGGCCGAACAGGAAACTTCAGTCCTTTCAGCCACCCGGTAACGGCTTCCTGTTCCGGCCATCTGATCTGATCTATGCGGGCGAAACGTTTATTTCTGCAGTCATCCTCAGTCAATGCAACGGGTCGATTGGATTTTAATGCGCCGATGAATTCCTTGTTATGTCTGAGTTTGACATGCTCCATATTCTCAACGGAACTGAACCATGAATCAAACAGAGTCCAAGTGAATTTCATCTGATTTTTCATGCAGGTATCGAACATCGAACGCATCAGTTCATTCTTTGTGACTTCACTCCGGCGTTTTTCCCGCCGGGTTTCGGGGTCGCTGTATCGGACAGGCTTGAGAATCAGCTCGAATGCAACCGGAACTGAAACCCGACCGACATGATAAATGCAGTTCAGCAGATTGATTCCTTTGATATTCCTCCCTTTACAATGGTCAAAATGCCAACAGACAAGATCGTTTTCGTCCATCCACGGCTTTTCCTGAACAGTGTCGTCGAATATCAGCACACCGTTGTCGGATTCGACCTCACGGACAACCGGTCTGACCTGTTTCCATAAATCTTTGGAGGTGTACTCTCCATCCGCAGGAAAACGTGTGAACTTATCATGACTTATGCTGCCGTCAAGCATATCCGACAAACCTGTGGCGGTAGCGTATCCGAATGTCACTGCAAGATAATCCGTGTAGAGGTCAAGATATTTTGTATTCATGCTCCCAGCATACTATAATTGCACCCATTGCGTAACATCAGGTAGTATTTTCAAACAGATCAAATAATACCCGAACACACCGCCTTCTGCACGGAAAATCTACCTTCTACGGGACATCCGGGGCATTCAGTTCATCACCCGAAAACAGGATATGCGGCAGGGA
>JAAEMK010001020.1 GCA_024225635.1 Desulfobacteraceae bacterium | reverse complement strand
AGGCATCTGGTCCAGATGCTTCTTTGACTGGCGCTTTGAACCCGCTGTGGGCGGGTCTTTTGTGAGGAAGGTTCGCACGGTGGTGGTTTTGATGACCAAGTCATTCTGGGCAGTGTCCACCCTGGCCTTGAGCGCCGCCGCCATGGGGTCAGCGTATCCGGGCTCGAGGGTGCTGTTGTGACTTAGCTCCTGCTCAGAGTCCTCCTGCTCAGGTTCGTCCTGCTCGCTCAGATCCTCGGAGCCACCGGGGAGAGCCTGGAATAGTCCTGAGAGGTCGTGGAATTGGTGTTGCAATGCCTGGAGGTCGGCTTCTTGTAGCGGTAGACCTTGGGCACCTTGCTCTCCTTCTTGTCCAGAAGGGAGACTTTCTTGTGGTAAGCGGGGGGCAATTGGAATTGTCTCACCCGATGTTGAGGAAGTTGATGCTCGACGGAGGTAAGGCTGACCTGATTTCTTCCTGACAGCTTTCTCCTTTTCTCGCATTCAGTCCTCCTTCTCTCTTCTCCACGGAGCCGCGCTCAAAGGAGAGCTCTCGATTGCTGTGTAGGGACGTACCACCGCCCCTGTAGCGGAGGTCCTTGTCTTGAGCGGCGTGAAGGAGTAGAGGATGATGTCCAGGAAGCTGATGGTGGCGCTCCTGGTGACGTCAGACGATGGTTGGTCTTACGTCAGACTGTTTCTCTCGGACATCGAAACGAATGTCATGTTCAGCCCCGACACCGAGGATGGGGTTCGAGAGTACCTTGAGACTTGACACGATCTTAGCCGGAACAGATAACTCCGTGTATTCAACTTGGTTGGAAGTTTTATTCAGCTAGAGTCTAAAATACTATAGATAGAAATTTATACATACATTTTAGGCGATAGTTATACCTGACGATCGGATGTTGGGGGTCGAGTCAAGATCTCAGAATGGCGACAAAGCTACTGGGACAGTTCTGCAATT
>JAAEMK010001019.1 GCA_024225635.1 Desulfobacteraceae bacterium | reverse complement strand
TGTGACTTGGTTAAGCTCCGGAGCGAAGCTACCGACCATGAAGCCGTGGGGACGGAAACCGGTTTTATCACCCCGGTGCCCTGCTGGGTTGCGGAATGGCGACCGTCGGCCAGTCCCATGATCAGTCCCTGTTAGCGCCCTTGACAGTCCCGCGTAACATGCGCTAACACAATAACACTAGCGCGGCACACGGCCGTATTGAACGCAAAGTCCACCTAAATTCGCCCACAAAGCACCCTGTGGGGGAAATCAAGATCTGTCAATTCCAGAAACACTATTTCCAGAAATCACTTTTTAAATTTTTTCCTCAGTGTAGAATTTTATTCTGCATTTTTTCATATCAACATCCAGGTTTTGCTCTTGGGTTAGTTGTACTTTCCAATACCCATTCTCAGGGTGCGCCATATCGGGGCTTAGGTGGTCATGTGGACTGTCACAAAAACCCAAAACTTCAACTATGCCACATATCAACCCTCTTGGGCCGGTAGTTTTGCAATTTGTTCTCTGAAGTCCAACTAAGACTTTGCCAAAATATGAGCCAAAGTTGATTGTTGGTTGGGCCTCTGTGACTTGGTTAAGTTCCGGAGCGAAGCTACCGACCATGAAGCCAAAGGGACGGAAACCGGTATTATCACCCCGGTGCCCTGCTGGGTTGCGGAATGGCGACCGTCGGCCAG
>JAAEMK010001018.1 GCA_024225635.1 Desulfobacteraceae bacterium | reverse complement strand
GAAAATTGTCTAAATATCTCTCTGAATTAAAGAAAATCTTTTATTATTTTTTTTAAAAATCAAGGCTTTATAGTGCAAGGTAGGTTGTAAATGCAGATTGTATAAAAATGAAGTGCGCCTTTAGATTAAAAATGTTGTAAAAGCCCATCGGACAACTAACAAAAAAAGTCGCTTGTATTACAAAATTTGAACCTATGTGACAAAATATAGATAAAAATCTTAGTCTTAGCTGGATCTTTAAATGGCATGTCCAAGTCCAAGTCCGCGTCCTGTGTCCACGTTTGCTCAAAATAGCGATATTTAAATAGTGATTCACTGGGTGATTTGAATCACCTTGCGAATCACTTGTGAATCACTGGACGTGCTAAATAATCGCGTCCACTGATTCACTAGTGATTCACTAGGTGATTCGAATCACCCAGTGAATCACTATTTAAAGATCAATGTTTTTTTGGCAGCAGTTGAATCGGACGTGGACGTGGACTTGGACTTGGACGTGGACACGGACGTGGTATTTAAAGATCCAGCTCAGGTAAAAAGTTTGGCAGAGTAAACAAGAGAGAAAAATCCACAAAGTTGAACTTTAGTAAATCATCACTCTTTAATTTTTTTATGGCATTATTTTAGGATTATACTGCTGTTGTGTAATATTTCTAATTATTTTAAGCCTCAAATATTTATCCAACCT
>JAAEMK010001017.1 GCA_024225635.1 Desulfobacteraceae bacterium | reverse complement strand
GTACCGCAGATACGTCAAGCATTCTTGATAACGTATGTACATTTACATGTCTCGAAAGTTCCCTTCGACTTCCGCATTCGGTCTCGAACAGTCGCAACGGTTTCAAGACCGAGGCGCAAGATCCACGTACAGTTTCCTTGTTTTCGGCTGCAGCCAGCGGCTGGAAGGGAAGTTTTCCACCCCAACAGCAAGACGAAAAAACAGAAACGACTGTTTTCTATCAAGAAACGGCGGCCGAAAACGGGGAAATTTGCGAATCCCACGCCAGAAGAGAACGATCGCATTTTGAGGGAGCTTCAGCAGTGTTGAGAACATGTAGTTCCTGTGAGACAATCACATTATTACCGGTAGTTTGTGCGCTACGTCCAGTTCTATTTATCTGTGGTTCGCTGTGTGTTGTTATTCTATTGTTTCGCTCGCACGTATTGTTTCGTCCTCGAAAAGGCTTTTGTGCATGATATTTCGCCTTCTAGAGTCGTACGTCGAATGTAAATCAAATTGTGAGCCTACCGTATCAAAGGCCGCGTC
>JAAEMK010001016.1 GCA_024225635.1 Desulfobacteraceae bacterium | reverse complement strand
CAGGGCATCTCATACCGTAATTTGCTCGATTTCACAGCGCGATATAACAGCCCTTCAGTTCATGTGAAAAAAGCCAGGGTATGGGCGCTGAGGCAGTTCTATCATTATCTGATGCTGCACAATGTAATCGCTGAAAATATCGCTTCCGGATTGAGATATCCCAAAATCGAAAAAACCATCACGATTTATTTGACCATTGATGAATACAACCGGCTCCTTGAGTATTTTTGTCAAGCGGCGGATTCCTTTATCGGGTTGCGGAATCTCGCTATTATATTGATGCTTGGCATCCTCGGGTTCAGAACGAGTACAATCATTTCCTTGAACATCCAGGATGTCGATATCTTTTCGGGTCTTGTCCGCATTACAGAAAAAGGAGGGCGAAACCGGCCTGTCGCTTTGCCCGCAATTATTTGCGGTGTACTCGCGCAATATCTCGATCACATGCCATACTACCGAGGACCGCTTTTTATTACAGAGCGCCATAAACGCGCGTCTCCCCGCACGCTGCAACATATTTTCAGACATGCCGCGGACCATTTGGACATTGACAAACACCTGCATGCCCATCTTTTCAGGCACACGGCGGCCACACATTTGAACAAGGTGGCGGGGACCAATATTGCTCAATCCGTGTTGGGCCATTCCCAGAGAAAAAACACTCTCAAGTATGCGCATTTGAACCCGGACAAATATGCCGAATACATGAGAAGGCATCCGTTCATGAAATTTCAACCGGCAAAGGAGGAATAACCATGCTTGCTATTATTGAT
>JAAEMK010001015.1 GCA_024225635.1 Desulfobacteraceae bacterium | reverse complement strand
GTTGTGAGGCTGCCGGCCGGTCGTTTCTGTTATCAGCCCGTGCCCTGGTTTCCGGCGGAGATTACCCCATTGCCATGTTTGAAGACCGGACACCTGACGTTTGGTTCTTTTAACAATACCGCCAAGTATAATGCCGGGGTGTTTGAGGTCTGGGCAACCATTCTGAAGGCTGTGCCCGATTCCCGCCTGGTACTCAAGTGGCGCACTTTTAATGATGACGGGTTTGTCCGCTCGGTGCGACGGGCATTTACGGATCTCGGTATCCCTTGTGACCGGATTGAGCTTCGGGGCCCTTCCTTTCATGCGGATATGTTAAAAGAGTATGCCGATATTGATATCGCCCTTGATCCATTTCCGTTTACCGGCGGATTGACCAGTTGTGAGGCTGCCGGCCGGTCGTTTCTGTTATCAGCCCGTGCCCTGGTTTCCGGCGGAGATTACCCCATTGCCATGTTTGAAGACCGGACACCTGACGTTTGGTTCTTTTAACAATACCGCCAAGTATAATGCCGGGGTG
>JAAEMK010001014.1 GCA_024225635.1 Desulfobacteraceae bacterium | reverse complement strand
TTAACTTTAAAATTTTGTAGGAAAATCTCATGTTTAAGGGTACAGTGTCAAAACTGCGTAAATTAACTTTATTTGTGATGAAAGAAACAATAATAAACTTGAAAACATCCTTTAAAGCAAAGTATGCATGATTACCTGACACATCCCTTGGCTAAATATCATGTATTTCAGACTATTTTTAATGATTGTTCTTTGCTCAAATATTGACAAATTTGCAAAGAAGAATAATCAAACAATGAATATTCTGTCCATAATGATCACAGAAATAATTTACATATATGTTGTTGTATGCAGAATCTTTATTTGACTGACTCTCATCCCTTATTCCCATTAGCTTTCCATCTTATTCTTGCGTCCCCCGCTACCAGTGTGAGGGCGAAAGGGAATAGATTCCGGTATTCTAGTCGCTCTCGTCCTCATTACATCATGGAAAGTGTGGGAATGAGGGAAAAGAGTAAATATTATCATGTAATATATACAGAAAATCAATTGGTGATTTTTAACATTATAACATTAGCAATGTATTATGGACTTGAGAAGAGAAAGAATTCAATTCTCCATACTCAAGTCAGAGTCAACACATATGAATTTTTTCCGTTGGTCCTGAGTTCGTACAATAAAGCAGTAGCCATTCCGCATTCTTCTTTTATTCGGAGGATGAATCCGATTCTTTGAGAAAGTTCAAAAACCGTGATCCACCCACATCAAGATTCAATGCACAGGTGCACTCCAGCAGATCATTGCATTTGTACTCGTCCTCGAACTTGGTAGTTGCGTCTCTAACGTGGGTCGGGTTCTTGATCATGAAGTTGTTTTGGCCCCACAGAGTGTAATGTTTCCCGCACAGGAGACAATCCCCCATAGGACCATCTTCTTCCATAGAGACACTAGTAGTAGTTCCTGAAAACGCGACCTGTTAAGCACACAAGAATAGTTAAAATCAATGCACCTGCCTAGAGTTGGCTTTTAAGAAATAGTTCCATATAAATAATCTTGGGGCAAGGTTCCGTTAATATGTTTCTTTTTCAGGATATCGGATAGGACGCCTAGGATTAGGTCTTAGGCGTCCATGTCTTCGTCCTTAACCAAAGTGACATCATTTAACAAATTTGGCTGATTATTACCATGAATGTCAGAATCCTCAGTCTCCATTCCTTGATCAGCAGCAGCCCCGCCGGACTCAGTCTTTCCGGGCCCGAGTTTTCCTGCATTACCCTTTACCCCTTTTCCGTTAGCATTCGCTGCTTTGGTCTTTTTATCCAGGGCTGTGAGATGCTGGTCAAGTTTGCCAATTTTCATCTCACAGACCCAGAGCTCCCTCTTGCTATGATAGGGTTTCCGAGCAATCTCGTGATACTGTTGGAGAAGAATATTCTTCGTCTCCTGAGCATCCTCGCGACTAAACTCGACCACCGTCTCATCGGGAAGCTCTCTGTTAACCCCTTCAAGGACAGAGTAGAAATGGCTGTTCAGCTCATCCTCCTCAGCAGTGGGTTCCTCCGAGCTCAGCAGTGGCCGAACTTTGGACTTCATAGAGTCAGATTTGTTCTCTCCTAATGATCCATCATCAGTAGAGCTTTCCTCTGAATCTGTGTCCGGGGTTACAGCTACGTTGGGGTCATGTGGGAATTTATTGAGCTGATGCCGCTTGACGGCTTCAAATGTCTCTACATTGGACAGCCCAGCATAAGCCCATTGATAAGCCTCCCTCTGTTCATCCGTAAGAGACACTTTATTCAATATAGCGTGGTAAACCTCAAATAAGGTTTTCAAGCTGAGCGCTTGAAATTGGAGATGGACAGTGAGGCGTGTGCCCAACTCTCCGTCCCCAACACCACGTATCAGTGAGTCCAGAGCAGCAGCCTCATCAAGGCATACTCTAGCAGCCTCAACAGAGTTATATTTGGACCCCTCTTTTCCCCCCGTGGAGGCCCGGATCACCTCTCTCAGCTTAGCATTCGCCTTACCCACTCTTTTCCAGCAAGTGTTGGCTTTGCCAATCTGAAGGTCAGGAACTTGCCTGAAGAAAAAGGCATCAAACTTGTTAGAAAAGCTTGTTGCCTTAAACCCCGGTGGAGTGATGGGCTCCCCGGGATTTTCTTGAAACATTTGTCCTATATCCGGACATAGCTTGTTTATATTTACGTACCCTGGGCCTGGGGTCCGAAATCTGGCCCCAATCACAGACCTCTTATCAGACTTCATCCCGAGCGCGATAATGTAGTCCAAAAAAGTGGAATCTAGATTTTCAGCCAGCCTCTCCCAATCGAGCCCTGCTTTGGCAGCTTCCTCCTTAGCTGAAGCGGCCCCGGCGTAAGGAGGCTCGTGTTTAGGTTTGATTCCCCCCTTTGGCCCTGGCTTTTCCTCCCAGGGTCCGTTATGCTCTCGGCTGTCATAGGGCTTGGGGCGGCCTCCTCGAGAAGCTTGCCCCTGGCCTCTAGTCCAGTGTCCACCTCTGTTGCCGCCACTCTCAGCAAACTGAGAATAGCGACCTCCAGTGGTAGCAGCATAAGATCCTCTATTCATTTCTTCTGAAACAACCGAAGGTTTAACGTTCTCCTCCAATTTTAGCTTTGCTAAGTGTTTACGCACAGTGGCAAGACCACTCTCTTTACTCTCTCCGGCACTTTCTGCTGTTCTCCGAACAGTGTCCGGAGGGAGAGACGAAGAGCGGGGTCTTGGTTCCGCACAGTCATCAGTCTCATCTTTCAGTTTCTGTTCGTTACTTAGAAAGGCACTATCATTAGCAAGAGTTTTCTTCGCTGTTTCCGAGCTGGGTTCTCTCCCAATTTTACCCTC
This sequence comes from Desulfobacteraceae bacterium, assembly GCA_024225635.1. Classification (GTDB taxonomy): domain Bacteria; phylum Desulfobacterota; class Desulfobacteria; order Desulfobacterales; family Desulfobacteraceae; genus Desulforapulum. The sequence continues at coordinate 8,067 of JAAEMK010001014.1, read as the reverse complement.
CCATTTCTTTTGTAACTTGCTAAAATCGTAGTCACTATCTTGGGAGTCACACAGGTTCTCACGGTGATCCCCATCATTATCATCATAATACCGGTGTACGTCACGGTATGCCTGATATGTATCTCCCTTGTTTTCATGACTCATCATCTTTTTTACATGCTCCGGGGCTCTCATCTTTTGGATTAGATGCCGGCGCCGGTCATCCTCCCCCATAACTTGTCCACTCTGTTCCCAGGCTTCACGAGGCTCTACAGCCATCAAATGAGCCTCTTGGTTAGAAAAAGTGGTGTACAAAGTCATCTGGCCCCTACCTTCTCTAGAGCTGTTAATAACATCCCACACCGCGGCCCGGGACTGAGTGTACCTGGCACCAACAGTGTTAAACATACTCCAAAGGAGACATCTTGGATTTAGTTCATGATATATCTCAAACGTTGGGTCAATGTTCCAGCTGGTCCCGTATTTGGGTTCAAATTCCACCAAATTAATGTCATGATACTGGACCTCAAAGGTCAATATCTGATCCTCATGAAGTGGAATGAAGTGGGTATCTATGTTGACATAAAGGAATATTTTCTCTTTTCCATCAATTCTTACAGCCTTTGTTTTTAGAGTCATTGGAACCCTGATTATCTCATGAAATGGAAGTTTGAGAAGATCCGTTGGTTCAAATACCTCAGACTTAAACAAAGGAATATATTTATAGAATTCCTGGCGATCATACCAAATATTGTGTACTGATACATAGTCATGTGCAAGTTGCCTATGCATTAGTTCTGCCAGATTAGTGAGTGTAGTAATGTTCTGTGAAGACAAGCTAGTTGATATAATAGGCATAATGGCTAAAGGGTCTCTTTTTTAAGGGGTAGGCCCTTTTGGCCAGCAGAGAGCTCCTCATCGCTCTCAGATACATGATTAACAGTGGTCTTGCCTTCGAACTTGACATTTTTTACACTCACATTTCTCATAGTCTCATTAGTTTTAGTTTTAACAGACAGATCACCCCTTGCACTGGGTGAATCTTTTGCTTTGCCTGGAGATTTTACTGGGCTAGGCCCTAATCTCTTTTCAGCTTGGTTTTTTGCCATCAGTTCCTGAGCTTTCAGATTCCTGATTTGCTCTCTTTTCCTCCTCAGAACTGAGCAGTTGTCGGGATTACAATCCATGTTGCACCCAGGCAGGGCACCGGGGAACCATTCTTCCCCGTCCCAAATTATGTGTCTGTCTGCTAGGTCAGTTCCAAGTTCCTCCATTGTTATATCTTGGATTGGACTAACTGCCCTGGCCACACTGTAAGTTTTACGGGACGGAGTGTCCTTCATCATGAATGGCTCAGGTTGAGGGACTCTTGGCGCCGGCCCTTTTACCTGATTCTTTTGTGCGTCATCTAGCAATCTCTGTGATCGTCTGTGTCCGGGAACCAGACCCTCATTGCTACTCGGCCCTATATCAGTGGTGGAAGACCCAGGGCTGTCATATTCATGAGTGGTGTTCACAGGATCACTGAGCACAGAGCGGGGCTCCATACTGGTCAACGAACTGTTGCTAGGCAAGCTTCTAGGTGGTGGTGGTGAGTAACAACACATGTTCCACCTCACCTGGCATTCACTTAGACAGGAGCCTATTATACTGAATCCTCTGAAGAACCCATCTATCAGAAATCTAAACACTGCTCGTGTGCAAGTTGGGCAACAGCAGGCGCCAGCAATAGTGGCCACTATGGACCCGGCCAGCACTGACACAAGCAATGTTCCAAAATGGACTGGATTTTCTATACTAAAAGGTTTTCTATATTCACTTTTGATTCGTCGAGTTGACCAAGTAAAGGGAGGAAGGTGTTCAGTTTCAAGTACATCAATCTCCTCCTTACTCAGAGGCCTAGACTTTTTTGCTCTTGATATAAAAAAGTGAATATGGACTGTGTCCAGTAGCTTCCCGTCCAGGACCATAGGCAATGTTACCACCACCGGTGTATGATTACACATGAGGTCGGCGGTGACTGTTGATATAGTCGTGTTTTTGGTACACTGGACTTCCAGTTGACCATGATGAGAGGATATGTACAGATTTTTATGCAGGAGAGTATCCACATCCACGGGGTCATGACTGAAATCACAGTTGGCCCCAGCACTGATGCATTCCATACTCACAGCCAACATAGTCTCTCTGTCCACCAAATCTCCTTTCACCTCCATCAAAGTTCTATCTGTCAATCCGTGTTTCCACAGGTCTCCCTCTTTCTCAAACAGACGACAAGACATTCGCAACAATCTCTTTGAGTGGACCTGACTTTCTCTTGCACTGACCACTAGTCCATTATCTCTCCTGTCTATGAGGAGGCTTTTCACATCAAAGCACGCCCCGTTAAGACATACCGGGTTCTGTTCTCGCAACGGCGACAACGCCAAGAGTAATATCTCATCCAGTTCATTGGCAAACTCATCAAAAGTCACCGTCAGACTCTCAAAACTGGATAAAGTGAGTTCTCGGTGATGAGACAGCCGCCCGACATGGTCTGTCTGTGCTCTAATATATGACAGCTGTCTTATCACTGAATCCATATTTTTATTCTCCTGACGCATGTAGTTATTGAGATGTTTAGTCTCTTTATCCAATATGCTTAGCATTTCCTCCTCATGCTGAGAAATCTGGTCAAAATTCTCAGCTATGATTTGGTTGCTGGAAGCAACATACCCAGAAATATCCTCCCTTATACCCAGCGCTGAGAGCAGGTCTCGTTTACGCCGTTTGGGAGAAATATTTCTAGTGATGTTCTTAAGCTTGGTCTCGGCTGTAATTGATGCTGTCGCAGACGGAAGGAGATAGTCAACCAGACTTCTTCTCCTCCTTAATGACAACGCATCACTTACACATTCCACATACCTTTTCAACCCTAAGGCAGTAGACTTGGCCAAATCATGATCACAGTCGAGAGCCTTCACATTCAAATCATACATATTGGATAATCTGGCCACCTTTTCAGTCAGCCTCTGATACTGGCGATACATATTCAGGGCAGCAAGCTTGAGCAATCCGTCCGCACAGACCAGAACATTGCCTTCGGAGTATAATCCCAAGCGGTCAGATCCCTTATAAATGTATGCAGGATATTTAGAGGCTGTAGTGATATCATCAGGGAACGCAGTTCCAGTGAGGGCCATAGATATTTTATCTAACAAGACCCTGCACTGATCCTCCGTAAGTCCCAATAATGGGTTGCGGCACAAACAGAAGTAGCCTATTTGATTCTGATGTTTAGATTTAAAGATAGTACATGTGATTAGGGTCAGTTCCCCAGGAGCAAGGGAAGAAGGGTCAATCACATTTAAACCTAATACTCCTAATGCACAGCTCTTATGAGATAGAGCATGAAAGTAGTCACTTTCATCTAGATCTAAATCAGAGGTTACAGCTATGGTATTGGTGCTGATGATGTCCGTAAAGTCAGCGAGCAAATTTTCAAATAGGTCAATGGAAAATGAATGTGTTTGATATGATCCTTTCGCCAGCATAACAGGGAGGTATGTTGGCTCCAAGGAGCATATATCAGAATTGCTATTACTACCCTGGTGAGTGACATTCAATTTCCCAGAGGCCGAGTATTTCTGCCTAAACCTTTCTTCATCAGTGAGAGATTGGCTAGCAGAGCCATTATCATTCAACACTGTGAGTGGGTCAGGTGGAGTCTCAGCCAACAGCAGCAAGGGCCAACCTACAAGGATGGCCCAAGTTACTCTCAACATTTTCCTCAGCACAGAATTTCACATCCCAATCTTTTCTGCACTTTGTTAACACCGAGCGCTCAGAGGCGCAGAAGAAGACTGATGCATTCTGGATGATCAAGTTATTGTTACACCTGGGCTCCAAGCTTTCCAGTCCCCACCCCCCGGGGTCACCGAGCTGGCTGAGGACCAGCGTTTAGTTATAAATATTTACCCAGATGTTTCGCTCTCTAATAGCCTCGCTCATTAGCATCTCCCCTTGTTTATACAATGCAGGGGCCGACAAGTTACATTCTATTTCTAGTGTTAAATATGTTAATTGTATGTCACAATTTCATGTTCATCTTTCCAACACTGTATTATTCTATATTTCTCTCATTCTCACTGTTCAGATGTACTGTATCTTATAACCATGTTATTGTTTGCAATCACGTACAAATATTTGGTTTGGATTACCCTTTTTGCACGTGAAAACCATAATCATTGGGCGAATAAAATTGTTTCAGTCACCCACAACGAGTAGATCGAAAGTAAGTAGACTTTTTATAACTTTGTTCAGCTTTTCAATTAAATCTCCGTGATTCTCAGGACGATTAATAAGCTTCCAGTGCAGCATCATCAAGACAACTAGCAAGCCGAATACCAGAGACAAGAGCAACGCTACACGTGACCACGCTAAGACCAGTCAGGCCGAGATTTCCATCGCCCTGATCCAGACCTCGGGCTACAGCCGCGCCACCATCGTGACCGAGATAACGACCCACCAGACGTCCAGAGAGATGAGCGGGGAGGACCCCAAGCCCCCGAGCCAGGAGTTGCCTGAGCCAGGTCAATTCTCCGATGCGGAGAGCAGCACCTCTTACGACACACCGCCCCCCACCAGGTTTCGTCCATTCTGTCCAGAGGGGCTTCCCACCGTCGTGGTGAAGCCCAGGACCAGGCAGGAAGAGGACAACCTGCTGGAGCCCGTGTCGAGGAACTCCTCTAACAGTGAGCTCTGGGGTACGGAGGGCCCCACCTACAACCCCACTCTTCCAGGCCAGTTTGATGACGCGGTGTCAGAGGAGGCCCCTTCTGAGTGGATAGTCGACATTTCCTCCGGGGAGGAGGCGAAGACTAGCTCGATGACAACCAAGCCAAGCACCAGGCAGAGGATTGCAACATGGACTGGCAAGTGTCCAAGACTGACCGCAGGAAAAGCGGCCATGGTGTCCGCTCTGACCACTGCCTCCATCACCTCTGCCATGTTCGTCATCATCCTGACGGGGACCAACCAGAGCGTCTCCGGCTGCTCCAAGGATGACAAGATCGACTTCCTCCCCGGAAAAGCCAAGGTAAAATGCTTGCTCAAATGGAGAGACTTGCAGAAGTCTAACAATTTCCTTTTTTCAGGACTTCGTCACCCTTCCTGCCAATGATCTCCAGGTTAGCGCACCCGACCTGTCAGACCTTGAGGTGCATATTTAGCTTTATTTGTTTCCTCTCAGTCTTTTTATTCCTCCTGTGTTACAGACTAACACAGCTTCCCCGAGCGTCAGAGTCAGAGAGCGCCGAGCTGCAGAGGACTATTTTGATATGTGAGTATTTTTCTTTTCTTGTCATTTTCAATCTTCTAACTTATTTGCCTTTTCCCTTGACTAGGACCTGACTGTCCTTGTCATCGCTTTCGTTTAACTCCCAAGTAATCCAATTTCCAACTTTTTCAGGCTCTATGGAGACCCGGAGTCAGATGTCACGCCCACCCTGGTGGGCGGTACCATGGACGACACGCCCCTCGGTGTCTCAGATGAAGCAACTACCGAGGCTGGTTACCCAATACCACAGGAAGACGTCACGCTGCACGTGGCCGAGGACGAGTTGGCTCAGGTCCACAGCGAGGCGCCCATGGAGGTGAGTCCCGGCCCTGCAGACCACCCGGACCCCGCCCCTAAGGACAGGATCGAGATCGGCCCCAACACCAGAGACGCGTTCCCCTCCATGACGCCCAAGCTGCTGATGCCTCCCCCCGTGTCGGCTGTGAGCGCGCTGGCTGCCCTCCTGCTGCTCTCGATCTTTGCCACCCTCATGGTCCTCATCACCGGATGCACCATCCCATACTTCAGGATGAGGTGGCTGCACAGCATCGGGCAGGTCGTGACAAGCGTCAGGGGCATGAGCACCACTGAGAGCAAGGCCAGCGGCGGGGCCTAGGGGCCTCTGCTGAGGCACCAAAAGTGACAGGACACTACATTCCCAGTTTGCCTATTGATCTTTTTTTGATTGTTGTGAAATCCTTTGTATAATTTATGTAATGTATAGCCTCCTCTTGTTGTCTCGCTAGTAATACCGCCACTGGGCGGCCCCCAAATATAGTTATCACGTACTCCTATATTTCCTTAAAAGTCAGAATGGACTTTGAAAGTCAATACCTACTTGTCGCAGTGTGCACAGTGAAACATCGGTTAACTCGAGTTACTCAAAGGACTGTCAGTTCTTTGTCAGGTCAGATCATACTTCGGTGTACAAGGGTTTAGCGAAGGACTTCCCTCATTGTCCTGTTGATGAATTTATCGTTTTAATTTATTGGTTCCTTCTTAAAAGGTATACTAGATAATAGTCATATTTTATTTTTCAGAAGCTTTTATAACACTCTATAGTTGACACTGTGGAATAATGCCTCCCCCAGCGTCCCCAGCTAGAGAATACAAAAAGGTACAATATGACTTTCCTTTTGTCTGACTTGCTTTCTTAAAACATAATTTTTTACAGCGATGGGCCCTATGGCCGCGCCCTTGTGGAGTTTGTGGACTTCGGTTGCAGAGTCTTGAGGAGCGCCGAGGTCACCGGCAAGATCTACACCAGCAACGGTCAGAAACTTGTCACTGGTGCCATCGCCAGTGCTCATCGCGATTCAAGACCGAGAAGCACCTTCACCACTACCACAAGATACGAGGGGTTAGCTGCCCACGCTGCGGTCTGGAGCTCCCCGGGATGCTTCATCTACATCGACATGTTCAATACGCGCATCCGGAAGAAACTCCTACTTGCTCTTCCTGTTCTCGGCGGTTCGCGGCTCGATCTTCTCTCGTGAGACACCAGTACACGTGTAAGGAGAAGGAAAAGAAAACGGGTCTTCCTCTCCCGGTCCCTGTCCATCCCGATCCTGCTGACCAGGTCCAGGACGAGCTTGAAGACGGTGTAAGGGCATCTGGTTCACAAGTCCCATCTGGCAACACCGTCCCTGCACCAGGGGGTGAGGAGGAAGAAAGACAGCAGTAATGATAGAAACTCAAGTCAGATTGAAGAAAGCACTGAACAATGTTATCAGAGTTAAAAGTAATTTTTATATCCATGACGCTCATGACCATATTACCTCATACAGCAATAAATTAGTGACCGTAGTGATGCTCTCCAATCACTCTCCTATGTGCAATGGTAGGGTCCTGGCTGCATAATACCCATTCGTCATTGTCAAACTTGCCCCTTTGAAGCCTCCCCGAGCAGGTCCTCATCCAACTTTTGCCGATCAGTTCCTTTCTCTGAGCTGGCCTCACAGGCTCGGTTTCAACAATGATTGGGTCCTCTAACTCTGGCCACAGCCAGTGGTAGATGAGGGATGTCAAAAACAGAATCATTAATGATTCCTCCAGCTAGTATGGTAACAAACTGGGTATCATCATCTTCTTTCTGTTCATTTTCCAACAACAGATGCTTGTCCAAACACTGCGTTAGATTATCCATCGGTTATATCGTCAATGCTTGAACTTGGGACACGTAGTTCCAGATCCATATCAGTTGAGATGTAATTTAGGCAGCATTTGTTTATAATCTGAGACTCTCTGCCACTTATGCATTCATTCGCTGTCCACATTAAAAATGCCATCATGGGGCAACATGTACTATTGTTTGATTTTTTATGATCTGTATCTGACAGAAACCGTACTGTCCGTTCATGGCCACAATGTACTGGTGGGAGAATATCTGGTTGTCTAAGGGACATGTTACATCCGAAAGAGTCTGACTGTGCCTCCAAGTTAGTCAACCAGTCTGATAATTTTGGCAAATTGATTCTATCCTTTGTAAAGTGTCTGATCCAACGCAAATTATCTGCGGCATAGAAATATGCCTTCAATTGGTCGATCCCTCCATTAGGTGAATACTGAGTTACCGATGCCCTAAGCTTCCCTTTTAAAGGCTGAACTAGCACCCCTGTTTTTACCTTGAGAATAGACTTTAAATCAGATTTTAAACTTCCCCCTATACTAAACATGTGCGGCTGTTCTGCGGCGGATATTTTCCGAGCATGGGCCACTCCATGCACCGGTGGGATGGTAGAAAATATATTCCGTACTCGGACAGCTTCGTT
>JAAEMK010001013.1 GCA_024225635.1 Desulfobacteraceae bacterium | reverse complement strand
TATATACAAAAATATTTTTGTATATATTTTTGTATATTGTATATTTTCTAATTTGCTTCTAGAATCAAAATAAGACAAAGCCCCGATCACCAGAAGAGACGCAGCTGATGCCTAGAGCGCCCGAAATGACATCATGTTGAATTCCAAACAGAACTAGTGTAAAAACTTCATTATATTCCGATAAATCGGGAGGCATATGTTTAGTGAGGAACTGAAAGAAGCGAAAACGAAACTACACTATGACCATCCTCAAGTGAGAAAGGTATTCTTGAACTGAGATGAGATTACAGCCTTCATCATCTGTGTACAAAGATCTCAGCAGGGATGTTGATTGTGTGCATCCATACAGCCGAGCAAATACTTGTAAAATTTCATATGCACTGTACGAAATTTTGCACAAAATGGTCGGCTGCTGTACGAAATTGCAATCCGAATTGCGCGAAGCGCAAAAATTTTGCTCATTTTGGAATGTGCCCTGACAAATTTGGCTGGTATGACTGCAGCAACGCTGAATTTTGGAGCAAAACGAGAGGAAAATTGAGTAAAAATATACAAACATTCAAATATACAAAGCTTGTATATTTGCTTATTTTTTCGCGGACGCCTCAGCGGCCGCGAGTACTATAC
>JAAEMK010001012.1 GCA_024225635.1 Desulfobacteraceae bacterium | reverse complement strand
TCGGCATGCGCCCAGGCATGAGCCCAGGTGGAACAGTGTGGGGCACGCTGGCGATTTTGGCACGTGAAAAGTCGCCGGGACTCGTGACTATTTAGTTGGCAAGGCCAGTGAAGCGATTTACAACTCCGTGCAGATGCTGTTTAATTGGAGTTTGATCCAACAGACCCACACCATTACATGCTATAGCTCAAACAGTGTTTGGTCAAACATTGATCGCGCTATGCTCGTTGTGAGGATTTTGTAAGTTAACAATTGTTACACTCGTTTCTATGACTCAACGCAGTGTGACCTGCAATAGTATGGGCAATACAGACAATGCGAGGTATCTCATATTCCCCAGGGCACCATGCATAGGACACGTCTCGGCATGCGCCCAGGCATGAGCCCAGGTGGAACAGTGTGGGGCACGCTGGCGATTTTGGCACGTGGAAAGTCGCCGGGACTCGTGACTATTTAGTTGGCAAGGCAAGTGAAGCGATTTACAACTCCGTGCAGATGCTGTTTAATTGGAGTTCGATCCAACAGACCCACACCATTACATGCTATAGCTCAAACAGTGTTTGGTGAAACATTGATCGCGCTGTGCTTGTTGTGAGGATTTTGTAAGTTAACAATTGTTACAATCGTTTCCATGACTCAACGCAGTGTGACCTGCAATAGTATGGGCAATACAGACAATGCGAGGTATCTCCTATTC
>JAAEMK010001011.1 GCA_024225635.1 Desulfobacteraceae bacterium | reverse complement strand
TGAACCACATGGTGGGCGCAGCACCTATCAGTTATAAGGTACCGACCACGGCCCCAGGTCCCCATAAGTAGCGCACAGTTACGCCTCCGAAAGGCAGATTATGCCATTTTGGTGGGTCTGGCCATTTTGGCAGGAATGTGTGCGCGGCCTGTTCGCCGGCGGGCAAACCGAAAAAAACGGCCGATCGACTTTTTGGCAGGGCCACTGTACGCCAGTTAAGAGGACCTGGGGCCGTGCGCGGTGCCTTACGAATGTAAGGTACTTCGCCCACCATGTGGTGCAGTATGGCCGCCCGGCTCACCACGGGTGGCGCACAGCGACGCCAACGATGCGTGTAACTTCGATTTTGGCCCAAAACGAGCCAAAATGGCCATTCTGGGGCCCCAAAAGGAGCATTTCAAGCAATTTCATACAAATCCGCGTGCTAATGCGACCGGCCGCTAATCTGTGGAGCGCAAAATGATGTATTTTTTGCACAAGGCTCAACCAAAAGTCACACGCGTTCACGAAAGTGCATCAAAGTCACGAAGGCAGTACGCAGCGTGGTAAAAAGGGCGCAAGAATGCGCCATGGCACAGCAAAAATGGCCTAGCTGGCCTGCAAAGTGAGCCCGGAGGGCCATAATGGGCCCACCTGGGGCCCTTTTTGGCTATTGTGTGGCCACTTGGGGCAGTCCTTTGCGCATTTTTATGCATTCTTATCAGGTTTTCAAGAACATTTATGCATTTTTGCAGAAAAATTAATGGAAAATTCAGCAAAATTCAGAAAATTGTTTTAACAATTATTGAT
>JAAEMK010001010.1 GCA_024225635.1 Desulfobacteraceae bacterium | reverse complement strand
GTGGTCCTGGGACCGACGCATCGGGTGCAGTTCGTGAGGTTGTCTCACGGCCCGAAGGAGAATCTCGTGCTCCGCTGCCGGGATTGGCCCGGGCTCCAATGCATCGAAGCCCTGACCGAAGGCAAGCCTCTCGAAGGCTTCTGGCGTGACCGCAGCCTCGAGTGCGAGGCTGAACGCCGCGGCAAGGAGGTCGATCCCGAGACCAGCCATAGGAGATGACACTCGTTTCGCCACGCTCCACCACAGCCGGCCAAAGGAGTCGCCGCGAGGGCGGTCATTTCGGCAAGAAGACACGTGGTTTGTGACCAATCTCTCCGCCAACGGCAGATTCAGAGCTCGTTTCTCGTCTTATCTCTTATGAGATGAGACGCCACCCGCCAAGCGGCACCGACCGCCCAAGCAAGAATTCCCGGGCGCCCCTCCGGGGCGACAGGAATTCCCGGGCGCCCCTCCGGGGCGACAGGCCACGATGAGCTGGCCTCTGCGCTACGTGCCCGAAGGTGGCGCGCTGGTCGAGATCACTCTCAACTGCATCCAGGGGCGCTATCTGCT
>JAAEMK010001009.1 GCA_024225635.1 Desulfobacteraceae bacterium | reverse complement strand
TTCCTGTTGAGCCGCGCGCCAGATGAAGCGAAGGTTGTGCGGCAACTGATCGCCGCAACTTTCCATCGACCACGTGTAGGGGGAGATCCTCTTGCTCAGAACAGAACTCGACGGAATGATTCCGGGACGCCCCTACCGCCATTGATACGGCCTCAGACCAGTCGAGGAATGGACGGAACAGTTGTACGCCAAAAGACAAGTGCCAAGATGGCTTTGCCAGCGCCCGCCCTGGGCGTTGGTGACCTTAGACAGCATGCCGAGCAACGTCTGGTTCATCCTCTCGACTCGACCGTCCGACTTGGGGTGGTACGCCGTCGTGAGCGACCTCTTCGTGCCGTAGAACTCGTCCAACACCGCCGAGAGCTTGTTGGTGAACTCGGTCCCCCTGTCCGTGATCACGCGCTCAGCTAGTCCCGCCGCCGGATAGAATTTCTCAACGAGCACGCGCGCGACAGTTTCGGCCTTCTTATTGGTAATGGGATAGGCCCACGTGTACCTAGTGAGG
>JAAEMK010001008.1 GCA_024225635.1 Desulfobacteraceae bacterium | reverse complement strand
CCTGAACCGACTCGTTGTTGAGGAGGCAATGCCTGCGAAGGCACCACCGTTCCCTTCACCGCCGCAGAAATACGCTTCTTGTCTTCCTTCTTGATGGCTTCTGCGAGAATGAAATCGAACGTGAAATTCTCAGAGATGACCTCTGGTCGAACGTCATCACGTAGGCCTTGGTAGAACTGGAAAGCGCGAGACGTTGGATCCAATGGCTGTGTCTTGAAAGAATCCCGTTCCGACTGTTGAAATCGGGCGGCAAACTGAACAACAGGCTCATCCGTCAATTGCTTGAGACTCTGATGTTTCATCAAAAGCTGAACCACTGTGCGAGTGTCGCGATAGAAGCGATTCAATTCGGCTGTGAGACGCGCGAAACTCTGTTGAATCTCAGGCGCAAATGAAACGAACAGTTTTGACGCTTCACCCGTAAGAGACGAAGTCAAATAGCGGAGCCGAAATTCGTCAGGATAATCTTGAGTGCACATGTTGAATTCGTCCAACCATGGCTGAAAGACATCACCAACACGACCAAAGAACTTGCGCAAAGTCGGTGCCGGATAGGTGAGAACATTGGCAGCTCCGAAGTGGGAAGTTTGATTGTGAGGCATAGTTTGAGATTCAAACAAACGTGACTGTTGCTGGATGAGAGCAAACATGAGTTCACGATCTTTTGCCTTCTCCTCTCTTTCTTGTTCCTGTTGACGACACAATGCCTGCCGTTGCACGTCACGCTCGCGGCGCTCGGCCTCTTGCGATTCAGCTTTGTCAGCTCGATCCTGCCTCTGTTGGCGACGCGTCTCCTGTCGTTGAAACTCCAATTCCTTCTGTTGGGCTTCACGTTGAAACTGCAACTCCTTTTGTTGCTTTTCCATGAGCTGAACCAACATCGTTTGTTCCCGAGAGGATCCTAAGAAACTTTCAGATGGTTGATCTTTCCGCTTGTGACTCGATTTTGAAAACTTCCGAGAATGTTGCTTCCGAGAGAATGCTTTGCGCCTTGGACTACCACGACGTGAACTGGAACGACGCGGCGATCCTGCGGGAGATGACGACGACAGATAATTGTTCCCATTGGTGACAGAATGAGGCGAAACGACTCGAGTTGCCGGCTGCTCATCGTCATAGACGCCACCTGAACCGCCTACAAAGTCAGGTCCATCCATCGGTCGATTGTTCCGTTTGCCAGTAGCCAGGT
>JAAEMK010001007.1 GCA_024225635.1 Desulfobacteraceae bacterium | reverse complement strand
TGATGAGAAATTCTGGGGAGAAGGAGGCATTGAGAATATCCATCGTGAAGCGGGTGGCTGGCCACACCTGGTACAACTCGTTGCAGAAACAATCGTAGATTTGATGAACGAAGAGGATACCCGACAGGTAGACTCGCAACTTATGGAATGTGCGCTCGACAAGGCAATCGTTAGCGGACATAATGTGTTTTACGAATTAATACACCGTGAAAGCGCCTTGCCGGGAGAATGGGAATACATTGCAACCTTTCGCCAAAATGACACACAACCTCCACCAGCAGATGAAGCAGTTTGCCATAGCCTCCTCCTCCCGGGGTTAGAATAATTACTTTGTCTCCATTGACAATTTCATAGATAGGTTAAGCTCAAAATTATCCTCCACGAAATGTGCTTTAAATTGTGAAAAAGCTAGACGAGTCTATCAAGATTTAGTTGCTCTGAAGACTCATTATAAAAGATGTCATGCAGAGGATCCTGTCATTTGTTCCAATTGCGGAGAAAGTTTTAAGAATCCCATGACCTACAATGGCCACGCTCGTACCTGTCATAGTGATGAGAAACAAGTTTTGAGTCCAATAAAGTCAAGCTCTATTGAGTTTAAGTTTTGAGATGATCTCGTTTGAGAATCCAATTGCACTATAAAGGCTTAACCCACATAGTATCCATTAGTACCTAGCTACCCCCATCCAAAAGTAGCTAGCTACCCCTTCCCCTAAGTAGCTAGCTACCCCTTCCCCTAAGTAGTTAGCTACCCCCATCCACTATTAGCTAGCTACCCCTATACACTAGTAGCTAGCTGTCCCCATCTACTTGTAGCTTCGGCTAGCAGCTAGCTACCACATTCGCTAGCAAATATCTAGCTCAATCCACTAGCAGCTACCATACAACTACTAGAAGCTAGCAACTCCAATCTACTAGTAGCTAGCTACACTCATCCACTATTGGCTAGCTACCAAAATCCACTAGCAGCTAGCTACCCCACTAGTAGATACACTAGTAGCTAGCTCTTCTACCTATATCTTGGTTGGAAGTTGTTAATATACTTGATTTTATTGTTTTGAAAAGTACTATGGTGAGGTGGTGGTGGTGGTGGTGAAAACCAAATATAGGGACTATCTCCTCACTCATCTCTGAGATAAATAAAGTTGAGTTTAGTTGACTTTGAGTGGAGAGATGAGTGGGAGCTTGACAATATTTATGAATCATAGGCGGCTTGTGCAAGCCATACAGCCATTCTTATTTGCCATTCTTATTTGCCAGCCGTGGTTTCAAATCTGTCATAAATATGGTTTAGCGGTAGTTGC
>JAAEMK010001006.1 GCA_024225635.1 Desulfobacteraceae bacterium | reverse complement strand
TACACAGTGACATCAAATCAGGGTAATGGGGAAAAGGGACGCCAAATTGCTGGTTAGTGTACGAGAAGTATTGATCTGTACACATTTCCCCAAGGGTGGAGGGCTGGGTCCTTTATTCCCACGCCAATATAGCCAAGGAGACCTTTGCACCGGGTGCAAGCTATGAATTGTGTTCCCTCATCTCCTGACTGCCCAGTGATTGGGTTTATTGAGAAAGTAACATATAGTAACAGCACTACAAGTAAGGGCAAATTGAGCCACTGATTCACGCAGCGAAGAATCAAATTTTGCTTCGTGCAGCGCAGAATCAAATTTTGCTTCGCGCAGCGCAGAATCGTTTCTTGCTGCACCACTTCAGAGTCAATATCATACCTTGAATATGTATTCGCGCAGCGCAGAATCAAATTTTGCTTCGCGCAGCGCAGAATCGTTTCTTGCTGCACCACTTCAGAGTCAATCTCATACCTTGAATATGTATTCGCGCAGCACATAAACAAATTTTGCTTCGCGCAGCGCAGAATCAAAATTTGCTTCGTGCAGCACAGAATCAAATTCTGCTTCACGCAGCACAGAATCGTTTCTTGCTGCGCCTCTTCAGGGTCAACCTCATGACTTGGAATTGTATTCATGCAGCGCAGAATCAAAATTCGTTTCTGCGCTGCGCGAATACATTTTCAAGGCATAAGTTTGACCCTGAAGTGGTGCAGCAAGAAACGATTCTGCGCTGCGCGAAGCAAATTTTGATTCTGCGCTGCGCGAAGCAAAATATGAATCTTATTTATGTTTAAAGATGTTGAAACATTGAATAAACATAAACATAAACATCTTTGAAACATAAACATAAACATCTTTGAAACATAAACATAAACATCTTTGAAACATAAACATCTTTGAAACATAAACAT
>JAAEMK010001005.1 GCA_024225635.1 Desulfobacteraceae bacterium | reverse complement strand
CGTTTGTCAATATTCTGCTGAAGGAGAAGCAAATGCTCTCTTCATCGTCAACAACCAGTATCCGGGGCATGGCGGTTCTCCCCTATGGGTGGAGCGTTTTTTCCTGTCATTCCATCCTTAACCTGTGTAACCATGGGGGGCAGGGCCGGCCCCGCCGGGTTAAAAATCGGTGAACTCATCCTCATCAAAGGGGATGACCTGGTCCGGTCTTACCTCTCCCTGCCTGGGCGCCCCAAGGGATTTTGCCTTGATCTTGACCTTTGGAGCCGCACTCACCCTGGGAATCGTCTTTGGTACCGGTTTTGTCATTGGGGCCTGCCTGGGGGAACCCGTGCCCGTGCCTCCCACCAGGGTCGCAAGCTCGATGACAAACTCCCGCATGCTCTCTGCCTGGGCGTTCATCTCCTCCGAGGCGCTGGCGGACTCTTCCGCATTGGCGGCGTTCTGCTGGGTCACCCGGTCCATTTCGCTCACGGCTGTGTTGACCTGCTCGATCCCCGTGGACTGCTCCCTGGAGGCTTCGGAAATTTCTCCGATCAGCTCTCCCACCTTGGACGAACTTTCAGCCACTTCGGTGAATGCCGTATTGGTCTGGTTGACCAGGTCGGATCCGTCCTGGACCTTTTTCACGGTGCTTTCGATCAGTTCCGCCGTGTCTTTTGCCGCTTCCGCCGACCGCATGGCAAGGTTTCTCACCTCCTCCGCCACCACGGCAAACCCGGCCCCGGCCTCTCCGGCCCTGGCCGCTTCCACTGCTGCGTTCAGGGCCAGAAGGTTGGTCTGAAAGGCGATCTCATCGATGGTCTTGATGATCTTGGAGGTCTCGTTGCTCGCCTTTGAGATCTCCTCCATGGAGAGGGTCAGGTGCTCCATGGAGCTGTTGGCCCTTTTTACCACCTGGTTGGCCTCGGTCATGAGCTTGTCAGCCTGGCCGGCGTTTTCCGCGTTTTGTTTGGTCATGGAGGACATCTCCTCCAGTGAGGAGGAGGTTTCCTCGATGGAGGCCGCCTGCTGGGACGACCCTTCGGCCAGGGACTGGCTTGCGCTGGATACCTGGCTCGACGCGGCCGCCACCTGGCTTGCGCCCTCGCCCATCCCTTCGATCACCCGGTTCAAGGGTTTGGTGATACCCCGGGTAATGAAGATGGCCATCAAGGCGCCCAGGATGATGGCGATGAGGGAGCCCAGGAGCATGATTGTCTCGGCCGTTGATATCTGGCTGTCCATCTTGGCCTTCTGGTCCGCCCGCGCCTCCGCGCACACCCCGTTGGCTCCCCTGGCGGCGGCAACCATGGCGTTGTCGGCAAGGGTCTGTTTTTCCATCAGGCCTGCAAAACGTTTAAAATCCCTGTCATAGTCCCGGATTGCCGCGATGACGGCATTGATCTGTTCGATGTTATTGGCCTGTTTGAACCTTGACTTCAGATCCCTTGCGAGGGTGAGGATCTTGCTTATTTCGGCCTCCACCTCGGCCATCCATTGGGGATCGCCGTTGGAGATGATGAACTCCTTCTCGTTTTTCCTGGCATCCAGGAACCACTTGATGAGCCGGTTGGCATCGCCTGACTTGGCAAGCTTGTCCTCCAGGAAGGCGTCTGCATCTTTCTGGATGGTGGCAAGCTGGGCTTTCTGGTCGGCCCGGATCGCTTCTAGGGCCGGGAGCACTGCATAGGCGATCCTTCGAATCTCGGCCAAGGGAGCCTGGAGGTCGGCTCCGGTGCGGGCGTTGTTGTTTAGGGTTTGATACGCTTGCTGGTATTGATCCATTCCATCCATGACCGTCTCTATCTGGGCGATGTTTTTCCGTAGCTTGAACCGTGACTTCAGGTCTGCGCTAAGGGTTTCGATTTTTTTAAAGGCTTCTTCCATTCGCTGTTTGTACTTGTCTGCTCCGTTATAAATGATGGTCTCTTTTTCATTCTTTCTAACATCGATGAACCATTTGATGAGTCTGTTGGCATCGTCTGCCTTGGCAAGTTTGTCTGCAACCTTGGCCGCCTCTTTGTTCTTTCCAATCAGAAGCTGTTTGTTTTGATCGCTCCGGATCGCACCTGCCTGGGCCAGGGCCACCCTTGCCCGCTCCTCCATGGCGGTCATGGTCGCGTCTTTCTCCTGGTCCAGGGCCACATACTCCTTAAAGGCCCGGGCATAGTCGTTTACCTTTTCAATTACCTGGGCCATCTTATCCTTGTTGAGTTGTTGGTTGAATTTGCCGGTGGTTTCGTTGGCCTGGCGGATCAGTCTGGCCACATCTTCCTTCACTTTTGCCGCATAGCTGTCTTCATCGCGGATGATGTAGTTTTTTTCCTGCTGCCGGGTTTCGAGAATCATCTTGACAAGGCGGTTGACGTCATCAGCCTTGTCGATCCTGTTCACGACTCCGGAGAGGCCGGTGTAGCCGACATAGGCGATAACTGCGAGAAATAGGAGCATAATGGCGAAGCTGCTGAAGATCTTTGTGCCAAGTGTCATTTTGGGAGTCATGGTATCCTCCTTTTGTGGTCAGGCTTTATCAGGTTGTATGCGTCAGCAGGCAACCTTTTCCAGCACGGCTATTTCCTGGGCGCTCAGCACCTTGTCTATCTCCAGCAGAATTTTCACTCCGCCTTCCAGCTTGGCCATGCCAAGGATATAGTCGGTATTGAGGCTGGTCCCAAAGGCCGGAGCCGGTTCGATGCTTTCCGCTTTTATGTTGAGGACCTCGGACACCGAATCCACAACAATGCCCATGACGGTATCGCCGGATGACCCGGTGGTCTCCACAACGATGATGCAGGTGCGCTCGGTGTAGTCGATCTCCTCCATGGAAAAACGCAATCTCAGGTCAATGACGGGGATCACCTTGCCCCTGAGGTTGATGACGCCCTTGACGAAATCCGGTGTCCGCGGCACCGAGGTGATGGGCATCATCCCGATGATCTCCTTGACCTGGAGGATACCGATTCCGTATTCTTCCTGGGCCAGGGAAAAGGTGAGATATTTTCCCTCTTTTTCCACAAAATTATCTTCCATTTTGATGGCTTGCTCTTTTTCCATGGTTTTTGCCTCCCGTTTAAAAATGCCGTTCCGGTTAATCGTGTTCGGTTAACGGTAGATAAAAATAAAATTTGCTTCCTTTTCCAGGAGCGCTGTTCACCCCTAAAGCGCCGCCGTGGTTTTCAATGATTGCCTGGACCATGGTAAGCCCCATTCCAGCCCCAGCCCCCCTGGGCCGGGTGGAAAAAAAGGGGGCAAATATGCGGGCCCGGGTTTCTTCGTCCATGCCGCATCCCGTATCGCTCACCGTGAGCTTCATGAATTCTCCCGGTTCCAGGCGCTTTGGGGTGTTTGAAATCTCCCCGCCCCGGAGGGGTTCAAGGGTCACCCCAAGGGTGCCCGGCCTTTCTCCCATGGCCTGGAGGGCATTGAGCCCAAGGTTCATCACCACCTGCTGGATCTGGGCTGGATCGGCAAGGACGTATGCGCAGTTCCGGTTGATCCGGGTCTGAAGCTCGATGGTCGCCGGAAGGGTGAGGCGGATGAGCCCCACCGCATTCCGGACAATGCCGTGGAACAGGCAGGGTTGCTTGGGACTCTGGAACAGCTGCATCTCAAGGCCCCGGGTCAGCCGCCGCTTTCTGCTTGTGCTGACGGCCTTTTCCACAACAGTGCACAGATCCGCCTTTTTGACCGGTTTGGTCAGGTAGGCAAAGAGGTTGTGGCGAAATCCTTCCGAGGCGGACTCAAAGCTGGGATAGGCTGAAAAGAGCACTGTTGAACAGAAGGGCTGGTTCTCATTGATGTGCCCGATGAGTTCCATTCCGTTCCTGTTGCCAAGTATCCTGTCCACCAAGGCAACGTCGAATTCATTGGTTGCGATAAGGAGCTGGGCCATGGGGTAGCTGAGCGCTTCCATCACTTCATGGCCGGCGTCTGTCAATATTCTGCTGAAGGAGAAGCAAATGCTCTCTTCATCGTCAACAACCAGTATCCGGGGCATGGCGGTTCTCCCCTATGGGTGGAGCGTTTTTTCCTGTCATTCCGTTCTTAACCTGTGTAACCATGGGGGGGGCAGGGCCGGCCCCACCGGGTTAAAAATCGGTGAACTCATCCTCATCAAAGGGGATGACCTGGTCCGGTCTTACCTCTCCCTGCCTGGGCGCCCCAAGGGATTTTGCCTTGACCTTTGGAGCCGCACTCACCCTGGGAATCGTTTTTGGTACCGGTTTTGCCATTGGGGCCTGCCTGGGGGAACCCGTGCCCGTGCCTCCCACCAGGGTTATAAGTTCCTTGACAAAGTCGCGCATGCTCTGTGCCTGGGCGTTCATCTCTTCCGAGGCGCTGGCGGACTCTTCCGCATTGGCGGCGTTCTGCTGGGTCACCTTGTCCATCTCGCTCACGGCCGTGTTGACCTGCTCGATCCCCGTGGACTGCTCCCTGGAGGCTTCGGAGATTTCGCCGATCAGCTCTCCTACCTTTGACGAATTCTCGGCCACTTCGGTGAATGCCTGGTTGGTCTGGTTGACCAGATCTGAGCCGTCCTTGACCTTTTTGACGGTTCCCTCGATCAGTTCCGCCGTGTTCTTTGCCGCCTCCGCCGACCGCATGGCAAGGTTTCTCACCTCTTCAGCCACCACGGCGAAGCCGGCCCCGGCCTCTCCGGCCCTGGCCGCCTCCACCGCCGCGTTCAGGGCCAGAAGGTTGGTCTGAAAGGCGATCTCATCGATGGTCTTGATGATCTTGGAGGTCTCGTTGCTTGCCTTTGAGATCTCCTCCATGGAGAGGGTCAGGTGCTCCATGGAGCCGTTGGCCCGTTGCACCACCTGGTTGGCCTCTGTCATGAGCTTGTCCGCCTGGCCTGCGTTTTCCGCGTTTTGCTTGGTCATGGAGGACATCTCTTCCAGTGAGGAGGAGGTCTCCTCGATGGATGCCGCCTGCTGGGACGACCCGTCGGCCAGGGACTGGCTCGCGCTGGATACCTGGCTCGATGCGGCCGCCACCTGGCTGGCCCCTTCGCCCAGCCCTTCGATGATTAGATTGATTGGTTTAACGATGGCCCTGCCGAGGATAAAGGAAATGACCAATGCCAGCAGGATGGTGGTGATCGTACCGAATAATAATATGCTCCGGGTGTTGCTTGCCGTTGTCCGGGTCGCCTCCTCCCGGGATAGCATCAGGGTTACTTCCCGGTCTTCAAACGTTTTGATCTGCTCCCGGAACTTGTCGAAATAGACCTTCCCTTTTGCCTCTCCCACAAGAGCCGCTATATCTTCCATTGTCTTTGCGCCGCCAACGGTTCGGCGCAGTTTAATTGCGGGTTCCGTAACGTTATTTTGCCATTGGCCGACTGTTGCTTCGATCTCTTCCAGCAGTTGCACCTGGGCCGGGTTGTCACTGACTGTTTGCTTGAGCGATGAAGTCAATTCCTGAAACCGTTGTTTTCCAGCCTTGTAGGGGGCCAGGAAATTTTCTTTCCCGGCAAGCAGATAGCCGCGCATACTCGTTTCCATGTCAACCGCAGAGGCTTCAATTTCCATCGCCTGCATAATCACGTCGTGGGTATGGTCAACCCACTCGCTGTTGCGCAGGAGAGAACCCACGCTCATCAATGCGGTGACACAAAGAATTACTACCAGAATTAACGGGAAACAATTGCCTGCGATGATTTTTGTCCTTAGCGCCAGATTTCCAAACTTCATTTTTGATCCCTCCTTTTCAAATGGTCTTCCGGTTAATCGCGTTCGATTAACGGCAGATGCTGATAAAAGACGTTTCCTTTTTCAGGGCCGGCAAAGAGAGGGGAACGATTCTCTTTGGATGGGGATTGAAAAGCCGGACAGGCTGAAAAGGGTTCGGTTGTGCTGAAGGGCAAAGCGGCCATGGGGACGGCATCGGGAGATATCCTGTTAAATGAGATGCGGGCGGGCTTCCCATGGTTTAAGAATCCGTGTCTTCATCCAGGGGCATGAACGGCACCCATCCCTGGAAGGTTTTTACCTCGGGGTCCATGATCGCGACATTGAGCAGATTGGAGCGGTTGGGGGTACAGTGGGCAGCCAGGATGATGATCGTTTGGGTATCGATTGGGTGGGACGCGCGAAGCAGGTAGTGCTGGTCCTTGAGCTTTAAGATGTTTAAGTCAAGGTGAATGGTGGTTTCATCGTGTACAACAACAACCCTTGTCATGGTATATCTCCCCGCTTGATAGCGTATTTATGTTTTGTGTTTGTCTATTTTTATTGAATCAATAATGAATTGAATTCATATTGTGTGCCAGCCTTAAAAAAAAGTTTGCTTCCCCCTTTTTTTCCGGCATCCTCGGCCCTGGTATCCGGCCCGGCGGCCGTTTCCTGTGTCTCAACCTGTATCACTTGTTGCACTTGTGTCTCCATGGGGGTGACAGGGCGTTTAGCCTTTGGGAGGGCTGATCCCGTATTTTGCGATCTTGCGGTAGATGCCCTGGCGGCTGATGCCCAGGAGGCGGGCCGCCCTTGCCTTGTTCCACCCGGTTTTGTCAAGGGCGTTGACAATCCTTGACTGTTCATGGTCAAACCCGGGCGGTGCGGTCGCTGGGGAGGGTGAAAGCAGTTCCCTGGGCAGATGGCTTTTGAGGATGTAGCGCCCGTGGCAGAGCACAAAGGCGTGTTCGATGGCATGCTCTAGCTCCCGCACGTTTCCCGGCCAGGAGTGGCACATGAACAGATCCGTCACCTCGTCTGAAATTTTTTCAATGTTGCGGTTAAAGTGGTGTTTGAAGCGCTTGAAAAAATGATCGCTCAACAACGGGATATCCTCGAGCCGTTCCCTAAGGGGGGGCAGCTTGATCTCAATGACATTGAGCCGGTAGTACAGATCCTTCCGGAACCGGTCCTGGAGGATCTTTGCCTTGAGATCCTGGTTGGTGGCGGCCACAATCCTGACATCGACCTTGATGGAGCGTGTGTCGCCGATCCGCTCAAACTCCCGTTCCTGGAGCACCCGGAGGAGCTTGAGCTGGACCATGGGGGAGACATCCCCGATCTCGTCCAGGAACAGGGTTCCTGTGTCGGCCAGCTGAAATCGACCGGTCTTTTCCCTGATGGCGCCCGTGAACGCGCCCTTTACATGGCCGAACAGCTCGCTCTCAAGGAGATGCTCCGACAGGGCGCTGCAGTTGACCGTCACCAGGGGCTTGTCAGCCCTTTCTCCGCAGTAGTGGAGGGCCTTGGCCGTCAGTTCTTTGCCGGTCCCGCTCTCTCCGGTGATGAGTACCGTGGTGTCCGTGTCCGACAGGCTTTGAAGCAGGCGGTACACCTCCCTCATCTTTGGGCTTTTGCCGATGAGCTGGTGGAACCCGAACTGCTGTTTCATCTCTTTTTCAAGGCTGGAGAGCCTTGTGATGTCCCTGATCACCAGGACGGCCCCCCTGAGTTTGCCGTCGGTGTAGACAAGGGGAGAGGCGTTGAGCAGAACGGTCTGGCCCGGCCGCTCCGGGTGGCCGCACCGGATGGCGGCCTCCTTGACCGGAGTGCCTGCTCTAAGGGTGGTTGACAGGGTGTCAAGGCAGGCCATGGTGCAGGGATTGAGGCTTGCGGTCATCTGTTGTCCCGTGATCCTTTCCGGGACAAGACCGCAGATGGCGGCCATCCTGGCATTGGCTTCCAGGATGGTGAGATCTTTCTCCACGGTGATGATGCCGTCCTGGATGCTTGAGAAGATCGCCTCAAGGTTGTTTCGATAGGCGGTGTTTTCAGCTTGGGTTTGTGTTTTTTCATCCTCAAGGGCCTTGTGGCGCAGGGCAAGGCGGCAGGCCTTGAGCAGGGTCTCCTTGCGAACCGGTTTCGGAAGATAGTCAAAGGCGCCGAGGCGGACCGCCTCGGTGGCTGTCTGAAGGTTTGGCTGGCCTGTGACCATGATTACGGGACAGGCGATGCCGAGCTTTGACACCTGCTTTAAAATATCGATGCCGGTATGGGAGTCCAGGATGATGTCGCTGATGATAAGATCCAGGCTGTGGTCCCGGATCGTTACCAGGGCGGTGTCGTAATTTTCCGCCACCACCACCTTGTACCCCTGTTTTGCCAGGTGGGTGGAGAATCCGAACCGGATGCCCTCCTCATCATCAACAATCAGGATCGTCTCCATCACATCACTCCCCCCGTCCTGATTCCGGGTTGGTTGCCGCCGGCAGGTCAACGATCACCCGGGTGAACTCCTTTTCCCGGCTCTGGAACGTAAGCTTGCCCCCGTGGCTTGTGACGATGCCGTGGCTGATGGACAGCCCCAGGCCCGTGCCCTGGCCCGGCGGTTTGGTGGAAAAAAAGGGGGTGTTGATTTTGTGAATGATGGCGTCCGGGATGCCGGTTCCGTTGTCGTAGAACATGGTCCTGACATGGGGGACCCCCGAGACCTCAACGGTTGTGGCCGTGATCTCGAGCAGTTTGTCCGGATGCATGCCGGGAAATTTCTGGTTCAGGGCGTACCGGGCATTGCTGATGATGTTCAAAAACACCTGTTGGATTTCACGGCTCTTTGCCCGGATATCGGCCAGTCCTTTTCTTAAACGTCTCTCAAGCGTGATGCCGTCCTTGGATATCTGTTTTCCGATCAGGCTCAGGGTGGCCTCCAGGATCGTTCCCAGGTGGACCGGGGCATACTCCTCCTCGACGTCCCTGGCAAAGTAGAGAAGGTTGCTTACGATGGTTGCGATCCTTTCCCCCTCCTTGATGATGCGGCAGGCGATCTCGTCGTCCCTTCCCTGGTCTTCGCACTCGTCCTTGAGAATCTCGGCATAGCTGATGATGCCGTTGACAGGGTTGTTGATCTCATGGGCAATTCCGGCGGCAAGTTCTCCCAGGGATGCCAGGTGGCTGATCTGCAGGGCTTCGGCCTGAAGCCGTTTTTTTTCGGTAACATCCTTTTGGACGATGACAACCTTGTCTTTCAGGGAGCGGATGCGTTCTTCCGCAAGATATTCCAGGCGTTCCCGATAGCGGTGGTTCTCCTCTTTGAGCCGCTCTTTTTCATCGTTCAGGCGCTTTACCAGGATGGCGTTCCGGATGGTTTTGAGGACAACTTCCCCGGACACGGGTTTTGACATGTAGTCAAAGGCCCCCAGCCGCAGTCCTTCGGTTGCCGATTCAATGGTCGGCATTCCCGTGATCATGATCACCTGGATACCGGGGAACTCCCTGCGGATGATTTTCAACAGCTCTATCCCGGTCATCCCGGGAAGTAAAAGGTCCGTGAGCACCACATCCATGGCCGTGGTCTTGAGGAGCTCAAGGGCGGTATAGCCGTCCCCGGCCAAAAGGACCTCATGGTTTTCCCTCTGGATCAATCCCTGAAGCATGGTTCTGATGCCTTGTTCATCGTCGACGACGAGTATCGTACCCATTTGTCTGCCCCGTGGTTTTGAAAGACTTTCTGATGGCTGGTATACCTAAACTCATACCATGGAAATCTTGGTTTTTCCACATAAATTCCCAAAAAGATTCTTTTTGGGAAGATTGCCATGGCCGCTGCCCGGTTTGTACGAAATTAAATTTTTCGTGACCTTTGTCCGTTCTTCGGATTCCTTTGGAAAATCCCGTTTTTTTGTGGGAGAGGATTTCTTGTTTCAAGGGTCGCGATTTTTTTTATGAAACTGTTTGAATTTTACTAGGAAAGTGTTACAAGGACAGATCGTTATTTACGGGTAACAGCCTGCAAAATAATGATGTATAAACAGGTAAATACAGGCCGGATCAAAAGATTCGGCGATTGATATAAATCAAGGATAAGGGGTCGGATAAACAAGATGCAGGACACGAGGGTTGGACCCGATATCGCGGGTGAACTTGGTAAAATTGATGCTGAAGAGGCCATTGATGCAATTTTCAGGCAGTATATGGATGAAGACCACTATTCAAGGATGGAGCAGCAGGGCAATATTGATGTCAGGAAAAAGATAGCCAATGCCATTGCCATCTGTCGGCCTGCATCCGTCTATATCAACATGGGAACTCCCGGGGACAAGGCCTTTATCCGCAACCTTGCCCTTGAAAAGGGTGAAGAGCGAAAGCTTGCCATGGAGAACCATACCATCCATTTCGACCTTGCCGAAGAGCAGGGGAGAATCATGGACAGGACCTTCTACATCGCGGATGAGTGGGAGGAGGTCTCCTCCCTGGCCAACCGGATGACCCGGGAGGAGGCCATCAGGGATATCGGTGGCAACATGACCGGTATCATGGAGAACATGACCATGATTGTCGGTTTTTACATGCGGGGCCCGGTGGGCGCCCCTGCATCCAACCCGGCCATGGAGATCACAAGTTCCGCCTATGTGGCCCACAGTGCGGAGATCCTTTACCGGAACGCTTTTAAAGAGTTTGCCACGGAGGTTGAGAAGCTGGGCCACTTTTTTACCAACATCCACAGCGAAGGGCTGAACCGGGCGGAAGACCTGCCGGATGCACGGGTCTTCATGGATAGAAGCTATCGCACCACCTTTTCCTACAAGTGCACCTATGCCGGTAACACCCTGCTCTTGAAAAAGGGAAACCACCGGTTTGCCGTGGACAAGGCCGTGTATGAAAACCGGGGCAGGCAATTGTCCGAACACATGTTCATCACCGGCATCAATGGGCCCGGGAACCGGGTCACCTGGTGTGCGGGCGCCGCCCCCTCTGGCTGCGGCAAGACCACCACGGCCATGGCCGGCAACCATTTCATCGGCGATGATCTCGCCCAGATGTGGATCGCCGGGGACGGCACCATCCGCTCGGTCAATCCCGAGTGCGGCATCTTCGGCATTGTGGAGGATGTCAACTGGGAGGGGGATCCCATGCTCATGGAGAATCTTCGAAAACCCGGCACGGAGGTGATCTGGTCCAATGTTCTTGTGGACGATAATAATGTTCCCCATTGGGTGGGCAACGGCGAGGTCCCCCCGGGGAAGGGCTTTAATTTCCAGGGCGAATGGCGCGAGGGAATGACGAACAAGGACGGTAAGCCCGTTCCCATATCCCACCCTAACTCCCGTTGCACCCTGGCATCCACGGCCCTTGCCAATTACTCCGGTGAGGCGGAAAATCCCGAGGGAGTTCCGACCCGGATCTTCACCTACAGCGGCCGGGACAGCGATACCATGCCGCCGGTGTGGGTTGCGAAAGATTCAGATGCCGGTGTGGTGATCGGGGCCTGCATCGTGTCAGCCGCCACGGCCACCGAGGTGGGAGCCACGGGCGTCAAACGGGCCCCCTGGGCCAACGCCCCCTTTATTCCCGGCGCCCTGGGGGATTACATGGCCGCCCAGTTCGACTTTTTCGGCAGTTCGTCCATTGCCGGGGATAAAAAGCCGGTGATGGCAGGGCTCAACTACTTTCTCACTGATCTTGCCCGGGGAGGCAGCTCCAAAAAGCTGCTGGGCGAGAAGCGGGATGTCAAGGTGTGGCTCTCCTGGCTCGAACGCTACGCCCATGGCGAGGTCGGGCATATCGCAACCCCCATGGGAAACCTGCCTTGCTACAAGGATCTCAAGGAGCTGTTTTGGAACCTGCTCGAAAAGGAGTATCCCCGGGAACTCTATAACCGTCAGTTTTCCCTCTACATCGACAACATCGTTGCCAGGATCGATCTCCAGATCGAGGCCTACGGCAGGGAGGAGAAGATTCCGGAAAAGTTGTTCTCCATCCTTGACCGGCAGAAGCAGGGGTTGTTGAAGTTGAAAAAAGAGGTTGGTCCCGTCGTCCTGCCATAAAGTAACCGGGGTCATACTTAGCTAAGTCTGACCCCTTTTATTATATATACCTGGTTGCAGCCTCACAATCCATGGGTTTTGCAAAGAGATAACCCTGGGCGCTGTCACAGGCCAGTCTTCCAAGGGCCTTAAGCTGCGCTTCTTCTTCGACCCCTTCCGCCACCACCGACATGCCCAGGCTCTTTGACAGGGAGATGATGGATTTTACGATTTTCACGCTCTCTTCCCTGGTTTCAAGGGAGGAGATGAACGACCGGTCGATCTTGATGGTGTCGATGGGAAACTGCTGCAGGTATGACAGGGAGGAATAGCCCGTGCCGAAATCGTCAAGCACAAGGGCGAAGCCGTACTCCCGCAAGGTTTGAAGTTTTTTTACGGCGGATTCGGTATGGGCCATGAGCAATGATTCCGTGAGCTCTATTTTTATTTCCCTGGGAGAGAGCCCCTGGTTTGACACGGTGGCGTGGAGAAATTCGACAAAGTTCTCCTGGAGAAACTGCTTGATGGATACGTTGATGCTCAGGGTCAAACACGTATCCTGGCTTAACTCGTGTTTCCATTGTTTCAGCTGCCGGCAGGCTCTTTTGATGATCCATTCGCCCATGGGGATGATCAGCCCCGTTTCTTCGGCAAGGGGGATGAACTGGTCCGGCATTATCAGGCCGTGGCTGGGGTGGTTCCACCGGATAAGGGCTTCAAATCCCTCGAGCCCTTTTGAGTCGACCCCCATGATGGGCTGGTAGTAGAGTTCCAGGTGCGAGTTCTCAATGGCGGTCCTGAGCTCTTTTTCAAGGATGATGCTCTCCATGGCCTTGTCGTGCAGGGTGGGGGTGAAGACCTTGAAGCAGTCCTTGCCCGTATCCTTGGCATGGTACATGGCAAGGTCGGCATCCCTGATGAGCTGGTTTCCGGTTTCATAGGGGCCGGTGTCGATGACGATGCCGATGCTTGCGCTGATATGGGCCTCATACCCGTCGATGATAAAGGGGGTTTCCGCCGCTTCCCGGATTCTTGAGGCAATGGTGGTCACCTGGTCACGGCTCTGGGTGTTGGGAAGAAGAATGGCGAATTCATCCCCGCCAAGCCTGGCAATGGTGTCCATGGACCTTAAGCAGGCCTGGATTCTTTCGGTGACGGCGATCAGGAGCTTGTCCCCTGCCTGGTGGCCCAGGCTGTCGTTGATGCTCTTGAACCGGTCAAGGTCCAGGAGAAGAACGGAAAAGTCGAACTTCCCCGTGGTTCGTTTCAGTTCAATGGCCTGGTTGAGGCGCTCCATGAGAAGGGCCCGGTTGGGTATTCCTGTCAGGGCATCGTGGAATGCCTGGATCTTGAGTTCCTCTGCGATCCGGATACGTTCCTCCTCGGTGTTTCTCAGCAATTGTTTCGATACTGTCACCTCGGCGATCTTCTGTTCTACCATGGCGGTGAGGTTGTCCCGGTATTGTTTCAGTTCCAGCTGGGATTTTATCCTGGCAAGGGTGACCGAGGTGCTCACCGGCTTTCGGATATAGTCCACGGCTCCCAGGGCAAAACCAAAGGCTTCGTCCTCCTCTTCGATCTTTGCCGTCACAAAGATGATTGGAATTTCCCGGGTCGCCGGGGTTGACTTCAACTGTCGTGCCACCTCATATCCGTCCATGCCGGGCATCATGATGTCAAGGAGGATGAGATCCGGCTGTAAATCCGCGTCTGCGATTTCCAGGGCCATGGGGCCGTTGACCGCGACGCTTATTTCATAATGGTCCATGAGCATGGAGCCCAGGACATCGATGTTTGCCGGGGTGTCGTCCACGATCAGGATGCGCTCTTTTGTTGTCTGTTCCATTGTTGTTTCCATGCGATCCTAGGGGCGGATCGTCTGCTCCATCTCCTTAAGGGTCTGTCGGGCGGTTTTAAAGTCGAATCGTTTGACCTGGTTTTCAAGTTTCCGGGCCCAGGGTTCAAGGGCTGTCGATTTGAACAGGGGCGTGATTTCGGCCATGAGGCTTTTAGCCCTGAGACTGTTCTGGGCAAGCAGGGTATCAAGTTCCGCAAGCCTTTTTTCTGTATTCCCCGGAAGGGGCGTGGGGGACTCTTTGCCGGGGCAGGCTGTTGTGCAGTGATTGCAGGGCTCAAGGGTCCCCACAGCGCCAATGAACCGTTTCAGCTCCAGCTCGAATTTTTCCAGGGCTTCCCTGGTTGGACGCTTGTCCTTTAATTGTTGATCAAGAACCGTCAGCGCCCTGTGAAGGTCAACAAGGGAAAGGTTGGCTGCGGTTCCCTTGAGTTGATGGACAAGGCCTGCGGCTGTTTCAAGATCCTTGTTTCCAAGGGCCTTTTCGATTGTTTCGGCGGAGTTTCCATTTTCGGCCGCAAAGTCGGCAACCAGGGAGAAGAACAGTTGACGGTCGCCGTTCACCCGTTTAATGCCGGCCCCGATGTCCATGCCGGGTGCTGTTTCAACCGTTTCACCCGGCTCCTCTGCCTGGCGGGAGCCGTTGGGGGGAGGGGCGATGGTTCGTCCCAGGCAGCGGGAAAGCACCTCAAACAGGGTTTTTGAATCAATGGGTTTGGTGATGTAGTCATCCATGCCGCTCAAAAGGCCCTGCTCCCTGTCTTCCTTCCCCGCATTGGCTGTCATGGCGATGATGGGGATCTCCTTGAACCGCTCGTCTTCCCGGATGGCCCGGGTGGTCTGGAACCCGTCCATTCCCGGCATCTGGATGTCCATGAGCACGGCATCAAAAGGCTCCTTTTCCATGGCCTCCAGGGCCTCCTCCCCGCTTCCCGCCACCCGGGGGCGGATGCCCGCACACCTGAAGATCTCCGTTGCCACCACCTGGTTGATGGAATTGTCCTCCACCACCAGTATTCTTGTCCGGAACGGGCAGACGGCCGTGGGTTTGCCTTGCACACGCCTTGCCCTGACCGACTCCGGGGATTCCAGGAGATTCATCAGGGTATCAAAGAGCATGGACTGCTTTACAGGTTTGGAAATAAAGGCGTTGGTCCGGTAACGGCTGCAGGGATCTTCGGCATTGTTCCTGGTATCGGTGCCAATGGCGATCACCGGCATGGCGGGCGCTTTTTCTTTTAGTGCCGGGGCAAGCTTTCCGGGAGAAATGTCCGAGAGTTCAATATCCAGGATGGCAAGGGAAAAAGGGTTGCCGGGAGGCTGTTGTTCCACGGCCGTCAGCATCTCGTTTCCAAGGCCGAAGGCGCTGGTGGTAAAACCGAAGGAGGTGAGGAATTCGCAGATGATCCTGCGGGTCGTGGGGTTGTTGATCCCAACGGCCACGGCCCTGTTCTTCAGGTTGCCCGGCAGAATCCGGCAAGACGGCTCCTCCTTACCGCAGGGGGCGGCCTTGATGGAAAAGGTGAAACAGCTTCCCTTGCCGGGAGAGCTCTTCACTTCCATGGTCCCCCCCATGAGGGTGACCAGTTTCTTTGAGATGGCAAGGCCGAGTCCGGTGCCGCCGAATCTCCTGGTGGTGGAGCCGTCCGCCTGGGAAAAGGCGTGGAAGAGCCGGGAGAGGGTGGCCTGGTCCATGCCGATGCCCGTGTCCTGAACGGAAAAAAGAAGTTCATTGCCGGTTGCTTCCCGGCAATTGAACTTGACTCCGATGGTTATCTCTCCTTGTTCCGTGAACTTGAGGGCGTTGGATAGCAGGTTGACAAGGACCTGGCGCAACCGCGTCGGGTCCGTGTACAGGGATCTTGGCATCCGGGCGTCCATGTCCAGGATCAGTTCGATTCGTTTGTCCATCAGCTCTGTCTTGAACATGTCGGTGATCTCTTCGATCAGATCCCTGACATTGACGCTGATGGTTTCGATCTCGCTCTTTCCCGCATCGAGCTTGGAAAAATCGAGAATGTTGTTGAGGATGGAGAGAAGCGACATGGCCGAGGATCTGAGGATGGTGAGGAACTCCTTCTGGCGGGGGTCAAGCCCGGTGTCAAGGACCATTTCGCTCATGCCGATGACGGCATTCATGGGGGTGCGGATCTCATGGCTCATGGTGGCAAGGAATTCGCTCTTGCTTCTGGCGCTCTCGTCCGCGGCTTCCTTTGCCTGTTTCAGTTCACGGTTGATGTGCAACAGCTCGGTGGTTCGTGCCTCTACCCTTGATTCAAGGTCGCTCTCCCTGCTTGCAATCTGCCGGACCATCCAGTTCATGTTGCGCATGAGAAAGAGCATCTCGTTTTCATCCCGGCTCTCAACCGGCTGGTTGGGCAGGTCAAAATAGGTGTATTTTCCCCTTCGTATGGCGCTGCAGAGATTTGAAACAAGGGTCAGCTGGTTCAGGAATGCCCATCTGAGTCCCCAGAGATGGGATGAGCAGAGGGTGAGGATAAAGGCTGCGCCAAGGCCCAGGGTCAGTGCCGACTGGAAGTCGTGCTCCATGAACACAGGAGTGTCCCAGGTCAGGGCCAGGATCACCATCAGGGGCAGGAAGCTGTATGCGGCAATGATTATTCTAAATTTTGTTTTCACTTTCAGCATGGTTTATCCTTAACTATCCGTAACGGGGGCACGGTACCGGTACCTTCTATATGCAGAGCTAAAGCCGACCCCTTCCGACCCCTATATGTGCCTTTCCATATCCCTCCATTTTTTAAGCCTTCACTATATGGCAAACAAAGTTAGGGTAAGCTAACTCGGTGGAGCCCGTTTGTCAACCGTTTTTCAGACCCGACCCGCATCAAGGTGGTAATGGATCAGCTTGACATGCGGCGCCTTACCCTTGCGGCCCATTTGGGATCCTTCAGCCGTCTGTCAAGGCTGATGCCCAATTGATAGCGCATGACACTGGAAACGGCTTTTTCTTCGGCCTGCTGGTAAATGAGGGTTGCCCGCCCGGTATCCCCCAGAACGGTGAAGACCGATTCGGCAAGGAACAGCCGGTCTCCAAAGGATGTGAATTGTGGTTCAATGGTGTCAAACACGGAGGAGATCAAGGCCGTGTCATCGCAATGCCGGGTTATAATCTGGATGAGTTCCCGGCACTCCCCTGTTGACTCGCACGCCTCTCCTGCACGGCAGTATAGTTGCCGGGTCCACTCGGTATCATGGAGTTTGCTCAGGACCGCACCTGCCACAAGGGCGAAATCGAACATTGTCTTGCAGCTCTCTTGAGCTTTGCCAAACAGGCTATATGCCCAATCCCTGTCATCGAATTTGTCCAGAACCACAACGGCAAGCTGGACAAAATCCTTGATGTCGCGGCATTGCCCTTCCATGTCGGCATAGATCTCCCGTATCCATGCTTCATCCTTGAGGGTGGCTGCAATGGCGCAGGTTAGTTCGTTGACATAGCCGTAACTTGTGCTCTTTTCCAGGAGGGCCGTGTAGATCTTCCGAACCCAGGCTTCATCCTTGATGTCGGCATGGATCTCCCGGGCAAGCTTGATAAAGTTGTTGAAGTGGATGGTTACATCTTCGGCCTTTCTGTAGAGCTTTCCGGCATAGTGGATGTCCCCGGTTTTTGTAAACACCTCATGGGCCAGCATCCTGAAGGCGTAATCGGTTGTGCTCTCCTGCTCCCGGAGGATGAATCCCGGATAGAGATCGCTGAACTGTTCGCGCTTTTCCATCTGGAAAGCCATTGCCGAAGTCCACTCGGTATCATCCACTGCGATCTCCAGGATCGCGGCGCCGGCTTTCTTGAAGTCGTCGGCTGTTTTAACGCTCTGTTCCGCCTGCCTGAGGATTGAAACGGCGGCCTCCCGGTCCTTGAGTTCCTTTGCAAGGGCCATGGCAAGATCCACCAGCCGGCCGCAGTCCGGATTTGTCGCCCCGGCCTTTTGGTAGACGGAGGATGCAAATTCCAGGTTGCCCGTGGTTTCAAAGGATTCCCCGGCAAGTTTCAGATAATCGTCAAAACTTGAGACCACGGATGCCGTTTTCCGGTAGATGGATAGGAGAAATTCCTTGTCATCGAGTTTTGTGTTGACTGTTGCCGCAAACTTCAACAACTCGTCTCCGGATTCGATGGCGGCCAGGGCCTTTTGATAGATCTCAACGGCAAGCTCGTCGTCATCAAGGTCTGCCTTGGCTCCCATGGCAAGGATATCAAAATCATCCGCCTTGGATGCCTTGCCCAAGGCTTTTTGATAAATTTCTTTCGCCCTCTCCCTGTCTCCGGACATCTCCAGTATTGATTTTGCAAAACCGACAAAATCCGCCGGGGTTGAACATTTGTCAAAGGCTTTATCAACGGCCTCTTCCGCCATTTCCCGGTTCTCCAGCACCTGGGAGATGCTTTTGCTCAGCGCAAGCAGGTCCTGTACCCTGGTGCATTTTGCCTGGGCAGCCCCGTAAATATCGTGGGCATCCTCCCCCATACCCAGTTTAACGGCAGCCGAGGCAAGGGAGCCGAACTCCTCAACCTGGGTGCAGAAGTTTTGCGCTTGGACAAGGTATGACTTTGCAGCGTCCGTGTTCTCCAGCAATGTGTGGGCCGCCTCGGCATAGCGGGCCAGCTCTTCCCAGGTCCCGGCCCATTCAGCCCCTTCCTCCAGCAGTTCGGCTGCCCATTCCCTGTCGGACAGGCCCCGGACAATTTCTCCCGCCACCTCTATATACTCTTCGGTGCTGTCACAGGCTTCGGCTTTCTCTTCAAGTTCCTCTTTCAGTCCCATGGTGTCTCCTTTGTTACGGTGAAAGAACCGCTACCGCTTTGTTTCTGTATTGTTTGCAAGAAATAAAGTTGCGTATTAGGTATAAAGTTCATTATACCTAACTTGGTGAGAGCCGTTTGTCAACCGTTTTCAGGTAACGGGGTCTTCTATTAGCAAAGCTAAGTCCGACCCCTATTTTTTATCTGAACCTCTTGACCTGTTCTCCAAGCTGGTCCGCAAGTTCCAGGAGTTTATCCGCGCTGAGCCGTACCTGGGATCCTGAGCCTGACATTTCGCCGGCAGCCTGGTCTATTTCATTGATATCCGTTGAAATGTCCCGGCAGACACCGGCGCTTGCGGAGACATTCTCGTTGACCTCGCTGAACCCCTGGGTGGCCTGTGTAATGTTTTCCGCGACTTCCCGGGTGGTAAGGGACTGCTCTTCAACTGCGGCGGAGATGGTGGATACGATCTCATTGACCTCGTTGTTCACGTTGGAGATCTCCTTTATTTCATTGACGGTCACGGATATAGCCGCCTGAATGGTTTCGATCTTCTCTCTTATCTCATGGGTTGCGCCGGCCGTCTGATTCGCCAGGCCCTTGATCTCTCCCGCGACAACGGCAAATCCCTTTCCAGCCTCTCCCGCCCTTGCAGCCTCGATGGTGGCGTTGAGTGCCAGAAGGTTGGTCTGCTCGGAAATATCGGTGATCACCTGGGTTACATTCCCGATCTGCCTTGCGGCATTGCCGAGTTCGTCCACTCGCTGGGACGCCTGGGTTGCCCGGGTCACTGCGTTGGCGGTGATGCCCCTGGCGTTTTCCGTGTTATGTGCAATTTCGGAGATGGTGGTTGTCATCTCTTCCGTTGCCCCGGCTACCATGGTCAAATTTGTCAGGGCCTGTTCCGAGGCTGCGGCAACAGAATTAATTGCGGCATTCATCTCCCGGGCCGCTGTGGTTACCTTGTGGGACTTGTCTGAGGTTTCCTGGGAATTTTCCGCCATTGTGCTGGATATGTCTGACAACTCCAGGGAGGATGCGGAAAGGGTCTCTATCCCCTCCTTTACACTCCCGATGGTGGCGCCAAGGGTTCGCGCCATGCGGTTCAAGGCATTTCCCAGGATTCCGATCTCGTCTTTCCGGTCCACGTCAAGCTTGTGGCTGAAATCTCCGTTTGCCAGTGTCCGGGCAAAATCCACCCCCTCTTCCAGGGGGGCGGTGATGGCACGGGTCATGAGAAATATCACGGCCATCAATGCCATGAGCGAGACAGACCCGATGGCGATGGTGGTGTACATGATGGCTCTTGCCTTTGCCATGATTTTTGCTTTGGGGACGTTTATCAATACCGCCCATGGTGTTCGGGAGTGACCGATCCGAATCGGGGTGCAGATCCTTTCAACGGTTTCTCCCGCAGTCCTTGAAAAGCTGTGAGTGGTAAAGCCTTTTCCCGACTCAATGGCATCCCTGTAGGGGGCTGCCCAACTAGCTGTCTTAAAAATGGGGTTCCCCAGCCGTTTCCTGTCCGGATGGGAGACATAGAGACCGTTGTTGGAGATGATGCTGACATAGCCGGTTTCGTAAAGTTTGATCGCCGATACCAGCTTCTGCAGGCTCTTAAGATCAATATCGATGCCTGCGGCTCCGATCACCCTGTTGTTCTCTTTGATGGGAACGGCGACCGTGGCCATCAGGACATTACCGGAATCCTCGTCTATATAGGGATTGATGATGGATTCCAGCCCTGTCCTTTTGGGAATCTGATAGTAGTCATCTTCCCTGTAATGGTCGCAGGGGTCAAAGAGAATGGAGCCGTTTTGCTTATAAAAGTAAGGGTAGTAGATGCCGGTGTTGTCATGCCACCTTGTGTTTGCAAACTCGTGATCCTTCCCGTCCAGCATGTTTGCTTCAAACGCGCACCAGATGCCGCGGAACATTTCGTTGGATCCGAGGAGCTGCTGCAGCATGGCACTGATCGTATCACGGTTGAGCGTGTCCCGGTGTTTAACAGCGCCTTCCATGGCCAGGGAAAAGGCCCGGATCGTATCCATGGCAATCTCCAGTTCCGCATCCACGAGGTTGCCATACCTGCAGGCACTCTCCCGGGCTTTGTCCATGGCCTCTGTCTCTGCCATGTGGCGGGTTTTTACCGTTACAAAGGCGATGGTTACCGTAAAGGCCAGGAACGCCACCGTGCCGATGGAGATCAGCATGTGGGTTCGAAATTTTAGATTGTTCAAGAATCTGGTTATCATTTTTTCCTCTTCAAACAGCTCAGCAGTTGATGGTTTTAACTTGTTTATGGGATTGCTTATATCCGATTGAATAATGTTTGTCATGGTAAAAAAAAACTGGTTTGCTTTCAGGGGATTCCACCGCTTCAGGGCTGATTCCTCCTTGGGCTCTCTTAATTGTTTTTGGTTGTAAGGGCTTGTTTTGGAATGGTTTTGTTTTACGGGCGGAGAGGTTCGGTTATGCGAACTTTTTTTGTCTGTGTAAATAGGCTGCGAGGTGGTGAAAAGAGCAAGGATGTGCCGTGATTGAGCAATAAAGTTCGAGTGTTTTTTTTCTCAATGTAGTATAAGTCGATCATGGATATACCCGCCTCCATACTTCAAACCCTCAGGCACAACGAGATCGTTGCCAAACGATTTCACAGGATAGAAACCAGCATTCTTACGATTTTGGATTTCAAGGATTTTTTTGAACGTCTGCTGACCATCATCGGGACCACCCTTGAGGTGCCCTATGTGTGGATCTCCATCATCGAAGAGAGTGCTGTTGCAAGGCAGCTGAAGGAGATGGATGACTCGGAACTTGTGATGACCCGGACCTGTTTTGTCTCCAGGGACACCTTGCTGTCCATTACAAACCACCGGGTTGAGCCCCTGCTGGCCAACCGCCAGTTGGACCGGTTCCGGGCAATTGTTCCGGATCAGCCCTTGTGGGGGATCGGTTCCATTGCCGTGGCCCCCATCTCTTTGGACGGTGTCATTGTCGGGAGTCTCAACCAGGCGGATACCACCACCTGTCGGTTTACTCCCGGCATGGATACCGGGCTTCTGGAGGGGCTTGCCCTTAAAATTTCCCTTTGCCTTTCCAATGTGACCGCCCATGAACGAATTAAATACATGGCTTTCCATGATCCCCTGACCGGGCTGTTGAACCGGCGGTTCATGGAAAAGATACTGGAGCGGGAGTTCCAGCGTTCCCGGCGTTACCGGTCCGATCTTGCGGTGATCTTTCTTGACCTGGATAAGTTCAAGGTCATCAATGACAGTTTCGGCCATGACCAGGGGGATGCCGCCCTGATACATGTGGCCGATGCCCTGATGGCCAACAAGCGGAAGATGGATGTCGCTGTCAGGTTTGCCGGGGATGAGTTTGTTGTCATTCTGCCCGATACGGATCAATTCAAGGCCCGGCAGTACATCGACAGGGTGAGGCGCTGCCTTGACTGCCATCCGGTGAAAACCGCCGGAAACAGCTTCCATGTCCGGTTGAGCAGCGGCGTGGCCTCGGCCCTGGAAGAAGGGATCTCCTCTTTCAAGGAGCTGTTGAAGCGGGCCGACTACAGGCTCTATGGGGCCAAGAAGAAGCAGCGGGAAGGGTGCTTGCCTTCCTGATCCAGTGATGGTTCCAGCAATGGAGCAGGATTCCAACTTCTTGTCGTGGTGAATGAATATCCATACATGTGATTTTTCTCTCCACCTGCCTTAAATTCCCTGAATTTCAAATAAAAATCCGGTCCTGTCGCTTTTTTCGGTATGTGAGCCATCTCAATCCTTGAAGGTATTTTCATACAGGGCAGACCTCTCTCCTCAATTTTCCTGTATGGAAAACCCTTCAATCCTCCCTGCTTTGTTCCGGTCTCATTTTTTGTGAAGGGTGGAAAAAACGTGTGGTTACGAACGGTTGGGCAATTCGTGTGCGGGCTGGTACTGATCTTGCGATAGTGCTGTACCAGGCGCGGCGGTAGACGCAGCATTTTTTATCCCAAAGATAAAGGAGGAATATGTGATTCACACTCGGAAAAGACGATTCTTGATCATTTGTTTTATCTGTATCTCTTTACTCTCTTGTGTCGGCCTTGCCCTGGCCTTTGACCCGGACCCCCCCGGAATTAAGCGATTAAGCCCGGCCCGGGACAGGGATGCCAAAACCATGGAGATGGCGGCAAGGGAAAAAACGACCTTGGCATTCAGGGGGCTATTGATCGGTGGTGATCATGGCACAGGGAATATCCACCACGACAATATCTATGTTCGCATTGATGACGGGCCCCTTATGTACCAGACATCCGTGCCTGCGAGAAAGAAGGGAAACCTGCTCCCCGATGCCGGTCTGCTGTGGCATTTCTACAGCAGGGATAATTCTCGGATCACCGTGTATGGCACATCCGCATGGGAAAATGGTGACGAAAGCGAATTGTCATCCCCGCTTTCCGTACTTTTTTCCTATCCCTCATCGGGCTGTAGCGAGCAGACCGTGCCCATTGCCGTGGCGGGCCCGGATCAACTGGTCGGTGTGGGCACAGAGGTGACGCTTGACGGGTCCCAAAGCTTTGATCCCCATGGGGCGGATACCCCCGGTCTGGCATTTCGGTGGGAATGCTATGCAGGGCCGGAATCCTCAGTTGCCTTAAGCGATGAAGGGAGAGCTCCCCTGGTGACCTTTACCCCCGGCCGGGAGGGGAATTATTATTTCCGGCTCACGGTCAGGGACCGGATGGGAGAGGATACCTTTAATCGAAGCCCTGTTGCCTATGTCCGGGTGGCGGTTGTCGGAGATCCCCTGGCGCTGGATTTGCTCAAGGCAAATGCCGGACGAACACAGCAGGCCCTGATGGGGCAGGTGGTCACCCTTGATGGGTCCGGAAGTGTTTCGGCAAGTGTTACGGTTACCTATTCCTGGGTCCATGAAAATCCCCTGGGAACGACAGACCTGTACAGTATGGCCGACCGGTTCGGTAATGCAGGCTCCGGGGAGGAGTGCTACCAGGTCAATCTTGATGGGGATGGTGATGTGGATGGCATGGATATGGGGCTGCTGGCCGCCAATTTCGGGGCCATTGAACTGCCGGATGATGAAGCTGTTCAATTTACGGCAAGAATTGCCAGGCCCCATATTTTCCGGCTCACCATCAGCGATGGCATGGAGACGGATTCGGAAACCACCATTGTGGCGGTCAATCATGGGAATGCTCTCCCGGTTCTCACCCCGCCCCCTGTTGAGGAGAGTTGTCTGAATTAGGAAAAACAGGCTGATAACGATTTCATGAATGAATTAAAGATGAGAGGAGAAAAATTGAAGCTGCTAAAATTGAAAAAAATAATCCCGGCAATCTGGATGTTCCTTGGTTTTGCTCTTATCGCACCGGCACTGAGCTTTGGGGCGGATGTTGATATCTATGGGGAGGGGGTGGTTACGGAAAATGAGCTGGCCGTATACCTCTATGCGGATCTTGCCATGGACAATCTTGTAAGCTACGGCATAAAGCTCACCTACGATCCGGGCGAGTTGACCGTCATCGATGCGAGTAAAGATGTCGATCCCATCCCCTATACGTCAAATGGGACAAAGTGGTACCTGGGGAATGGAACCGCATCATACCGGAATAACCCGGAGCCGGATTTCGCAACACCGGGGGAAGTGATCCTCATCGGCGGCAAGCTTGATCCCGCTGACCCGGAAAAAGGGGTGTCAAGGGGGACAAGGATATTCATCGGCATGGTCACATTTCAGGCTGCCGACGGCGAAATGCCGTTGAATCCATTGCTCACCTTATCCTATGCAAAAGGGGATGGCGCATCATCCTATAAAAATTTCGTTAGGCTTGACGATCAAGTCCCCCAGGTTCTTGACGGCACCTATGTGTCGTTTGGTCCGGTCATTGTCCAGCCCCTGGGTGACGCGGATGGCAACGGGAGTGTCACGCCACGGGACATCAGGGCGATCAAGCCAAGCATCGGTGACGCCAATGCCCCTTGCTACATGGATTGTGATGGTAACGGCATTATTACTCCCAAGGATATCCGTTGTATCAAAACAAGAATTTAAATCCCATTAAAGACAGGGGAAACTGGAAATGAAGAAACTTATATCAAGCACATTGTTCGTCGTATTTTTACTCTTGGCCGGTCATGCAGGCGCCTCCACAGCTGTTCCCGTAAATTATCTTTATACCCTTGACATCGATATCCCAGATCCTGCCATGGTTCCTGACCTGGTAAGGAAAATCGCGGGGGTTGAGTTCAAATTGTTCGGCGGTGAGTTCGAGACCAACTGGAACTATGAGCTGGGAGATGCCGTACCCAAAGGCGGTAATTGGATCTTTGAAACTTTTGGGAACTACAACGCCGTATATGATGAGGGGGATGTGGACGATCCGCTCTGCATGCCCATGACATCCGGCCGGGTGCTGACCATTACGTCGGATGTTGCGCTGACATTCGATCTTCCGGTGTTTTATGACTTTGAAGGCAAGATCGATTTCCCGGAGGGGTATTACGAAAGTGGAGGGTTCAAGGAAACTCCCGTACCCATTCCCGGTACCATGGTGCTCCTCGGAAGCGGCCTTGTTGGCGTGTTTGGATTGGTTCGGAGACGGTCATGAAAAACAGAACCGCATATGCCGCTGTTTTTCTTTTTTTCCTGATGATGCCTGTTACGGCCATGGGGACAGCCCCTGTGATCATCGATCATGACTGCACCCGGATCTGGGAGATTCCCGAATCGGCCATTGAAAAGGCCGTTGCCGACCTGCACATCGCCTATGGGCATACCTCCCATGGCAGTCAGCTCATATCCGGCATGGGAACAAACAACGGCAGCCAGCTGGATACATTCATGACCGCCAACGGCGCCACCCCGGAGCTCTATAAATGGAATAACGGCGGAACGGACAACGCCCTGGATCTGCACAACTATTTTGTGCCGGGAGATCTTGGAAATCCCAACAGAACCACATGGGCCCAACGGACCCGAGCGTATCTCGACGATCCTGATAACTCGGAGGTCAACGTCGTTATCTGGTCCTGGTGCGGACAGGCCGCCACATCCATCGCCAATATCGATATCTACCTGAATCTCATGGAAGGGTTGATCGCGGATTATCCACATGTGAAATTCGTGTTCATGACGGGGCATCTCAATGGAACCGGCCCCACCGGCCGGCTCCATCTTGCCAATGAGCATATCAGGGCCCATTGCAGGACCCATAACCGGATCCTCTATGATTTTGCCGATATTGAAAGCTATGACCCCGACGGCCTGGTCAATTATATGGCTCTCAATGGAACCGACAATTGTGACTATGACTCCGACAACAACGGCTCACGTGATAGAAACTGGGCCGGGGATTGGCAGGATAGCCATACCCTTGGGGTTGACTGGTGGGCCTCGGGGGCAGCCCACAGCCAGCATCTCAACGGCAACCGCAAAGGCTATGCCGCCTGGTGGCTCTGGGCTGTCCTGGCCGGGTGGAAACTGGATGAATGTCCATTGGACGGTGACCATGACAATGATGTGGACGGATTGGATCTGGCCCTTTTTGCAGCAGGGTTTGATCCCGGTTGCATGAACGCTTTTGCGGCTGATTTCGGCCGGGAATCAATTCAATGATGAAAAGGGATTTCAAATGAAAAAACGACTTATAGGCATATTCTCCGCTCTTTTTATTCTAAGCTGTTCGACCATGGTGCATGCATACTCATACTCGGGCGATATCGTAAGCGGTTGGTTGAGCCTGGACGTTACAGCTGATTATGAGTCCGCGTCCTTGACGACCCCCGAACCCCTGGTCGTCGATTTTGAATTTGATCCGGCACCTTGCGGAGGGGTGGTTAGCTACACCGCCTCGGCCACCCTTTCCCTTAATCTGCTCGGGTTTTATACTTTTGAGCTTGAGTTGCCGGAAACGGGCCTTGGCAGCTTTGCCGCTCCTGATCTGTCAACCCTGTTAGGGGATGGGGTGAACCCTGCCGTTCATGCGGGCAGCAGAGAGATTACGGGAGCGTTTGGCGGGTATTCCCTTACCGGTGCGAACTTGGATTATGATTTCACCTTTACACCAGAGGAAGGAAGTAATAGCAGCTATGAAATTGCCATTGATGAGTTGACCCTGTCCGGGGGCAATACCAGCGAGCTGCTTTCCGGTATTGTTGAGGATTTGAACCAGTCCGGCCAGGTCCCCTTGCCCCAGCCAATGAAGGCCCCTTTTAAAATTCCGGCTGCGGTAAATGGCGGGACGTTTGAGATCCGGGCGGCTGCCCCGGTGCCGGTCCCGGCTGCAGTCTGGCTCCTGGGCTCAGGGCTTTTGGGCATTGTTGGCATAAGAAGAAAACTTAAGGTTTAATAAAGAGGGTTGGGCCGGTTGCGCTGGTTTGGGGGGCGCAACCGGCCCCTAAAGGAAGAAAGCGGCTAATGTTGCCAGGTTGCCTGGTTACGCCCTTTTTTCTTGGCTTCATACAGCATTTTGTCTGCGGTTTCGAACAATTGCCCCTCGGTTTGTTCCATGGTGGGTACAAGGGTTGTGCCGCCGATGCTCACCGTTAACCAGCGGGATGCGGAAGAGCCGGCATGTTCGATGCCAAGGTCCTCGATGGCCTTGCAGATTTTTTGGGCAACTTTTGCCGCCCCCCGGGCATCGGTTTCCGGCAGGAGCATGGCAAACTCTTCTCCGCCGTAACGGGCGGCAAAATCGGGTGTGCGCTTCAACTCTTGTGTAAGCACGGTGGCGACGGTTTTCAGCACCTCATCCCCCTGGCCATGGCCGTAGGTGTCATTGTACTGCTTGAAATGATCCACATCCAGAATCCCCAGGGAAAGGGGAGCCCTGCTGCGCATGGCCCGCTGCCATTCCTGGGCAAACCGTTCCGTGAAACTGCGGTGATTGGGGATTTCCGTCAACCCGTCCAGCAGGGCGATGTTTTCCAGCAGCTTGCGCTGGCGCACGATCTTGAGATGAATTTTGACCCGGGCCATTACAATGGCCGGTTGAAAGGGTTTGACGATATAATCCACGGCACCGAGGAGCAGCCCTTT
Organism: Desulfobacteraceae bacterium; assembly: GCA_024225635.1. Taxonomy (GTDB): domain Bacteria; phylum Desulfobacterota; class Desulfobacteria; order Desulfobacterales; family Desulfobacteraceae; genus Desulforapulum. The sequence goes on along the minus strand of JAAEMK010001005.1, from coordinate 58,484 downwards.
CTCCTCTTCCTCCCCCCCTCCCAGGGCCGTGATGAAAATCACCGGTATCTCCCGGGTGGTTTGATTCTCCTTCAATGCCTTCAAGGTCTGGTAACCGTCCATGCCGGGCATCATGATATCGAGAAGAATAAGGTCGGGCGGCTGTTTGCCTGCGCGTTCAAGGGCCTGTTCTCCGTTTTTGGCCAGGATTACCGTGTAGTCTGTTTTCAGCAGATCGGCAAGTACGTTCAGATTGAAACGCTCATCGTCCACCACGAGAATGCGCTGTTTTTCAGTCATGTTCTTTGTCCTGTGATGATTGCAGGCCCAAGGTTTCTTTAAGTGTTCCCAGGGTCTTCAGGGCCGGGTCAAAATCGAGCTGCTCGATCTGCTCGATCATGGCCGCGACCGTGTCGGCGGTTTCCGCCAGGGTCAGGGTCACTCGTATCCGGGGAATCAGGTCCTCGGCCTCACAATTGCCTTCTTCCAGGAAAAGGGCCAACTGCTCCATGAGTTCTCCGGCATGGGTGAGGGAGAAGGGTTTGGCAGCCCCGGGCAGGGGAGGCTCACCAGCCTGGGCCAGGGGACGAAGCTCCGCCAGCACCCCATGGAGGGCCCGGGAAAAAGCCGGGAATGCCGTTTTTGCAGTTTCAGGATCTTTTGCCGCTGCCTGGAGCGGACGTTCTACATCTGCCGCCGCAGTGGAGAGAAGGGCCGCGCCGATGTTGCCGGCCACCCCCCTGATGGTATGGGCTTGTCTTAAGACGCTGGCGTGGTCTCCCCGGGCCAGGGCTTTTTCCATCTCCTCCCCGGTCTCGCAATAGTCATTGTAAAAGTCGATCAGCAGCTTTTTGTACAGCTGTTTGTTCCCCCCGACTTTTTTGACGCCCCGGGGAACATCGATGGCGGTGAGGGGGGGCAGGGTTTCTTCAATGTGATCCCTTTGTTCATGGGCGGCCGGCGGAAACCTGTGTCCAGGTTTGATCCATCGTAATAGGGCGGCCATCAGTTCATCCGGCTCAATGGGTTTGGTCACATGGTCATTCATGCCGGCGTCCATGCTTTTTTCCCGGTCTCCGGCAATGGCATGGGCGGTCATGGCAACAATGGGCAGGCGGGCATATTCCGGCAGGCTTCGGATTCTCCGGGTTGCTTCCAGGCCGTCAAGCTCCGGCATCTGGATGTCCATGAGTACCAGGTCATACTCTTTTTCAGCCACGGCGGCAATGGCCTGGAGCCCGTTTTCCGCCGTATCCACCCGGAGCCCGGCCTGGGCCAGAAATTCCCGTGTTACCTGCCGGTTGATGGCGTTGTCCTCCACCACCAGCACCACGGCACCGGCAATGGCGGTCAGTTGTTGCTGGCGGGGAACGTAATTTTGCCGTTTTTCCCTTCTCTCCCAGGTTTCCCGGTTGAAAATCATGGTGATGGCGTCGAACAGCAGGGACTGGTTCACCGGTTTGGTGATGAAGCCGTCAATGCCGTATTCTATGGCATCGCTTTTCACTTCCTCCTGGTCATAGGCGGTCACCATGAGGATGGCGGTTTTCTGCGGGGTATCCTGTTGGTGCTTGAGCCTGCGCAGGGTCTCAATGCCGTCAATCCCGGGCATCTTCCAGTCCAGCACCATCAGGTCAAAACAGGTGCCGTTGGCGGCGGCTTCGGCAATGCGTTCAAGGGCGGTTTCACCCGAAGCCACGGCTGCCACATCAAAGGAGAGGGACTCGAGCATGGTGCAGAGCACCTCCCGGGCCGCGTCGTTATCGTCCACCACCAGCACCTTGATTCCCATGAGATCGGCTGCCGGAAGCGGAATGGGGAGCGCTTCTCTGGTGCCCAGTCCGAAATCGGCCGTGAACGTGAACGAGCTGCCCTGTCCGGGCCGGCTATTGATCCGGATGGCGCCGCCCATGATTTCCACAAGGTGCCTGGAGATGGAAAGTCCAAGCCCTGTGCCCCCGAATTTCCGGGTGGTGGATTCATCGGCCTGGGTAAAGGGCTGGAACAGGGAATTGATCTGTTCCTCCGAAAGACCGATACCCGTATCGGTCACGGAAAAAGAGAGGGTCACATCCGTCCGGGTTTTTGCCCGGACCTTGACATCGATGATGATCTCCCCCTGTTCGGTGAATTTCACCGCATTGCCCGCCAGGTTGATCAATACCTGGCCCAGGCGCAGGGGATCGCCCATAAGGTTTCGGGGAACATCCGGGGCGGCGGAGAACACCAGCTCCAGGCCTTTTTTCTCCGCCTTGAAAGCGATCATGTTGGCCATGGAATCAAACACTTCATCCAGATTGAATTCAATGGATTCCAGGGTGAGCTTGCCCGCTTCCACCTTGGAGAAATCGAGGATATCGTTGATGATGCCCAGGAGGGTATCGGCCGAGGATTTGATTTTTTTGATATAATCCGTCTGCTTGGGCGTGAGATCGGTGCGCAGGGCCAGGTGGGCCATGCCGATCACGGCGTTCATGGGCGTGCGGATCTCATGGCTCATTCGGGCCAGGAAATTGCTTTTGGCCTGGTTGGCGGCCCAGGTCGCCTCTTCCACCGCTTTTCGTTCCCGGATGTCGATGATGATGCCCCGGGTCCCGGTCACTTTTCCGTTTTGATAGATGGGGGTGGAATAGCTGATCACCGGTATTTTCTCGCCGTTGACGGCATAAAAATCGTATTCCCCGTGCATCTGTTTCTTTTCAGCTATAATCCGGGCAAAATCCTTACTGGCCCTGGACTGATCTTCCGGGGAGAGAAAATCCATGATATTCCGGGTGCCCAGGTCTTTCTTTGTATGCCCGGCCATTTTTAACCCGAATTCATTGGCATAGGTGATGGTCCCCTTAAGGTCGGCCTCATAGATCATCTGGGGCAGGAGGTCGGCCAGGTCCTTGAACCTCTTCTGGCTTTGGCGCAGGGCGGCTTCCACCTGGCGGCGTTCTTTGATTTCACGGCCCAGGTCCCGGTTGATTAGTGTAAGTTTCCGGTTCCAGAAAAGGATCACCCCGGCGATCAGGATAAACCCGGCCAGGACCTTCCACAGCCATGGGTAGTCGACCCCCTTATCATAGTGGACGTCCAGCCATTTGCTGTAGATGGCCCGGTGCTCCTGCTCGTCCATGGAGGCCAGCACCTTGTTGATGATGGAGAGAGCAAAAGGATACTTGGGATCAATGCCGATCCGGTGGGCAAACTGGAATTCGGTGGCGCCGGCGATCTTCAGGTTTATCATGCCCAGTTTCTGGAGATTTTCAATTGCCACGGCCATGTGGCCCACAAAGGCGAACACCTCCCCGTTTGAAACCTTGATCAGGGCCGTTGGCACATCGTCGGTCTGCACGGTGGTGATCTTCGGGTAATTGTTGGTGAGGAAATGGTAGCTGGTATAACCCTTGCCCACGGCCACCTTTTTTCCGTTCAACCGGGAGGTGTCCTGGATGAACTGGATATCCTGCCGGGTGACGATCACCAGGGGAAAGGTGATAAACGGCTCCGACAGGAGGATTTCCCGGCCCACGATATCCTCCACCCCCAGGGCCGGGACCACATCGATCTCTTCATCCACGTATTTCTTGAGAACGTGGGCCCAGGTGGCGCTGTATCGAAATGAAAACTTCATCCCGCTGCGGTGGGTGATGATATTCAAATAATCGGCGATGATGCCGTCAAAACCTTTGGGATTATCCACAATGGAAAGGGGCTTCCAGTTGACCTCGCTGAAGACCAGGGGCTGATGAAGGGCGATGAACTCCTTTTCCCCAGGGGTCAGGGAGATTCTTTTTTCGGTGTTATCCGCCGGGGGTGTCTTTCCCGGCGGATCTGCCCATGTGCCCCGGGGACACAGGCAAAAAATCCCGAGGATGGCACAGCAGACTATTGATCCCAGGCGCATCTTTGGGATAGCTTTGCATTTCATGGGATGCCGCTCTTTTCTTCGCTTGCCGATTTTCGAAGCGATGACTCCTGGAAAAAGGGTTTTACTTATCATAACACGCGATCAATCACATCCTGATTGTATAGCAAGCGCTCTGCCGGGTGTCAATCTCAAACAGGCCCGTGCCAACCCCCACGCCCCTCTCCATCAAGGAGAGTGAAAAAGAGACCATCATCCGGGCCCTGAAAAAGAGCCGGGGGGTCAGAAGCGAGCCGTTGAACTCCTGGAGATCAGCAGGCGGGCCATCCATTATAAGATCAAGAAATACGAGATTGACGCCTCTGCCTACAAGTAGCGTCAGGGTTTGGGACTGTATACCACCAGCATGGATTTGCTGCAGTTCCGGGCCACATCCTCGCTCAGGGAACCAAAAAAGAGCCGGGGCAGGCCCCGGGATTCTTCCGCGGCCATGACCAGCAGGTCGTGGTTGTCGGACTCCTTGATGATGGATTCGAGCAGGGTCTCGGATGACTTGACTTTGAAGTTGATTCCACACGCCAGATCCGCTTCTTCCGTCCATCTTTCAAGTTCTTTTTTTTCAGAGGCAAGGGCCTCCCTATACGAACCCGAGGGCACCAGGCGGAGGAGCAGGATATTGTGCTGGCCGATGGCGGCCAGTGAGCACAGAACGCTTTCAATGGCGGCCAGGTCTTCATGGTCGATGATGGGAACAAGGATGCGTTCCGTGTGGAGTTCGCCGACAAACCTTGCCACAATGACGGGGCATCCGGATTCGTTGGCGACGTTTTCGACAACCCTGTGGTATTCATTGACTTTTCGCTGGGGGTGTCCCACAACGATCCCAAAGGATCTGTTTTTGCGCGCACTCTCTACGATGCCGTCGGGGACTGTTTTTGCCCGGACCACTTCAAAGTCGAGCCGGGTGCCCAGTCCCCGGATCTCTCTTTCCGCAGCTTTAAACAGGGTTTCCTGTATGTGCCGCTGTTCCCTGGCCGTTCTTTTTGACTGTTCCGATACCACCCGCACGGCCAGGGGGCGTGCCTGGTGGTAATTGGCGATCAGGGCCGCGATCCTTGACAATGCTGAAACGGTTTTTATATGGGAGCCGGCAATGACCACGGTGCCGTTGGCGTTTACAGGAGGGGGCAGCCGCTCCCACGCCCAGGGAACCAGGGTTACGATGTCGGGCTTGCTGATGCGCACGTCAAAACGGTGATTTGGGGGGATCTCCGGGTATTTCCTGCCGCCCACGGTAACCTCTCCGGCCCGTTCCACCGCAAACTTGGCGCACAGGGGCCCGATCAGTTCCGAGAGCACCACCCCTGCCAGAACAACCGGGGTGATCACATCTGAAAACAGGGCGAGCCTGGGGTCGCTCTGTATGAGAAAAATCAGGCCGATGGCCACACCCGCCTGGGGAATCAGCGCAACGCCCAGAAATCTGCGAACCGTGACCGGGGTTGCCGCAAGGCGGGAGCCCGTATAGGCCCCCGCGATTTTCCCAAGGCCCCTGAGCAGGAAATAGGTGATCCCGATCCATCCGGCCACAGCCAGTGAAATAAAGTGCAGATGGGCCCCTGCCAGGGTAAAGAAGAGGACCAGGATCGGCGGTTCAAAAGCGTGGAGAACATTGAACACACGCACATCCCGGCGGCCGCGGTTGATGATGACAAACCCCGCTGCCATGCCTGCAAGCAAGGGGGAAAAATGAAACAGCCGGGCCGTCTCCCCGCAGACCAGCAGCATGGCAAGACCTAAAGTAAGCATCTCTCCCCTGTGTCTCAGGCTTTTTACCGTCAAATCAAGGATAAAGCCCGTGATCACGCCGGCTGACAGGGACAGGAAGATCTCGCCAAGGCTCTCGCCCACCGCCAGGAGAATGGACCCTGTTCCCCCCAGCACATGGTGGGCAAAACTGATGGCCACCCCGAAAAACATGATTGCCAGGGCGTCGTCCACCGCCACCACCGCCATCAGGGTGGAGGTGAGCGGCCCCCTGGCTTTGAGTTCCCGCATCACATGGAGGGTGGCGGCCGGGGCTGTGGCGACGGATACCGCGCCCAGGAGCAGCGCCAGGACAAAGAGGTTGCCGATGGTCCATACCGGATCTCCATGGTATGTGGCCCGGGATACGAAAAAGGTCCCGGTAAACACCAGCAGAAAAGCACCCGAGGTCTCACAGAGCCCGATCAGTCCGATACTCTTGATCATGTATTTCAACCGCTTCAATTCCAGGTGCTCGCCAATGCCAAAGGCGATCAGCATCAGGGCGATCTGGGTGAAATGCTCAAGCTTTGTCCCCATCACATCCTTGGTGATCAGGCCAACCCCCGAGGGGCCCAGTATCAGCCCGGCCAGGATATACCCGGTAACCGAAGGCAGTCTGAAAAATTGCCCCAGCTTTGCGGTCAGGAAACCTGCCACCAGCAAAACGGCAAGGGCAAAGGTCACATCATGCATTTTTAAATTCCTCCTTTTCTCAGGATGGAATCAAACAGGGGACCCGGGGACGGGAACGGCTACTCCAGGCCGAGACTAAGCAGTGTCCGCCCCTCGAGGTCTTTTACCGATAAGGTGCTGTTCCCGTAGATGCCGTAGGACCTGACACTTTGGTTCTTGGGCATGGAGATCGAGCCCGGATTGAAGACAAAAACGCCCTCATCGTTCTGTTCGCACACGGGATAATGGATATGGCCGTAAGCGTAAACATCGCCGGGGCCAAGGCTTGCCTGGGCCACCGGGTAGCGGTGCCCGTGGGTCAGGAAGAACCGCCGGCCCTGGTCCAGCACCATCGCGTAATCCCCCATCATGGGATAGGTGAGCACCATCTGGTCCACCTCACTGTCGCAGTTGCCCCGAACCGCAATGATTTTATCCCGGAACCGGTTCAATAGTTCGCAGGCGGCCTTGGGATCGTACCCCCCGGGAATGGGGTTTCTGGGACCATGGTAGAGGGCATCCCCAAGCACGAGCAGGTAATCCGCCTCTTCCGTTTGGAACATCTCCAGGGCCTGGGCAAGGCACTGGCGGTCCCCGTGAATATCAGCTATAAACATCAACTTCATAAAAAACGTCTTCTTCTTGATTTATATGTTAACAATACCGGACCGTTTACGTTTCGCCACGGTCCAGAAGCTCCCGCACCGTTTTCCCAAGCTCGTTCATCTTCAGGGGTTTTTCAACATACCGCCTGATGCCGAGGGCGCGGGTCCTGTCTTTGGAAATTTTGTCCGAGTATCCCGTGCAGAGGATGATGGGAAGCCCCGGCCGGATCTTGAGCAGCTCCGTTGCAAGCAGGTCCCCGGTCATCTCCGGCATGGTCATGTCCGTGATGACGAGATCGAATCCATGGGGATCGGACTTGAACCGCTCAAGTGCCTGAACGCCGTTGTCGGCCGTGGAGACATGATAGCCCTGCTCCCTGAAAAAGGTCTGGGCGATGCTGGCAAGGCTTGCCTCATCATCCACGATCAAGAGCCGTTCCGTTCCCTTGGGCACGCTCTCCTCCTCCCGGTCCTTTTCAGGGGCGGTTCCGGCTTTATCGGTAACCGGAAGAAACACATGGAAGCTTGTGCCCTGTCCGGGTTCGCTTTTCACAAGGATGTGCCCCTGGTGATCCTCAACAATGCTGTGAACCAGGGCCAGGCCCAGCCCTGTTCCCCGGCCCGTTCTTTTGGTGGTGAAATAGGGTTCGAAGATCCTGTCCAGGGTTTGGGGATCCATGCCGTGACCGGTATCCGAAACCGTCAGTTCCAGATAGGCGCCGGGTGACAGGGGGGCAATGGCCGGTTGGTCCCCTGCAATTGATGTTTCAGCAAGTTTCACGGTCACGGTGCCGCCGGTGTCGGCCATGGCATGGTGGGCGTTGGTGCACAGGTTGATCACCACCTGGTGGATGTTTGTGGGATCCGCCAAGGCAAGGGCCTCGGAGCGGATCTCCTCCCGTATTTCAATGGTGGCGGGAAGGCTTGACCTCAAGAGCTTCAACGCATCTTTCACCACCTTGAAAATCGGCAGGACCTGTTTGTGGTGGCTGGATTTCCGGCTGAAGGTCAGTATCTGCTGGATCAGGTCGGCGGCTTTTTTAGCGCCTTTCAGAATCTGGTCGATATCCTGTCGGGCTTTTTCAGGGGTTGAGATGTGGGACTTTGCCAGCTGGGAATAGCCGAAAATGCCGGACAGGATGTTGTTGAAGTCGTGGGCGATCCCGCCGGCCAGGGTGCCCATGGCCTCCATCTTGCGGGAGTGGGCAAGCTGGGCCTTGATCTCCTCTTTCTCTTTTTCCATGGTCGCAAGCTCTGTGATGTCCCGGATCAGGGCCAGGATGAAGGTCTTGCCCTCGATCTCCACCAAGGAGGCGTTGATGTCGCACACCATGGCGCTTTTGTCTTTTTGTTCCATGGAGATGCTTCTGAGGGTGGACCTGTCCGTGCCGTTTCCCAGAATGAGCCTTGCCATGACAGGATCTGTTTCCCCGGGGCCGGCCAGAGAGTCAAGGGTCAGCCGGTTCATCTCTTCCGCCTGGTAGCCGAACATCTCCCGGGCGGTGGCGTTGGAGAGAAAAATAGCGCCGGTGCCGGGATCGACAAGGATGATGCCGTCGCTGGTGCTGTTGAATATCAGGCTGAATTTCTTCTCGTTTTCCTCGGCCCGCTCCTTTGCGAGTTTCAGCTTCTTGATCTGCTTCTGGAGCTGGGGGTAGTAGCTCTTTCGCAGGGAGCTTTTGCCAAGGCCGACGATGCGGTTCCTCAGCTCGTTCCGGTCCGTTGGGTCCTTAAATTGTTTTGGCATAGATCTCCTCGACCTCTTTCTGTGTCGGCATCACCGGATTGGTGACAATACAGGGGTCTGTCATGGCAAAGCCCGCAAGGGCGGGAAGCTCCTTCTTTGAAATGCCCAGGTGGGACAGCCGGGTCGTGATGCCCAGCCCCTTCCCGAAATCGGCCAGGGTCTCTAAAAGCCCCTGCCGGGTCTCCTCCGGGTTCCGGAACGGTTCAAGGCCCATGGCCAGGGCCAGGTCGCTGTATTTTTCCCGGGCGTGATGGAAATTGAAGTCCACCACCGGTGCAAGCAGGATGGCGTTGCTCTCTCCGTGGGAGAGGTCGAACCGTCCTCCAAGGCTGTGGGCCATGGCATGGACAAGGCCGAGGCTCGCGTTTGAAAAGGCGAGTCCCGCAAGGAGGCTTGCCAGCATCATATTGTAGCGGTGATCCATGTCCAGTGGGTGGTTCAGGGCCTGGGGCAGGTGCTCCCGGATCAGGGAGACCGCTTTGATCGCATTGATGTCGGTGATGGGAGAGCTTGCATTGGAAACATAGGCTTCAATTGCGTGGACCAGGGCGTCCATGCCGGTTTCGGCTGTCAGATTTTTGGGCAGGGTCGTGGTGGTCGCGGGATCTATGAGGGAGAGGTCCGGGACCAGGGATTTGCTGATGATGGCGATCTTGACCATTCGGCTGGAGTCGCAGATGATGGAAAATTGGGAGATGTCAGCTGATGATCCCGCTGTGGTGGGTACGCATATCAGGGGCGGCCCCGGCACCGGCACCCGGTCAATCCCTTCAAATTCCAGGATATGCTGTTCGTTGGAGCTGACGATTCCGATTCCCTTTGCGCAGTCGATGGGACTGCCGCCGCCCACGGCAACGATGAGATCGCACCCGGTTTTCAGGAAGGTTTCCGCCCCTTCCATCACCTCATGATCCCTGGGGTTGGGGGAAATATTGCTATAGATCTCCGTGGCAAGCCCCTCTTTCTCCAGGGACGCCGCAACCTTTTGGGCCCAGCCGGCGCCCAGGACCCCCTCGTCCGTCACCACCAGCGCTTTGTCGGCGGCAAACTGCCTTGCATAGGAGCCGGTGGAATCAAGGGCGCCCGGGCCGAAGATAAATTCCGGGGCGACAAATTTTCTCAGTTCGTCCATGGTGTGCTCCTGTCTTTGCGCTCGTTCACGTTTTTATCATTGCTGCAAGCATATAACCGGTTGGGGGGCTCTGTCAAAAAGAATATGTTCAGGGGCGTTCCTGATTGGAAGCGGCCTACCGTGGGCTGTTGTTATGTGATGGTGGGTGAACAGGGGGAACGGGTGCCATGCCGGATTCCATCAGGCGCTTACATTGGTCGCCAATGTCGTCCGGCAGTTAATCGGGCTGCAACGCGGGTACCGGGGAAATCCCGGGTGTTAAGGGAGTTGGCTGATTTTAAAATACAGCTTATATGCCAGTCGTCCCAGGAATGTTGGCATGAACGCGTTTATAACTGTATATCAAGATAGGCGGACTTCCTAATTGGTCTGCAATGCCGGTACCGGAAAGATTTTGTCGTAACAGCCGTTGAAAATGACCGTATACACCGGCACCATCAGCACAAAGGCGAGATCCAGCGCAAAGGCCTGGAGCAGGGTGTAGTTCATCCAGTACATCACCCCTGGAATGGTCACAATCAGCAGTCCCAGTTCGAAAAGGCAGGCATGGATGATCCGCAGCGGCAATGACCGGGGATAGAGGGGCTTGCCCAGCCGTATCAAGCCGTGGTCGAAGAGCAGGTTGTAAACATAGTTCCAGCCCATGGCGGCGAGGCTGAGCATCACGCTTAAAGCGCCTATGTGGCCGGCGGGCTGGTGAAGGACCCAGGAAAGAAAAGGGATACATATGGAAAGAAGGATGCACTCAAAGAGAATGGTGTGGCGTAATCTGTCCTTATGGGTTCGCATGGTAAAAGCTCCTTTGTCAGGTTGTGTTTTTTGTTTGAACCACATTTTCGCCAAGGCTCGTTTCCTTTGCGGGGCGGCGGCATTTGTTTCCTCTTTTATTCTATTTTCCGGATGGAATAAAGTTTGGTACTATCCGGAAAGCGGATAGGTCGCCGGTCAATTGCCGGCGCTGGTTTGAAAACATGGGGAGAGGAGGTGAATCCATGGGGATATCCCTGGAACATCTGGAAGCGTTTGTGACAGCAGCGGATGCCGGTTCTTTCTCGGCTGCTGCCCGCCGCATGGGCAAAGCCCAGAGCCGGGTCAGCACGGCCATTGGAAATCTGGAGATTGATCTTGGACTGACGCTTTTCGACCGGAGCGGCAAATATCCCACACTGACACCGGAAGGGGAGACCTTGCTCCGGGAATCCCGGCAGATCATCGACCGTTTAAAAGCCCTGACCGATCATGCCGATATCATCGCGGGCGGGGTGGAACCCCGGTTGAGGGTCGCCTGTGATGAGCTGGTGCCGACGGCCCTGGTGGCGGATCTCCTGGGGCGGTTCAACCCCCGGTTTCCGGCAACGGAACTGGAGTTGTTGACCGGCGTCATGGGCGACATCAGTCATCTGGTGGCAAAGGGCCGTGCCGATCTTGGGATCGAGGTTCCGGCCGGAGACCCGGACGGCCGGTGCGACTGGCGGCATCTTGGGCACCTGGAGTTCATCATCGTGGCGGCAGCCGCCCATCCCCTGGCCCGGCTTGCCCGGGTGTCCCGGGAGGATCTTGCGCCCCATCTCCAGCTGGCGCCGGTCGGCAGGGGAGGGGGACGTGAATCCGAGGCCTATCTCTTTGGGAACCGGGTCTGGCATTTTGAAAACAGCCAGATCGTGAGGGAACTTATACTGAGGGGGGAGGGGTGGGGGGCCCTTGCCGAATACCAGATCCGGGATGATCTTAAGGCGGGCCGCCTGGTCAAACTGCCCGTGGTGTTCGGCAACAGCACCTTTACCGCAGGTATCTACCTGGTGCATGAAAAGGGACGGCGCCTCGGCCCTGCCGCAAACTGGTTGGCCCATGCATTTGTCAAGGCCATGGCATGAGGGGGGCTATTTTGCCTTTTTGCGGCCGTAAAACTGCCGGGCCTTGTGTTTGTTGCCGCAGGTCGCCATGGAGCACCAGCGGCGGCGGTTGTTTGGGCTGTTGTCCAGGAAAAGCCAGCCGCAGCGGGTTCCCGGGCACTGCTTGACCCGTTTTTTCAAAGGCGAGATCAACAGTTCGGCAGCGGAATAGGCAACCGGCGACTCCAGCCAGGAGAGATCATGGTCCCGGTAATCGAAGCAGAGCCGGTTTCTCGCCGATGTCATGGCAAGTTCTCCGGTCTTGCTGAGGCGCTGGTTGAACAGGGCAAGTGTTGCAGGTTCCGGCCCTTGTTCGGAAACAAAGAGCTGTCTCAAATGGCGCCGGAATTGGCGCAGCCGTTCCATTCCCGGGTCCGGGGCCTGGCAGGCCGGAATCCGGGCCTTGTCGAGATGGATCAGGCCGACCCGGCATCCCCAGGCCAATACCTGGGAATAATCGCCCAACCGGTCATCCACGGGCTCGTTGTCGATCCAGTTGGCCGTGTTGATAAAATCGAGGCACAGACGGCCTCCCACAAGGGCGATCTCCTTGATCGCCGGTACTTTGTTGTGTAAATCGCACATTCTAACCACCATTCGGGTTGACAGTCTTTCTGTTTAATGTATATAACCACCATAACGGTTATACAGCATTGGCCGTACAACTCAACCCTTAACTGAAAGGAGGAATGGATGAGCCGTTTTCTTGAACAGGAGGTGACCTGCACCATGGCGGGCGCAGCCAGGGGCGCAAGGGCGATCTGGCCGGTGGCCGTTGCCGTCTTGCCCTTTGGCATCACCTTTGGGGTGTCTGCCGGGGAGGCGGGAATCGATCCTTCGACCTCGCTTTTGATGAGTGCCCTGGTTTTTGCCGGTGCGGCCCAGTTTGCCGTCCTTGATCTCTGGTCGAGCCGGATTCCGCTGATTCCCCTGGTGCTCACCCTGTTTGCGGTGAACGCCCGGAACATCATCATGGGGGCATCGCTTCATCCCTGGATCGGCAGGCTGCCCGCCCACAGGATCGCCATGATCACACCGGTTTTGAGCGATGCCAACTGGGCCGTCTCCATGGACGCCTATGGAAAGGGGGAGCGGGATGTGGGCATCCTTTTGGGCAGCGGTCTGCTGTTGTGGTTCACCTGGGTGGCGGGCACCGGTCTGGGGGCTTGTTTCACCGGTTTTGTGATCGCGCCGGAACGACTGGGCCTGGATCTCCTGATGCCGGTCTTTTTTGTCACCGTGCTCATGGGCATGGGGAAACAAAAGGGCATTTTGCTTCCCTGGGCCACGGCGGCCATGGTTTCGCTTGCCATCTCATTTATGGTCGAAGGCAACTGGCACATCATTGCCGGCGCCCTGGCCGGCGGAATCGCGGGGGTGCTCCATGATACCCTTTGATGTCGCACCCATGGCAGCGGTGGCGGTCATGACGATCGTAACCTATCTCACCCGGATCTCCGGGGTGTTCATCATGGCCCGGGCGGGCCGGAGCCGGCGGTTGGAGATATTTTGCCACGCTTTGTCCGGATCGGTCATTGTGGCGCTCCTGGTACCGGTAATCGCCTCCGGGGACTGGATTTTCCGATTGGCCGTTGCCATGGCGGGGGCCGTCATGGCCGCCACAGGCAATTCCCTCCTTGCCATGGTGACCGGTGCGGCCGCGGCATCGGTTTTTCGCCTCTGGTGCTGATGCAGTCCTGCTTTTTCTGTCTTCGTCCCGTTCGAGGGGGGCCGGACAAAGGGTTTCGGTCCCAGCTGAAAGAGATGTATGCCACAGAGCAGCTGAACACCGTTTTGAAGCTGTAGGACCTCCATTTCCTACTATCCGCCAAGGGAGCCGTTGGGATTCCGAAAACTCCTTTCCCCGGGCAATTGCCTTAAATTGTTCAAAAAAATTACATTTATTTTTTGACACCCGGTCAGAAATCCGGTATAGCCTATTGTTTTGTTTATCTTTTTTTTAACAGGAGGTTTAAATGCAACAACGAGAACAATGGGGAACTCGAGTCGGTTTTGTACTGGCCGCCATCGGATCTGCCATCGGCCTTGGCAACATCTGGCGTTTTCCCTATGTGGCCTATGAAAACGGGGGCGGCGCGTTTTTTGTGCCCTACCTTTTTGCAATGCTTACCGCTGGTATTCCATTTTTGATCCTTGAATTCGGTGCAGGTCACAAGTACCGGGGGTCGGCGCCCCAGATCTTTGCAAAACTGTCCAAGCGGTGGGAGTGGGTCGGATGGTGGCAGGTGCTGGTCTGTTTTGTCATCTCCATTTACTATGTCGCCGTTGTCGGCTGGTCCATTTCCTATCTCTTTCTTGCCTTTAACCAGGGCTGGGGTGCGGATACCGGGGATTTCTTCTTTAAGGAGTTCCTGGCGCTTTCGGACGGCCCCCTGAATGTGGGCGGCATCCGCTGGCCCATATTCGCCTCTGTTGTTGCGGCCTGGGGCATCTGCTGGTTTGTGCTTTTCAAGGGTGTCAAAAAAGGCATCGAGACCGCCAGCAAGATCTTCATGCCCATCCTGTTCGTCATGGTTCTCATCATCACGGTCAGGGCCGTTACCCTGCCCGGTTCCCACGAGGGACTCAACTGGTTGTTCAAGCCTGATTTCAAGGCCCTTCTCGATATCAACGTCTGGGTTGCGGCCTATGGCCAGCTTTTCTACTCGTTGAGCATCGGTTTTGCCATCATGCTCACCTATTCGAGCTATCTGCCCAAGGAGTCGGACATCAACAACAACGCCTTTATCACTGCCTTTGCAAACTGCGGTTTCAGCATCATCTCTGGAATCCTGGTCTTTTCAGTTCTCGGCAACATGGCGTTGAACCAGGGTGTGGGCGTGGACAAGGTTGTCAAATCCGGTGTTGGCCTCGCCTTTGTGACCATTCCCAAGGCGATCAACTATCTGCCAAGTCCCGTGTTTTTCGGAACCCTCTTCTTCACGGCCCTGATCTTTGCGGGCCTGAGTTCCCACATCTCCATCTGCGAGACCTGTGTTGCTTCCCTCATGGGCAAGTTTGACCTGAACCGGAAAAAAGCCGTGACCATCTATTGTCTCCTCGGCTTGTTCACCGGAACGATCTTCGCCACCAACAGCGGTCTCTATATTCTTGATATTGTCGATCATTTTATCAACAATTTCGGTGTCCTTACGGCAGGCCTTGTGGAGATCATCATGCTGGCATGGTTCTGCAAGCTCGAAACCTTCCAGAAGCACATCAACCGTACCTCGGATTTTGCCGTGGGCAACTGGTGGCTCTTCTGTCTGAAGTTCGTAACTCCCCTGGTCCTGGGTTATATCAGCGTTGCCAAACTTATCGAAGATATCCGGGTGCCCTATGGAGACTATCCTGCGGATGCGCTCTTCTACTTTGGGTGGTTTGTCGTTGTGATGGTTGTGGTGATCGGATTTCTTCTCCAGACAACCACGTTAATGGGAAAGGGCGCAGCAAAAAGCCCTGTTGAATCAAACCGCTAAGTTAAGGAGAGTCAACATGGAGACATCAGCTGTTATCATGATGCTGTTCGGCCTGGGTATCACCTGGGGCGGGGCAGCGTTCTGCATATCCATTGCCTTGAAACGAAAGAACATGTAATTCCCTGACGGGGGAGGCCAACGCCTCCCCCGATTTTTTTTCCCGATTCTCAATCCCGGCCCTTGAACCTTCCAGAATGACGATCAGATCACGAATATACCCTTTCATCTGCACGGATTGTTTATTCAGCTCTTCGGATGCGGAGGCGGATTCTTCCGCATTGGCGGCATTTTGCTGAACAACTTTTTCCACCTCGGCAACGGCCCTGTTTATCTGCTCTATGCCTGAGGACTGATCCCCAGACGTTACCGCAATTTTACCGACAAGGTCCCCTACTTTTTTTGCGCTTTCCGATACTTTGGAAAAGGTCTCATTGGCCATGTTCACCAACTGGGAACCGTCCATGATTTTTTTTACGGTTGTTTCAATGAGGTCGGACGTATTCCTGGCCGCGTCGGCAGCTCGCATGGCCAGATTCCGGACCTCATCCGCCACAACCGCAAATCCCGCACCCGCTTCACCCGCACGGGCCGCCTCCACCGATGCGTTCAACGCGAGTAGATTGGTCTGGAAGGCAATTTCATCTATGGTTTTAACAATTTTCGACGTTTCCTTACTGGCTTCTGAAATTTCATCCATGGATGCGATCAGTTCATCCATGGCCGCATTGGCCTTTACAATCACATTGTTGGTCTCATTCATCAGCAGGTCCGCCTGACCGGCATTGTCGGCATTCTGTCGGGTCATGGAGGCGATTTCTTCCAGCGAGGCTCCGGTCTCTTCAATGGATGAAGCCTGTTCCGAAACCCCTTCTGCCAAAAACTGGCTGGAAGAGAGCACAAGACCGGATGTGGTTGTGACCTGATCCGTCTCGTTGTTTAACCCTGTAATGCTCTTGTTTATCACCTTGGAAAGCCTTGATATGACGATGAACATGATACCGATAATGATAATGATGGTCAAGATGCCCAATGCCAATACCAGCAGCCCTGTTTTCTGCTTCATTTGATTTGTGATTGCTTTTACCTTGGTGGAAATATCGTTTATAGCAGTGTTGTTAATGGATCTGAGGGCAAATAGATCTTTTTCAATCTGAGAGGCAACGCCTTCAGCCATACTTGCCAGATCCGTTGTCGTTTTTTGCTCAATGCTCTTGTTTAAGTTGTTAAGGTCTTGAGAAATCTGATCGATCTTTTCGTTTGTGGATGCCTTGCTGGTACACAGCCGCAGGGTTCCATAATCTCGCCCTTCCACAATCACGGATTTCTCAACAAAAAATACCGTCCCATCTTTTTTTGAGGCATTCAAGATCCTGGCGAGTTTATTTTTTCCCTTACCTGTTTTCAAATACTCTTTGATGATTGGGTTTTTTTTATTGAAATACCGTGTCAAAGGTTTGCCGTTTGGTTTTAAAAATATGGCATATACAACGTTTGCACCGTGGGAAGCGGATTTGATGTAATTGAGCAGTTCCAGAAAATCGTTTGTCACAATGGCTGAAGGCGCGACCTGAACCATTAAATCAGACAATGCATTGGCATTCTCCTTCAGGTCTGCTTCCAGGTCTGCCTGCACCTCGTCAACGTGGGGCTGGATTTTTTTGCTGATTTCAATGGACAAAGAGCGCGATAATTCCCCGGAACTGTGCTTTAATTTATCGTTCACCCTGTTTGCAAGTGTCTCAAATTTTTCATTTGTGTCTGAAATGTTCTTTTCCAAGGCTCCATAAACGTAGTCATTCAGCTGTTTAAGTTGATTGCTCTGGATTTGGGTAATGATGATTAACAATATGGTAATGCACAATGCAAGGGACATTATTGTCGTTATCATCAGTGTTTGTCTTAATCCGCCGCTTAATAGTTTGGATCGCATTCAACCTCCTCCTTCTGAACAACAAAAAAGATTGGCGATTTATTGCAAAATGACTAATTCTCGCTGATGGGGGATCGGCTTGAAGATGCCTCTTCTTTTGCTCGACCGGCCACGGATGGATCTATTTGCTGATTATGAACCCTTGCCCGTGAACCTTCCAGAATAACGACCAGATTTCGAATATACCCTTTCATCTGCACGGACTGCATATTCAGCTCTTCCGATGCCAATGCCGATTCTTCCGCACTGGCGGCATTTTGCTGGACAACTTTGTCCACCTCGGCAACGGCTTTGTTCATCTGTTCTATGCCGGAGGACTGTTCCCCGGACGTTACCGCAATTTCACCGACAAGTTCCCCCACGTCTTTTGCGCTTTCAGATACCTTGGAAAAGGTGTCATTAGCTATGTTGACCAGCTGGGAACCGTCCATGATTTTTGTTACGGTTGTTTCAATAAGGTCCGACGTATTCCTGGCAGCGTCGGCAGCCCGCATGGCCAGATTCCGGACCTCATCCGCCACAACTGCAAACCCGGCCCCGGCTTCACCCGCCCGGGCCGCCTCCACCGATGCGTTCAGCGCCAGTAAATTGGTCTGAAAGGCAATCTCATCAATGGTTTTAACAATCATTGACGTTTCTTTGCTGGCCTCTGAAATGTCATCCATGGATGTGATCAATTCACCCATTGCGGTGTTGGCCTTCCTGATAACATTGTTGGTTTCGTTCATCAGCAGGTCCGCCTGACCGGCATTGCCGGCATTCTGCCTTGTCATGGAGGCGATCTCATCCAACGAGGCGCTGGTCTCTTCAATGGATGAAGCCTGCTCCGAGGCCCCTTCCGCCAACGACTGGCTGGAAGAAAGCACAATCCCGGATGTGATCGACACCTGATCCGCATCGTTGTTCAGCCCTGTGATGCTATTGTGTATAACCCTGGAAAGCCTTGATATGACGATGAACATGATGGAGATAATGAGAATTATGGTCAAAAGTCCCAATGCCAATACCACCTGCCAGATTTTACGCTTCATCTGGGTTGTGATTGTTTTTACCTTGGTGGAAACATTGGTTGTCGCAGTGCTGTTAATGGTTCTGAGATTAAATAGATCTTTTTCAATCTTAGCGGCAACGGTTTTAGTCATAACTGCCAGATCCGCTGTTGTCTTTTGCTCAATGCTACGGTTTAAAGTCATGAGATCCTGAGAAATTTGAGCGATCTTATTGTTTGTGGCGGTCTTGCTGATGCAAAGCACCAGGGAACCATAATTTTGTTCTTCCACTAGCACAGGTTTTTCAAGCAGAAACACCGTGCTGTCTTTCTTTGAGGCATTTAAAATCCTGTCGATCTTTTTCCGTTCTTTCCCTGTTTTTAAATATCTTTTGATGATGGGGTTTCTCTTATTGAAATACCGTGTCAAAGGCTTTCCGTCCGGTTTCAAAAAGATGGCATAGACAACATTCTTATTGTAGGAAGCGGATTTGACGTAATTGATCATATCCAGGAAATTGCTTGTCACAATGGCTGACGGCGCGACCTGAACCAGTAAATTTGACAATGCCGCTGCATTCTCTTTCAGGCTCGTTTCCAGGTCCCCCTTGACCTCCTTGATGTGGGATTTAAATTTGCTGCTGATTTCAATGGCCAGGGAGTCGGATAATTCCTTTGAACTTGTTTTCAGTTTATCGCTTACCCCGGTTGCAAGTGTCGCAAACTTTTCCTTTGTTTCTGAATTGTTCTTTTCTATGGAACCATGAACATGGTCATTGAGTTGTTTCAGTTGATTACTCTGAATGTTGGTAATGATGATTAACAAGAGGGTGATACAAAAAGCAAGAGAGAGTACTGTTGTAATCATCAGTGTTTGTTTCAATCCACCGCTTAAAATTTGGGATCTCATCGTAAAACCTCCACCTGATGAACGGAAGTTGTTTTTGTTTACGCCAAACACACCCACATGCAGGAACCGTTGCAAAATAGCTAAACAGGGATGACGGGATATTGACCTGGGTCTGCCTCTTCGTTTGCCTGACTGGGCATGGGTAATTCCATTGTTGGTGTCTGGTAAACGGATTCTTCTTCCTGGATTTTACCAGGGGCCTTCGAACCTTCCATCAGGATGATAAGATCACGAATATACCCTTTCATCTGCACGGACTGCTGATTCAGTTTCTCTGATGCGGATGCGGAGGCTTCGGCATTGGCGGCATTTTGCTGGACAACTTTATCCACTTCGGCTACGGCGTTGTTTACCTTCTCTATGCCGGAGGACTGTTCTCCGGACGTCACCGCAATGTCACCTACAATTTCCCCAACTTGCTTTGCGCTTCCCAACACCCTGGAAAAGGTGTCATTGGTCACGTTTACCAGCTGGGAACCGTCCATGATCTTTTTTACGGTGGTTTCAATGAGGTCGGATGTATTTCCGGCAGCGTCGGCAGCTCGCATGGCCAGGTTCCTGACCTCCTCAGCCACAACCGCAAATCCGGCACCGGCTTCACCGGCACGGGCAGCCTCCACAGATGCGTTTAACGCCAGTAAATTGGTCTGAAAGGCAATTTCATCAATGGTTTTCACGATTTTCGATGTTTCCTTACTGGCAGCTGAAATTTCATCCATGGATGCGATCAGTTCTCCCATGGCCGCATTGGCCTTTGAGATCACATGGTTGGTCTCTTGCATCAGCTGGTCCGCCTTACCGGCATTGCCGGCATTCTGTTTAGTCATGGCGGCGATGCCTTCCAGGGAGGCGCCGGTTTCTTCAATGGATGAAGCCTGGTTCAAGACCCCTTCCGCCAAGGACTGGCTGGAAGAAAACACAACACCGGATGCCGCTGAGACCTGGTCCGCATCGTGGTTCAACCCTTTGATCGTATTGTTTATCACTTTGGAAAGCCGTGATATGACGATGAACATGATCCCCATGTTAATGAGGATGGTGAAAAAACCCAATGCCAATACCACCTGCCCGGTTTTGTGCTTTATTTGGGTGGTGATGGTTTTTACCTTGGTGGAAATATTGCCTGTCGCAGCGCTGCTGATGGTTCTTGCCTCAAACAGATTTCTTTCCACCTTGTCGGCAACGGTTTTGGCCATGCTTCCCAGATCCGATGTGGTTTTCTGTCCGATGCTCTTGTTTAAGTTGATAAAGTTTTGTGATAGTCGCTGAATTTTTTGATTTGTGGCTGCCTGGCTGACACAAAGCAGCAGGTTACCATAATTTCGTCCTTCCACGACCACGGATCTCTTAACAAAAAAAACCGTTTTATCTTTTTGGGAGGCATTTAGTATTTTGTCTGTTTTTTTTCTTCCTTCTCCTGTTTTTAAATATTTTTTGATGTTAGGATTCTTTTTATTGAAATACCGTGTCAAAGGCTTGCCGTCCGGTTTTAGAAATATCGCGAATATGACATTCGCGCTATGGGAAGCGGATTTTACATAATTGTTCAGCGCCAGAAAATTGTTTGTCACAATGGATGATGGCGCGACCTGAATCAGTAAAGCCGCCAATGCATTGGCACTATCGTGTAGCCCTGTTTCCAGGTCGGAGCTTATCTGCTGTACCAGGATTTCGGTTTGACCGACAATCTTTTTGCTGATCTCAATGGCCAAGGTGTCCGATGTACTTCCTAAATCTACCTTTAAATCATCGCTTACCTTGTTTGCCAGTGTGATGAATTTTTCTTTTGTTTCCGAATTGTTTTTCTCTACGGCGCCATTGACAGACTCATTCAGCTGTTTCAGTTGATTGCTCTGGATATTGGTGATGATGATCAACAATATGGTGATACAAAATACAAGGGACAGGATTGTCGTGATCATCAGTGTTTGTCTCAATCCACCGTTTAAGATTCTATATAACATCGTAAGCCCTCCACCTGATGAACGCAATTATTTGCTATTCACGGCAAATGCACCCACATTCAGTGAACCTTGCAGCTGTTCAACCGGATTGTAATCCAGCGGATCTGTCCAGCCTACGATTCTGGCATTTCTTGTCGCAAGATCCGATTTTTTTAGTTGTTTTAAGGCTTCAGTAACCTTTTTTGCTATGGACGATGGTGTCTTTTCCGTTTTGGCAAGGGGCCATTCCGGGTACAGCGGGGTACTGCACACAAACGGGAAACCCGGATGGGACTGCTGGTTGATGATTTTTAAATCTTCAATATCAATGAGCCCCTCGGCAGTCATTCGTTCCAGTGTATCGGTTCGTACGGTTCCGCAGTCAGCCACCATATTCAGAACCGCCAGGGCGACATTGTCATGCTTTCCGCCAAATTCCAGCTTGGAAAAATCTTTAAACGGATCAATGCCGGCGCTCTTCATTTCATTATAGGCCATTTGCCAGCCGCCGAAAGAACTCTTTTTGACAGCCATGAAGCTTCTTCCTTTCATATCTTTCAAGCTGTTGATGTCGTCGTTATCGATGGAGGTAATGATAACTCCGCCAAAAGATTTCAGCGCCTTTCCCTGTCTGCTGTTAATCATGGTAGCAATTGCCGAGGCGTTGTATCTTATCTTTGCGGTGACAAACATTGAGGAATTTACAAGGAAAAAATCAACTTTGCTATTTTGAACGGCCGGGTTTACCTGATCAAAATCAAGGGGAACGATTTCGAATGTTGCTCCAGGTATTTGTGAGGTCAGGTATTCACCGGTTGCCTTCCATTTCTTTAGTGCCTTGATCGCCCCCCGTTTTGCCAAAACCCCTATTTTATAGTCATCGGCCCCGGCTGCTCCCCCATGAACTCCCAAAAACATTGCCACTAGTATAAAAATAATTTTTCTCATCATTTTTCCCCTTTTGACAATTAATAGTAATTATCTCAATGGCTCATCTTTCGGACTTCAGCCGTGATGGATCGGGGCTGGCTGGCAAAAAGTGCGGCAAGGCAGGCCTGACCCCCATGTCAAAATCCCCAATACCGAAAGTTGAGTCAATAAACAATTATTTTTAGATTAATACCTGGTATGTTAAAGTTTACGACTGTAAACTTTCCCAAATTTGATTTTTTACGATAAATGGTTCTGAAAAACTACCGTTTAATATCACCCGGAGTTGGATCGATTTGGGATCGAATAGATGAGAGAGTGGTGTTTGCCATAAATATAGAAGGGGTGATGAGAGCATGAACTCTTGGTCGTTTGAAGAAAAACTATATCAAGGTTCCGGTTATGAGTCAATACCATTATGCGAATTATTATGACATTGCGATGTCATTCGACCGGGGCGCATTTCACCCCATATGCGCCATGTGGGGACCCTGCCCGGCCGTCTCCACCGGTTGCTCGGTTGGAATGAGCGGCTTCGAAGCCGGGGAATCACCGTGGGCACGGTTTGCACGGGCTCCTTTAATCCTCCTTGATCTTGTGCATGGTGAACCAGTTCCTTGCGATGTATATAAACGGGGTGTCTGCCGCTCCCACCACCCATTTAAGAAGGTAGGTGGTCCAGAAGATCTCAAACAGTGCCGCTGCCGGAAATACCCCCCAGAACGCCAGCAGGGTGAACACGCTGGAATCGATCAGCTGGCTGACCATGGTGCTGGCATTGTTTCGCAGCCAGAGCAGCTTTGGAGAAGGAAAGCGTTTCCGCCAGAAATCATAGGCCCATACATCGTGGGACTGGGAGATGAAATATGCAAACAGGCTGGCTCCGGCCACCCGGGGCATGAACGCAAAGATGTTTTTAAGGCTCTCCTGGGCGAAATCATCCGGCGCCGGGGCAAAGTAGAGGGCCATGTTCATGAGAACCGTCATGGCCACCAAAGAGAAAAGACCGATGTGGACCGCCTTTTGGGCCGCTTTTTTTCCATAAACTTCCGACAGTATGTCGGTAACAAGGAAGGATGAGGCATAGACAATGTTGCCAAGGGTGGCCGTAACGCCGACAAGCTCAACCAGTTTTACCACCTGGATGTTGGCCACAATGGCGGCGATGGGCACCCAGGCGTAAAGGCCTGTCTTTCCAAAGAATCTGTAAATGATCAGGATGAAACCAAAATTGACGGCAAGCATGGCAAGCCATAGCAGTTCGTTCATGGGTGAACCTCCAGTTTTGTTAAGGCGGGTGCTGAGACCGCCAAATTTAAAATTGGGGAGGGTACCAGTTTTATTCCGCAATATCAACCGGAAAGCGGTTTTGCCTGTTTCCGGTTCGGTCCTGCCCCATGGAATCCTGACTTGAAATGGTATAAGTGCCGTGCTATTTTAACTGAACAGTATCTCCTTCTATAATTGATGTTTGAATTTTTCCATTCGTGTCACCTCTCGGGTTTGGTCGCTGAAACAGGCCCAACCTGCTGAACCAATCGTCCTCCCGTTTTGGGAAGGGGCTAAAATGATCTTTAATTCATTAAAATCACGAATCATCATTTCCATTACGGGCATTGTTGTAACCTCCCTTGCAATAACCATCTTTTTTTTCGAGCAAAGGGTAAAACAGGAATTGTCCGATGCCATTGAAACAAATGCGTTTAACTCCGTGGGGGCTACAAGGAACTATGTGGAATTGCAGCATAAGAGTATCCTTTACCATAAAACGGTCATGCTTACCCGCAGGAAGATAGAGCTGAAAAACAACACAACCATCGCATTCTCAATCATCATGAGCGCGTTTCATGAATTCAAAAACGGAGAAATCAGTGAAGAGGTCGCCAAACGGCACGCAATTGAGGATCTCAGGCAGCTGCGGTATGATGACGGCATCGGATATTTCTGGATCAATGATACCGGGCTTCCCTATCCCAGGATGATAATGCATCCGACCATTCCGGAATTGGAAGGGACGATTCTCGATGATCCAGGGTTCAACTGTGCCTTTGGCAGAAAAGAAAACCTGTTCAAGGCCTTTGTCGATGTCTGTCTTGAAAAAGGGGAGGGGTATGTTGATTATCTTTGGCCCAAACCCGCTCCTGTCGGACTTACGGAACAGCGACCCAAGGAATCATATGTGAAATTGTTCGAACCCTGGAATTGGATCGTTGGAACCGGGGTCTATATCGATGACATTGAAAAAGATGTTCAGGCCCGGCTTGATGCCGTGATTGAGGATTTGAATAAAGCAATTTTGAAACAGAGAATTGGTGAAGAGGGCTATTTCTTTATCTTTGATGAAGAGAATCAGGTGCTTGCCCATCCCAATCGTGCGGGTATGGATGGGAATCAGCTTGTCAATCCCATCACGGGCAACACGCTTTTAGACGAAATGAAAGAGACAGCGTTTCGTCCCGACCCTGTTCTCGAGTACCTGTGGGATAAACCCGGCCATGAAGGAGAATTCCGGTTTTGGAAAAAGGCCTATGTGACCTACTATGAGCCCTTGGGCTGGTATATCGGCAGCACTGTTTACAGGGAAGAATTTGAACATAAAATATCAAAACTGATCAATGCGATCATGCTTTTTTCCGGTTCTGTTCTTTTGGTAACCATGATTCTTTCACTGCTCGTCTCCAGAAGCATCACAAAATCGTTGAACCTGCTCGTCCATTCCATCCGTCAAACAGGCAGGAATGGTATCCCCATCATTACCATCCCCGAAACCGGAACTGCAGAGATAAAAGTCCTTGGCGCCACAATGAATACGATGATTGATTCCGTCAGTAAGTCCAGAAAGGCGTTACAAACCCAGCGGGACTTCTCCCTTGGCATTATCAATGGCGCCCCTTATCTTATTTGCGGGTTGGATTCCGACGGCATCATCACCTTTATCAATCCTGCCGGGGAAGCGGCCACCGGTTATTGTAAAGAGGAGCTCATTGGAAAAAACTGGTGGAAACTGTTCTGCAGTGATGAAGAATATGAGCGGGCGAAAGAGCTTTTCAAAGAGTTTGCCCGAACCGAGGTTGCCGATTATGAGATGCGGTTGACCTGCAAGAACGGTGAACAGAAAATCATTGTCTGGAACACCCTTGCCAAGAAAGACGAGAACAACGGTATCCTGGAAGTGATCGGGTTTGGCCATGACATCACGGAGCGCAAGCAGGCGGAAGAGGAACTTCACCTTTTGCGCAACTACTTGTCCAACATCATCGATTCCATGCCGTCTGTGCTGGTAGGGGTGAACGCGGAGGGCAAAGTGACCCAGTGGAACAAGACAGCGGAGCAGGCCACGGGGATCAAAGCCGCGGCAGCCCATGGAAAAAATCTTTCTGATGTGTTTCCCCAGATGGCTTCGGAGAAGGATAAAATAGCCGAGAGTATCCGGGTGCGGGAAACAAAACAGGAACAGAAAAAGCCTCGCTTGACGGAAAAAGGCACCTGTTACGAGGATGTAACCATCTATCCTTTGATCGCCAACGGCGTGGAAGGCGCGGTGATCCGCATCGACGACGTTACTGAAAAGGTGAGGATGGAAGAGATGATGGTCCAGTCTGAAAAGATGCTTTCGGTGGGGGGGCTGGCCGCTGGCATGGCCCACGAGATAAACAATCCCCTGGCCGGCATGATGCAGACCGCCGATGTCATGTCAAGGCGTCTGGGGGAACGGGCCGATATGCCGGCCAACCGGAAAGCGGCCGAGGCTGCCGGCACCACAATGGAAGCGATCCGGAACTTCATGGAGGCCCGGGGCATACCGCGCATGATCACGACCATCATTGAATCGGGCCGCAGGCTGGCGGCGATTGTGGATAACATGCTCAGTTTTGCCCGGAAGAGCGATACCCAGGTATATCCCCACGCCCTTGAAGAACTCATGGACAAGACCCTGGACCTTGCGGCCACCGATTATGACCTTAGGAAACATTACGACTTCAAGCTGATCGAGATCCGGCGGGAGTATGAAAAAGATCTTCCCCTTGTGCCCTGCGAGGGGGCCAAGATCCAGCAGGTGCTGCTCAACATCCTCAGGAACGGCGCCCAGGCCATGGAGGCGGCGGCAATACGGAATCCCCGCATTATTCTCCGCACCTGGTTTGAAAAAGAGAGAAACATGGTCTGTATGGAGTTGGAGGACAACGGCCCCGGCATGGTGGAGGAGACCCGGAAGCGGGTGTTTGAGCCGTTCTATACCACCAAACCCGTGGGGGTGGGCACCGGCCTTGGACTCAGTGTTTCCTATTTCATCATCACGGAAGATCACTGCGGTGAGATGGCGGTGGAATCCAGGCCGGGAGCCGGCGCCAAATTTATCATCCGCCTTCCCCTGAAAGGCAGGAAACCCGGTCCCGTCTGTTGATCCCTTGACACCGGTCATGGTTTGGAAAATATCAAGGTTGACTGTTTCAATGAAAATAATGAGGAAATAATTGAGACCTTCAAGGGTAATAAAAATAATTACTTAAGTTTTTCTATGTTCGCGCCGAACGATTTTTTAGCGATACAACTTTGGTTATCATTTATTCCTAAAGGAGGAGCATCATGTCTCACCTGAACTCTATTGCATCTACCTATCCCATTCCCCCTCCCATTCCCCAGCGGGTTACCGACGAGGAGAGAGCCTGGATTGAGGCTAATTCCACGGAAATTGCTTCCAGGCAGTACGAACAGAAAACCGAAACCAGTGAAGAGATAACCCTCAGGACAGCCCAGGGGGACACGGTTACCCTGAATTACCGGTCGGCCGCTGTAAGGAAAAACTATCTCCGGCCCGAGGGGACTCTCATTCCCGGTCTTGAAGATTCGGAAGCCATTGACAGGGAGGTTTCCGTCGTCATCGACGGGGATATAAACGACCGGGAACAACAGGATATCTCGGCCCTGCTGGAACGCCTGCGCAAAAAGGCGGGTGACATTAATATGGACGACTATTCTTCCCTGTCCGGTTATGAAAAGACGGTGGATACGACCAGCTCAACCTCCTGGGACACCGATATGGTCATTGGCGACCCCGTTCCGGCGCTTCGGGCCCAAGAGGTTGGCGGCCCGGACGGGGAGATCAACGCCCGGGAGAAACAGGATATCCCGACCCCGGCTAAGCCCTCGGTTGAGCCCTCGGTTGAGCCCCCGGCTGAGCCCCCGGTTGAAAAGCAGGGCGATATTGATCTGAACGATCCTGCCCCGCTGCCTGATTCTGAAAAGGCGGTTGACACGAACAGCTCAACTTCCCGGGCCGGGGAGACGGCCGCAGCCGAACCCGTTCCGGTGCCCGGGGGCGGAGAGGCCGAGGGCCCTGATGTCCTTGAACTGCTTCAACAAAAGAATCTTCTGTTCAAAAAGCAACTCATGACCCTTTTTATGAGCAGCGAGGGCGTTGACGGGGGCTCTTCCGGAGAAACGCCCGGCTTCCGGGTGGATACCCAGGGTTAGGCTGCCTTTTCGCTAATTACGAGATTCTTGTTGCCTTTTTCCATGGATTCCAGGTAGAAGAATTCAGAGATCTGTACAGGGCGGGTTTTGCCTGCCCTGTTTCTGCTAATGGGATCGGGCAACGGGTATACGGGAATCTATGAAAATTGCAATCTACGGCAAGGGCGGCATCGGCAAGTCAACCATCTCGGCTAATCTTGCGGCCGCCCTTTCCCTGGCGGGGAAACGGGTGCTCCAGATCGGCTGCGATCCCAAGCATGATTCCACACGGCTCCTGCTTGGCGGCAGGAGAATCACCACCGCCCTTGACTACATGAAAGAGGTGCCGGTCGCCCTCCAGCGTCTCGACGGGGTACTTCACCAGGGGTTCAATAACATTGTATGCGCCGAGGCCGGCGGTCCCGAGCCAGGGGTCGGGTGTGCGGGCAGGGGCATCCTGAGCACCTTTGCCCTGTTTGAGCGCCTGGGGCTTGACATGGACCGGTTTGACGTGATCATCTACGATGTCCTGGGGGACGTTGTGTGCGGCGGTTTTGCCGTTCCCTTGAGAAAGGGGTTTGCCGACCGGGTCTATGTGGTTACTTCAGAGGAGTTCATGTCCATCTATGCCGCCAACAATATCCTCAAGGGTGTCAGGAATTTTGATACAAAAGACCACCGCCTGGCCGGGCTGATCCTCAACAGCCGGGGGGACTCCGAAGACCGGGCGCCGGTGATGCGCTTTGCTGAAAAGGTCTCCCTTCCCGTGGTCAGGACCGTTCCCAGGAGCGATCGCTTCCGCCGGGCCGAAATTATGGAAAAAACCGTTGTGGAGGCGTTCCCCGATTCCCCCGAGGCCCGGGTGTTCCACGGGTTGGCCCGGAGCGTCCTTGGATCCCCCCGCTTTTATCCGGCCATCTCCCTTGACGAGCACTCCCTTGAACAGACGGTCTTCATGGGCAAGGAGCCGGGGCCGGGGGGAGAAATCGAACCTCGGGCCAATGATGGGCCGGACCTGTCTGATGAGCCAAAGACCGGTCCCGCAACCGGTACCCCCCCCGTGTTTTTGTCAAAGAGCATGATGACCCGGGAACCCCTCCACGGCTGCGCCTTTGCCGGCGCCCTTGCCACCACCACCCAGGTGGTGGATGCCATCACCGTTGCCCACGGCCCCGGGAGCTGCACCCACATCGCTTTCCAGGCCATCTTCTCGGCCGGGCTCAGGCTCCATACCCAGAAGAAGATGCTGGTGCCAAGCCAGCTGAACCCGGCTGTCATCTCCTCGGACATGGATGAGAACACGGTGATCTACGGCGGCAACGCCACCCTTGCCCGGACCCTTGAAACCGCCATCGAAAAAAAGCCCAAGGCCCTGTTCCTTTTGACCACCTGTCCCTCGGGCGTGATCGGGGATGACCCCGATGCCGCCGTTGAGGAGATCCGGGCCCTCCATCCGGACCTGCCCGTCATTCCCATCACCACGGACGGAAATCTCAGGGGCGACTATATGCAGGGGGTGCTCAACGCCTGCATGGAGGGGGCGGCCGCCCTCATGGATTCAACGGTCCGCCCCAGGCCGGACCTGGTCAACGTCATTGCCGAGAAAAACATCGCCTATAATGCGGAAGAGAATTTCAAGACCATTTCCGGCATTCTCCACAAGATGAATATCCGGATCAACTGCCGGTTCGTGAGAAACACCCGGGTCAGCGAACTCAAGGGATTCCTCAGGGCCGGGTTGAACCTGCCCGCCTATACCGATTACTTCGGCCGGATCATGGCCGATTTCCTGAAGGAGCGGTTTGACAGCCCCACGGCAAGCCTTCCGTTTCCCGTGGGATTCACCGACAGCAAGCTCTGGATACGGGAGATCGCGGCCTTTTTCGACAAGGAGGCCAAAGGCGAATCCCTCATCGGCACCTTCCAGGGACGGTATGAGACCCTGATCGCAAACTACCGCAACGCCCTCAAGGGCAAGCGTCTCATGATCATCACCTATGTTCACAATGTGGACTGGATTCTTGAGGCGGCCTTTGACCTTGGCATGGTGGTTTCCAAGGTGTGCATCCTGAACTACTCCCAGGACAACAGGTTCACCACCCGCTACCCGGGCAGGTTTGAGTTGGAGACGGATTATCCGCCCCGGCAGCGGGACAAGGACCTCAACCGGTTGAAACCGGATATCCTGGTTGGCAACTATACGCCCAAGTCCCTTCCCTTTCCCGTCCATGTGGACACCATTCCCATGTGCCCGGATGTGGGGTTCTACGGCGGGATCGCCTTTGCCCGGCGCTGGGCAAGCCTTGTGAAATCACCGGTAAACGAAGGATGGAAAAATGATGGAATTTAATTGCCGGCCCATACCCCCGGACAGTTTTACCGGTGCCGTCATGGCTGTTGAGAGCATTCGTGATGCCGCGGTACTCCTCAACGGTCCCACCGGATGCAAGTTTTATCACGGGTCGATCTCGGAGTTTCTTTTGCCCCGGGCCG
Organism: Desulfobacteraceae bacterium; assembly: GCA_024225635.1. GTDB lineage: Bacteria > Desulfobacterota > Desulfobacteria > Desulfobacterales > Desulfobacteraceae > Desulforapulum. Next base: position 28,668 of record JAAEMK010001005.1, on the reverse strand, counting down.
AGTATCTCGATCCCCTTTATTACTCCGAAGAGTTCTACTTTGGCCAGCCACGGGTGCCGGCCACTTATCTGGACGATTATGACTATGTGTTCGGCGCCACCCAAAAGCTTGAAAAGATCCTTCCCGTGGTCGCGGAAAAAGGCCATTCCCTGATAGCCATTGTCAACTCTCCCGGGGCCGCCCTGATCGGCGACGACCTGGAACGGTTCATCAAGAACGCCCGCCTGCCAGTGCCCTGCATCGCCATGGAAAACACGGGGTTTTCAGACTCCTTTGCCGCGGGCTTCCAGGACGGTGTCATCCAGGTTATCAAACAGGTGGCTCCACCCCCCGGCACCCCCAGAAAGCACACGGTCAACCTGCTGGGCCTCTCCATCTTTCACCATCACTGGCAGGGGAACCTCAACGAGATCACAACCCTTCTCAACGCCTGCGGCATCGAGGTCAACACCGTCCTTTGCGCCGGAACCACCATCCCCCGGATAGAAAACCTGGGATCGGCCGGGTGCAACCTTGTGATTCATCGGGAGTATGCTGATCAGCTGGCCCATTTTTTAGAGGAGCGGTTCCAGGTGCCCACCCTGATGCCATCCGTGGGCGCTCCCATCGGGTTTGAGGCGACCGAAGCCTGGATCGATGAGGTTTGTGACTGCCTTGATATAGATCCTGGGCCTGCAATGGCCGTCATCAAGGGTGCCCGGCGGCGCAGCCATGAAGTGCTCAACCGGTTCAACTCCCTGACCGGCCTGCCAAAGGGGGCGACCTTTGCCGTATCCGCGGACGCCTCCATTGCATTGCCCCTGGTGACCTGGCTTTACAATTATCTCGGCATGGTGCCCGTTGCAGTGAAACTTGCTGAAACCGTGGATGATTTTGCGGATGAGTTAAACGCTTTTCTCCGCAAAATAGGCTGCCTGGATGCCTGGAATGCCGATATGGCCGGGACTGCACCCGATATTGTTTTTGGCAGCGAGGCGGATATCTCACGCCTGCGGCTTACGGGACATCCCTTTACCGGCATCGATATTTCCCTTCCCGCCGCAAGCCATATCCACGTTGTTGAGAAAAGCTTCATGGGGGCCCAGGGCACCCTTTACCTTATCGAAAAGATCATCAACGGCCTTTTTCGGGCAATGTGATCAAAGAAAATAGCACCCCATCTGTTGACAGGGGGTAATAAGTATAATATTCTAATGCCTGAGAAATAAAAGAAAAACCCGTTCCGGAAAATATCCTCAAGAAGAATTATTCACGCCTGGGTCTGTATCTTAAAAAAAGACGTTTCCATAAGCTGCTTCGTCAATCTGCTTTTTACTGACAATTCAATTGTATAAGGTTTTATATGGCTTGACACCTCTACCATGGATTGATGGGTCCATAGCGTTACCATTTAAGACAATAAGCGTGAATGAAATAAAGGAGGAATTTATGAGAAAGCTTATTTCATTATTTGTCTGTTGTCCCATGATATTGCTTTTAACCTTACCCCTCGGCGCAGGCGAGATCATCAAAATCGGCGGGGTCGGTCCCCTTTCCGCTCCCGGATCGTTCGAGAGCGGAAAAGAGATGAAAATGGCCATGGAGCAGGCGGTGGAGGAGATAAACGGGACGGGCGGCGTCCTGGGAAAAAAGGTCGTGCTGGCATTTGAGGATACCCAGGGGCTGCCGGAAAAAGGCACGGCAGCCATGGAACGGCTGGTGGAAAAGCAGAAAGCCGTTGCCGTGGTGGGAGAATTCCACAGCTCTGTGGCCAAAGCCGAGATAGAAGTCGCCAACAGGCTGAAGATCCCTTTGATCATTGCCGAAGCCTGGGCCGATGTGATCACCGCGAAACAATACAGGTATGTGTTCAGAATCGCGCCGGCAAACTCTCTCTTTTATAGTAAAATTGCGGATTGGATTCAGGCCGCCGGGTTTAAAAATGTTGTGATGATCACGGAAAATTCCGACTATGGCATTGGTGTTGAAAGGGTGATCCGGGAGGCGTTGAAAACCGCCGGGATCAAAATCACTTCCATTACCGCCGAAAGAACGATCCAGGATTTTACTCCCCAGCTATTGCGGTTCAAGCTGGCCAAGCCACGCCCGGACCTGCTCTTCGGGATCTTTACCGGCGCAGGCGAACTGCTCATGGTCAAGCAGGCCCATGAGATCGGGTTTGCCCCCACAAAGGAAACCGCCATGTTTGCCGTGGGCACCGATGCCCTGCATAAGGAATTCTGGGAAATCACCGGCCCGAGCGGTAAATACATTCTCACAAAGACAGGGTACTATCCCGGGATAAAATTTACCGAAAAGACCGACCCCTTTATCAAGCGGTTTAAAACGAAATTCAACCGGGAACCCACCTTCGCGGCCATGGAAGCGTACGAGGCGGTGTACCTGGTGGCGGATGCCATTCAAAGGGCCGGGTCCACCGATGCCGATGCCATTGTAAGTGCCCTGGAAACAACCAGGTATACAGGGCTTCGCGGTGTGATCAGCTTTTCCATGGACAGGGAACCGGCTTACATGTACCACCAGTGGCCGGGGACGCCCTCCTTTGTCATTCAGTATACGGAGGTGGATCAGCCTTACACGGATGCGTTGCTTCTCTGGCCCAAAGAGTACAGCGATGGAAGCCTGATCAAACCCTGATAGGAAAAACCACCGGCCCGGGAGAGGTTCATGACTGAATATTTAATCCTTCAAGCATTGAACGGCCTTATCATAGGTCTTATCTACGCGCTGATGGCCCTGGGCCTGACCCTTATCTTTTCAGTACTCAAGGTCGTGAATTTTGCCCATGGGGAACTGTATATGCTGGGGGCGTATTTCTCCTATTACCTGGCAAAACTGCTGGGGTTCCCCCCGGTACTGGCCGTGTTGTCGTCAATCATCATCGTGTTTTTCCTGGGGGTTGTGATTGAAGTGTTGTTCCTTCGCCCGGTTTATACGGGAGCTGTGGAGCGAAAGGACGAATACGCCATACTGATCACCTTTGGCCTGTCCATATTTTTGCAGAACCTTGCCCTTTTCGTGTTTGGTCCCTGGACACGGCGGTCTCCCTCATTCATGTCCGGCACAACATCCGTCTATTCCCTCAGCATCAGTAATGACCGGCTTTTTGTGTCCGCCCTGGCCGTGGTTTTCATGGTCGCGGCACTGATAATCATCGGCAGGACCTTTATCGGGAAGGGGCTGCGGGCCGTCAGCCAGGACAGGGACGCAGCCGCCATTGCCGGGATAAATCCCTTTAAGATGAACCTTCTGGCCTTTGGTGCGGGTTCAGCCCTTGCGGCTGCGGGTGGGGCCCTTATCGGGCCGATCTTTCTGATATTTCCCACCATGGGGGCCATGCCGGTGATAAAATCCTTTGTTATCATTGTGCTGGGGGGTATGGGGTCCATCAAGGGGTGCATTATCGCAAGCATTATCCTGGGGGAGGCGGAAAGTCTGGGGTCGGTCCTGTTTCCGGATTTGACCAGGGGACTGGCCTATAAAAACGCGCTTGGGCTTTTGTTCCTGGTGGTGGTGCTGCTGTTCAAACCAACAGGGCTGTTTGGTGAAAAACATGTAAGGATGAAGTGACGTAATCTTGAAGAATTTTAAACGCCTGACAATCATGGGGCTGCTTTTTGCCGCAGCGCTCCTGCCGTTTGCCACCGGCGGTTACTGGCTCCATATCATTATCATTGCGTATTATTATGCCCTGCTGGCGTCAAGCTGGTGCCTGCTTGCAGGCTATGCCGGACAGTTCTCGTTCGCCCATGCAGCCCTTGGGGCCGTGGGCGCTTACACCTCGGCCCTGCTGGTATTGAATACGGATATGCCTCCAGGTTTCAGCATCCTCATCGGCAGTTTTGCCGCTGCCGGGGTCGGGCTCTTTATCGGCTTTCTCTGTCTTCGGTTGCAGGGGCCCTATCTGGCGCTTTTCACCATTGCCTATTCTGAAATTTTCAGGATCGCGCTGAATGCCGAATACCGCTATACCGGGGGTAATTTCGGTTTGAACGTGCCCCCGCTTTTTGCCCGGGAATCCAGGGTGCTGTATTATTACACCATTCTCACGATATTGGTCCTGTCGCTTTTTATCATGTATAAAATCGTGAATTCCAGGCTTGGCCTGTTTTTCCGGGCGGTGCGGGAGGATGAAGATGCGGCCGCGACCCTTGGGGTGAATGTGGTCAAGTATAAGATCCTGGCTTTTGTCATTACAAGCTTTTTCGCCGGGCTTGCCGGCGGGTTTTACGCCCATTATGTCCGCATCCTAACCCCGAATATCATACAGCTGCCCCAGATGGGCCTTATCATCGCAATGGTTGTGATCGGCGGGATAGAGAGCCTGGCCGGGGCCGTGGCAGGGGCTTTGATCCTGCAGCTGGCCGCGGAATATCTGCGGGATTATGAGGAGTTGCGCTGGGTATTCTTTGGGCTGCTGCTCGTGATCACCCTGCGGTTTTCTCAAAACGGGCTGATCTATCCTGTTTATAAAAGACTGACTAAAAAAAGTGAAAACAGCCATGCTGAAGGTGAGTAGGGTGACAAAGCGTTTTGGGGGCTTGGCCGCATTGGAGAATGTCTCGTTCCATGTGGCTGAGAATGAACTCCTGGGCGTCATCGGCCCCAATGGTTCCGGAAAGACCACCCTGATCAATTTAATCAATGGAATCCATAAACCCGATAACGGGGAGATCTTTTTTCGGGACAAGCGCATTGACCGGCTCTCCTCCTATAAAATCGCCAAAAAAGGAATCGGAAGGACCTTCCAGGTTACCAGGATCTTCAGGCGAATGAGCGTGATGGAGAATATGATGGTGCCGGCCCTTTCCATATCCAAATCAGCGAATCCGGCGGAGCTGCTCCGGAAGGCCCTTGACATCCTTGGGCTTTTAAAGATCGTGCATCTTAAGGATGAATATGGGAGAAGTCTTTCCGGGGGCCAGCATAAGTTGCTGGAACTGGGGCGGGTGCTGATGCTGGACCCCGATCTGATCCTGCTGGATGAACCCTTTGCGGGCGTTCATCCTGAACTGAAAGAGGAGCTCCATGATCATATACGGAAACTCCATGACCAGGGCAGGACCTTTGTGTTAATCAGTCATGATATGCATTCCATATTCAGTCTCAGCCAGCGGCTCATGGTGTTAAGCTCCGGAAAAAAAATAGCCCATGGCACTCCTGAAGAGATCAAGAGCAATGAAGAAGTCATCGAAGCCTATCTGGGAAATTAAATATGTCACTTGACGTGAAGGATGTTTTTGCCGGTTATTATGAGGATATAAATATACTACAGGGGGTTTCCGTCTCCGCTGAAAAGGGCCGGATCACCATCGTCATCGGTGCGAACGGTGTTGGGAAATCAACTCTTTTCAAAGCCATCTACGGTTTTTTAGAGCCTAAGGCAGGAAAAATCATCTACAATAACGAAGATATAACCGGGGCCAATCCATACACCATATCGAAAAAGGGTATTTCCTATATTCCCCAGCGCAGGAATATCTTTCCCTATCTGTCTGTGGAAGAAAACTGGGAAATGGGGGCCTGGATTTTCAGAAAGGATAAGAAACGGATTAAGAGTCGCATTCAGGCAAATTACGACCGGTTTCCCAATCTTGTGTCTAAAAGCAAAACGGACGCAGGCGCTTTGAGCGGCGGGGAGCAGAGAATGGTGGAGATCGGAAGGGCCCTGATGGTGGACCCCGACCTTATCCTTGTGGATGAACCCACTGCCGGGCTTGCGCCGGTGGTGGCCAAAGAGATCTATTCTAAGTTGAAACAGCTGAACACGGAGGAGAACAAAACCATTTTACTGGTGGATCAAAATATCCGCCAGGCCATGAAGATTGCCGATTATATCTATATCCTTGAACTGGGGAAAAATAAGACCCAGGGGTCCAGAAAGGCGTTTGAAACCGATTTAAAAGCCATGATCAAGGATTGGCTGTTTTAAAACAAGGCTGGGGCGGAGCACCCTCCTGCCCCGACCGGTCTCAACATGCCGCCATGTGGGCCGTCTGCCCGGCCGGTACTATCATGGACGTTTCAATGGGAAGCATATGGTAAATTCCCCGTACGTTACAGTTGTCCCCCGTTCGTTCATGGTGGATGAGGAAACCGAAGTCCTTCAGTCGAGAGTAAAAATCCTCAAATACCCGGTTCCGGGTCTCAAGGAAAATAAAGCTGTCCCGGTGGATTCCGAAAACAGATGCGGCATGGTGGATCATGAGAAACAGGCAGGCCGCCGACATGTATTTGTGGATGGGCTCCTTGTTCAGCTCGGGATAGAACTTTGATACATTGAGGGATTTTGAATGGGAATCATAGGACAGGATCAGTTCCGTTGAGATCTCCATTTCCTTTTCCTTACTGTGCAGGAAATACTCGATGCATGATCCGTCCCTGAGGTAGGAAAGTGAAAACCGGTCGAGGAAGGTCGGCACCTGGATATCCATGAATGAAAAATCGGTATCGTCCGGATTCTGCCAGTCAGGCACCCTGTCAAACAGATGCTCACCCTCAAGCCACCGGGTAAAGGGATCACTGTGGGAAAAGCAGCAGTCCATGGCCATTGGCAATTCCAGGGGCACTGAATCGACCCCGTGGTAGCGGCATGACTTACGCACCGTCTCCCGGGCAAGATAATAAACAAAATTGCTTGAGCTTGATGTCTCGATCTCAGCGTTGTGATTTCCGGATTCGAAGGCATCCTTGCAAACCTTGTGGCTGTAGGATGTCCATGACCTGCAGATGAGGGGCCGCACCGGATAAATGCTGCATTTTCCCTGTTGGAGGAAAACGCAGGGGGAACTCTCCTTTATCCTGACCCGGTTCTCGAGGGATGTTCCCTCGGTCAGCAGCCGGTTGTTTTGAATTCGCTCCCCTAAAAGGGCCCGCTCCCGGTCCGTGAATTCGTTGCCGATCCAGGAAAAAATAAGCAATGCCTCGGCTGGGGTCAGCTTTATCTGGTTATAACAGCAATAGCTGCACCCGGCTTTGCAATCCACCCGGTCTTCCGTTTGTGTGTCATGGACGCTTTCCACGATGTTCGCGGCCAGGGCCATGATTTCCAGCAGGGCCGCCTTCATCCCTTCCTGGGAAAAATCCGGCTTTAAATGGGCGTTGGTAATTTGCGCAAATAGATTTTTAAGGGCTTCTTCCGCATGGATCATGTCCATCGTTGCCGTATCTCCTCTACCTTTATCCTTGGCAGAGAGAGGTCAACGGCGAAATGCAGAAGATATCAGAGCCTACAGATTGTTTGTTTATTCTGTCAGGGGAATTCCCGGACAATCGCGGTTACCATACACCCTATGGCAAAGAGTCACAACAACAAGATGACGAATGGCGCAAATATCCTGAAACCGGCCCTCTTCAGGTTGAAACCGGTATCGCGCCCCTTCTGGGAAAAGGGATTCAAATAAATCGCCTCCAGTGGGGTACGGGACACATGCTGCCTTGTAAAAATGGTTTTTAACGGTTGTTTTGGGGGGGATGTGATTAAAATAACGTTGTCAAGTTTAAACTATTTTGATAACGCAAGGGGTGTTGTTCGCATGGGTATTTCCATATTTGTCGACGAATCTAAAAAGGAGAAATAATGACAATGGATGAAGTGTTGATTCGCCAGGTTGAAAGAAAAGACCTGAATGAGTGCTTTTTGATTGAAGCCGCCTGTTATACCACGGATGGAGCTACAGAAGAGAAGATCGGAAAACGGATCGATGTCTTTCCCGAAGGCTTTTTGGTGGCCGAGTTGAACGGCAGGGTGGTTGGTTTCATCAATGGCGGATCTACCAGCAAGGAAGACATTACGGATGAAGCGTTCAAGGATATGGTCGGCCACGACAGCTCCGGAACGAACATCGTAATATTCTCCGTGGCTATTCATCCGGATTTTCAAAAAAAAGGGATCTCGGTGCCGCTCCTGGAAAAGTATATTGAGCTGTCCAGGGATCTTCAAAAAAACAAAATACTGCTGATCTGCAAGGATGAGCTGATTTCATACTATGAAAGATTCGGTTTCTCTTACATCGCGGAATCCAGCTCTGAACACGGCGGCTTTAACTGGCATGAAATGGGGCTGCTTCTAAACGAGGAATCCAGTATATTATCCTCAGCAACATGTTAAATTCATATCTTGCTCCGGATCGTTGTCCTGGGCATACCTATTAGCGTTTTTGACCAGGGATTAAAAAGATGATTTCAGGAATCAGCATGGCACCGTGGAAAGTGGTGGATCTTACCCATCCCCTGGATGATAATATTCCCATATGGCCGGGGGACCCTGAATTCAAGCTCGCTTCCCATGCCTCCTACGAGAAGGACGGATACCTCACCAGCCGCATGGTGGTGGGTGAGCACAGCGGCACCCACTGGGGCACCCCCAACACCTTTATCAAAGGCGGAAGGAGCGCCGACATGTTCACGGCAGAGGAGCTGGTGGTGCCGGCCGTGGTAATGGATATCCGCGCCATTGCCGGCCATGACAGGGATTATTCGCTCACGGTGGAGGCTGTGACTGCATGGGAAAGGGAGAACGGCAGGATTCCCCGGGGCAGTGTGGTTGTTCTCTTTACCGGCTGGCAGGAGCGGTGGAACGACCCCGAAGCTTTTTTCGGCATGGATGGGGACAATGGCATGCACTGGCCGGGCTTTGGCAAGGATGCGGTGGACCATATGATCCAGGGGCGCGGGATCGCGGGCCTTGGAACCGACACCCACGGAACAGACCCGGGCAATGACGGGGAATTCAAGGCAAGCAGTGCCATCTATGGGGCGGACGGGATGGTGCTCGAATGCCTGACGGGCCTTGACAGGCTGCCGCCCTCCGGGACGACACTTGTGATCGGGGGATTGCCCGTCACCAACGGTACGGGGAGTCCGGCCCGGGTGATTGCCCTTTTGCCGTCAAAACAGGAGATCTCGTAAACCCAACCGATTTATATTGGAAGGGAATGCCCCCCATATATACCCGTATTTGATTCTCTGTAGATTCTGATAATTTCAGGTGCATTATATTCTTATTTCGTGGAATTAAAGCCACTTCCAGACAAAATATTTTTGACGGCTCTATCTGTTCATTCAAACGATTAATTCATTTGATTGACTTATTCATTCGAATGAATTATTCTTCTGGGGAATTCAACCAAGAAGGAGAGCACGTTGGCAAAACAAAAAAACACAGATCCCAGGGCAAGGCTCATCCGGGCTGGTCTTGAAATATTTGCAGAACACGGTTTCAAAGGAACCACCACCCGCATGCTGGCCCAGCACGCAGGGTGCAACCTGTCTGCCATTCCCTACTATTTTGGTGGAAAAGAGGGGCTTTACCATGCTGTCTTCCAGGAGATTCTCGGCCTTATGAAAGAGAGCCTGGATTCTGTTCTTGAAAAAACCGGTTCTTTTCCAGAAGATGACACCATGAATCCGGAACAGGCCTTGTCGCTCCTGAAAAAACTGTTAGGCGTCATGTGCGAAATTGTTTGCGGAAAGCCCGAGGCTGTTCGGTTTGTTAAGCTTGTTGTAAACGAACAGATGATGCCATCTTCAGCTTTTGATTTAATTTATGAAAACCATATGAAGAGGCTGCTGGATACCATATCCCGGCTCATCATGATCATCACGGGGAGTCAGGACAAAAGAAGGGCAAGCCTGAAGGCGTTTACCCTGATCGGCCAGATTCTGGTTTTCCGAACCGCCCGGGAGAGCATTGTCAGGTATCTGGATCTTGACGGGTACAGCGAGGAAGAGACCCTGGAGATTCGAGACCTGGTGACAAGCGCCATTGAGGGCTGCCTGGGTGTTCCGTCAACCTGAGCCAAAGAAAGGGACCAACCATGGATGATTCGAAAATACCCAAAAAAAGTCCGGGGGCTCTTTTTACGTGGGGGCTTATGCTGTGGATTCCGGCCCTGGTGCTGGCGGGTTGCGTTGCTGTTGGACCGGACTACAGCCCGCCTGAGATTGAAGAACCCGTGAACTGGCATTCGCCCCTGGATGACGGTCTCAGGGGGGAGGCGGTGGATACCGGGCTCCTGGCCCAGTGGTGGACCACCCTGAATGATCCCCAACTCACGGATTTCATCCAGCGGGCCCTGGAGGGGAACCTGGACCTGGGGCAGGCCCGGGCAAGGGTACGGCAGGCCCGTGCCAGCCGGGGAATTGCAGCGGCAGACCGGTTTCCCGGCCTTGGCCTCGGCGCAAGCCTTAAGAGGAGCCGGGCCAGTGAAGACTCCGGCACCGGAAGTGAGCGCGATCTTTATCAGACCGGGTTTGATGCCGGCTGGGAACTGGATCTCTTTGGCGGCATCGAACGTGGCCTGGAAGCGGCGGATGCCAATCTTGAGGCAAGCCGGGAGGCTTTGACCCATGCCTGGGTCACCCTGGCCGCGGAGGTTGCACGCAACTATGTTGATGTACGCTCCTATCAAGCCCGGCTGGCCATTGCCAGGGCCAACCTGGCGGCCCAGCAGGAGAGCTTTGACATGGTTCAAAAAAAATTCCAGGCCGGGATCGTCAGTGCCCTGGATCTGGAGCAGGCCCGGTACAACCTGGAAACCACCCGGGCCAATATTCCCTTCCTCCACACCGGGCTTGTCCGGGCTCAAAATCGCCTGGCCGTGCTTCTGGGTGAAACTCCCGGTAGTCTTGAGCTTGACCAGGAGGTTCCCATTCCCGTGACCCCCCTTGAGATCGCCGTGGGTATCCCTGCGGATCTCTTGCGCCGGAGGCCGGATGTGAGGCAGGCAGAGAGGGAACTTGCGGCCCGGACCGCGCGCATCGGCGTGGCCACGGCCAAGCTGTATCCCAGCCTGAGCCTCACGGGCTCCATCGGCCTGGAGGCCCTTTCCGACCGCAACCTTTTCAGGACAGGCAGCACCACCTACGGCCTGGGGCCGAATTTTTCCTGGAACATATTCAATGCCGGCGCCGTCCGTCAAAGCATCAAGGTTGAGACCGCTCTCCAGGAACAGGCCCTGATTCACTACGAAGCTGTCATTCTTCTGGCCCTTGAGGAAGTGGAGAACGCCTTGACCGGCTACGCCCAGGAGCAGGTCCGCAGGGGGGCCCTGGAAAAAGCAGCCGGGGCGGCCCGGGCTGCCGCTGACATTGCCCAAAATCAATACCGGGCCGGGCTCATCGATTTCCAGAATGTCCTGGAAGCCCAGCGTTCCCTTTTAAGTCTTCAGGATCAGCTGGCCCAAAGCAGGGAAGCGGTGGTCGTCAACCTGGTGAGCCTGTATAAGGCCCTGGGCGGCGGGTGGAATCCATTGGCCCCATCATTGAATTACAGGAAAACAAAGCCATGAAAGAGAGACAGAAAGAGATGCTGAAGCGCGGGTTGATCGTCGTCCCGGTTGTTTGTGCCCTGATCTTCGTGGGAGTGCTGAAAGGGTTGAAAAAGGGCCCTGAAAAACTGCCTGTCAAGGAAGCCGTCCGCAAGGTTCGCACCCTTGAGATTCAACCCATGGATGTGGTCCCAAGTGTTCTCGGGTACGGGTATGTGGAACCGGACAAGGTGTGGCAGGTGGTGCCTGAAGTGAGCGGCAAGGTGATTGGGACCAGCCAGGTTTTCAGCAAAGGCAATTTTGCCGGAAAAGGGGACCTTCTCATCACCCTGGACCCCACGGATTATCAGCTGGCCGTGAATCAGGCCGAGGCAGAGATCAAGAACATCCGGGCAAGGCTGACAGAGCTTGATAAAAATGAGCAAAATACCGGCAGGCTCCTGGAGATTCAGCAATCCCTCCTGGCACTTAAAAAAAAGGAGCTGGAACGGAATGAAACGGCAAGGAGAACCCGGGCCATTTCGGAAAGTGCCCTGGACAAGGCCAGGATGAACTACCAGACCCAGCGCATCCTGGTCCAGGATCTGGAAAACGCCCTCACCCTTATCCCCGCAAACCGCCAGGCCCTGAAAGCCCAGCTTGACCTGAACCTGGTAAAGCTTGCCAAGGCCAGGGTGGATCTTGACCGGACCCGGATTCATGTTCCCTTTAACTGCCGTATCACCGAAACCCGGGTCGAGGTGGGGCAATTTGTCCAGGCCGGGCAGATCCTCGCCAAAGCCGATGGCACGGAACGGGTGGAGATGACGGCCCAGGTGTCCATGGAGAAGATGATCCGGCTTTTTTTGTCCGTTGACGGGTCCGTCACCGCCAAAGACATTGTATTCAGGGATCTTATCAAGATGGACATGCTCAGAAAAATGCTGGACCTGAAAGTCAAGGTGCGCCTGGTGAACGACGGCTTTGATACCCAATGGGATGCCGATTTTGCAAGGGCCGGGGCCACCATTGATCCCCAGACCCGGACCATGGGCATCATCGTGGTGGTGGAAAAACCCTATGAGCAGATCATCCTGGGTGTCCGTCCTCCCCTGGTGCGCAACATGTTCTGTGAGGTTGAGATCAGCGGGAAGCCTTTGAGCCAGAGGACCGTGATTCCCCGATCCGCCCTCCATGAAGACAAGGTCTATGTGGTGGGACCGGAAAGCCGCCTTGTGCGCAGGCCTGTCCGGGTGGAGTTTGCCCAGGGGGATTTTTACGTGCTCAAGCCGGGCCTCGATCATGGTGAGCAGATTGTGGTGTCGGACCTGACCCCTGCCATCGACGGGATGCTCCTGGAGGCAACCGAAGATAAAGAGCTGCAACAACGGCTTATAACCCAGGCAGGCAGCAACAGCCATTAGGAGCCAGATCCCATGATTCGTTTTTTTGCCAAACACCCCACCGCCGCCAACCTGCTGATGATAATCATCCTGGCCCTGGGGGTTCTCTCCATCGCCTCCCTGAGGCGGGAGACTTTTCCCGATTTTTCCGAAGACAAGGTGGAAATAACCGTGGTTTACCCCGGAGCCACCACGGAGGATGTTGAAGATGCCGTCTGCCGCAGGATCGAAGATGCCGTGGACAGTGTCAATTACGTTGAAGAGATCACCGCCGAAGCCAGGGAGGGCAGGGGCAGGGTGGTTGTTGAAATGGAGCCGGGGGCGGATATCCGGACTTTTCTGGCAGACATCAAGACCGAGGTGGATGCCATTGACGATTTTCCCGAAAGAACGGAAGAGCCCGTGGTCAGGGAACTCAACCGCACGGACCAGGTCATTTCCATTGCCGTGTCCGGTCCCATGTCCCTTGCCGACCTTAAAACTTATTGCGAGGACCTGAAGGACCGGTTGAAACGGGATACGGGAATAAGCCTGGTTGCGGTGAACGGATTTTCCGACCGGCAGATCCGGATCGAGATTCCGGCCGGTGTCGCCATGCAGTACGGGATTTCCATGGCTGATATTGCGGCGGCTATTAAGAGACAGAGTGTGGACCTGCCCGCAGGGGCCGTGGAAACCCGGGACCAGGATATTCTGGTGCGGTTCACGGATGAAAGAAAAACCCCCCTGGAATTCCATGACCTGGTGGTGGTGGCAAGCGAAACAGGGGGCGAAATTCATCTGGGGGAGATTGCCAGGATTCGGGATCTCTTTGAACTGGGGGAGGAGGCATACTTCTTCAACGGCAAGCGGGCGGGACTCCTTTCCGTCACCATGACCAAAACCGAGGATAGCCTTGATATCTATGAAGCCGTTAAAGCATTTGTGGAAAAAGAGCAAAAGCAAAGTCCGGAAGGGATTGAGCTGACCCTGACCCAGGACATGGCCTCCATTGTGGCTGACCGGCTCCAGATGCTTGTGAAAAACGGCATCCAGGGATTGATCCTGGTTTTTTTCACCCTCTGGCTCTTTTTTAACGTCCGGCTCAGCTTCTGGGTCGTAATGGGGTTGCCGGTGGCTTTTTTTGGGGCCTTTTTCGTCATGCCCCAGATCAACTTCACCCTTAACATGCTCACTATGGTGGGGCTGCTCATCGGTCTGGGGCTGCTCATGGACGATGCCATCGTGATCGCAGAAAATATCGCCACCCACCTGTCAAAGGGAAAAACGCCCCTGGATGCGGTGGTGGACGGGGTCAGCGAAGTCAAGAACGGGGTGATAGCCTCTTTTACCACCACCATCTGCGTATTCGGTCCCCTGTGCTTTCTTGAGGGGAACATAGGAAAGATCCTGAAGGTGATGCCGGTGGTGCTGATCCTGGTCATGGCCGTGAGCCTGATAGAGGCGTTTTGGATACTTCCCTCCCACCTTAGCCATGCCCTTGCCCGGAACGGTGAAGCCCGGGTCAGCCGGTTTCGTACCTGGTTTGACGGCCGGATCGATGATTTGCGTGAAAAGGTTGTGGGACCAATGGTGGATTTTGCCGTGGGATGGCGTTATCTTTTTGTCGGAATTACCATGGCCGCCTTTATCGTCTCCATGGGCATGATCCTGGGAGGATTCCTGAAGTTCAAGGCCTTTCCCGAGGTGGACGGGAATGTGATACAGGCCCGGATTCTTCTCCCCCAGGGGACGCCCCTGGAACGTACCCGGATCACGGTTAACCAACTGACAGACGCACTGGACAGGGTCAACATGACCTTCGCCCCTGACCAGCCTCCGGGCATGGACCTTGTGGAGAATGTCTCGGTCCAATACAATGTCAACTCCGACGCCAACGAATCCGGGGCCCATGTGGCAACCATATCGGTGGATCTACTGGCCGCGGAGACCCGGAATGCCAAGGTGGATGACGTGCTCAACCTCTGGCGGGAATATATCGGCCCTGTTTCCGATGTAATTTCCCTTAAATTCTCCGAGCCGGGCATCAAAGCTTCCGGACGGGCCATTGATATTCGCCTAATGGGGTCTGACCTGGGCGTGCTGAAAAAGGCTTCCCTGGATCTCCAGGGGCGGCTCAACCGGTTAAACGGTGTGTTTGATCTCTCCGATGACCTGAGGCCGGGAAAGCCGGAAATCCGGGTCCGGATGAAGCCGGGGGCCAAAGGCCTTGGCCTGGATGCCCAGACCCTTGCAAGCCAACTCAGGAGCGCTTATTACGGCAGCACGGCCAGTGAAATTCAGGTGGGCCGGGAATCCTATGAAATTGATGTCCGCCTCCGGGATGAAGACAAGAACAGCCTGGACGACCTGAGCTATTTCCATGTCACCCTGCCGGGCGGAAAACAGGCTCCCCTGGAGTCTGTGGCTGATATCACCCGGGGCCGGGGCTATGCCCGGATCGGTTCCGTGGACGGACTCAGAACCGTAACCGTCCAGGGGGATGTGGACCCCAGGATCGCCAATGTAAAGCAGATAATGGGCATGGTGACCCGGGATTTTCTCCCTGTGCTAAAACAGAACTATCCGGGGGTAAGGGTCGAACTCAAGGGGGAGGCCGATGAATCGGCCAAGACCGGAGGTTCCCTGCGCCGGGGCTTTATGATCGGCCTTCTGGGAATTTTTATCCTCCTGAGCTTTCAGTTCCGAAGTTACCTGGAACCCATGGTGGTCATGGTCGCCATTCCCTTTGCCTTTATCGGGGTGATCTGGGGCCATCTGTTCATGGGACTGGAGCTTTCCATGCCGGGTATCCTGGGGGCGGTCTCCCTGGCGGGTATCGTGGTCAACGATTCCATTCTTCTGATCGAATTCATCAAGATCCGGCGCAGGGCTGGCCAGGACGTTCTCCAGGCGGCCAGCCATGCGAGCCGGGAGAGGTTCCGGGCCGTGCTTTTGACCTCCATGACCACCATTGCCGGTTTGTTGCCCCTTTTGGCTGAAAGAAGTCTCCAGGCCCAGATTCTTATTCCCCTGGCCGTGAGCATCGTGTTCGGGCTTCTGGCGTCCACCCTCCTGGTCCTGGTGATCGTGCCCTGCCTTTATATCATCCTGGCCGACCTGAACCTGGTCGCCCCCCTGGAAGAGGATTGAGCCACAGGCATTTATAATGCAAAATAAATTCTTTGATCTGCGTCAAATCTTTTTTTACGGGTACACGGTATAGAAAAGAGTACAGGATAAGCCAATGCAAAAAAATGTCCGCAATTTCAACCCTTGGCGCCGTGTGTAACCATAAAGGATTATAGAAATGATGGATCAGTTCAAAACATCGAATACACGAGGCCTGATTGCCGTAAGACGAGGCGTGCAGATTCTCTTTTTTCTTATCACCCTTTTCATAGGCATCAAGTTTTATTTGTTCGTTGCCCAGCTTGAATCCGGAGCGGCAATAACCTTGGACAGGCCCCCCGGAGTGGAAGCCTTCCTGCCCATCAGCGCCCTGGTCAGCCTGAAATATTTTCTATGCACCGGTATTTTTAATACGGTACATCCCTCCGCCCTGGTGATTTTTCTCATCATCTGCGCAACGGCCCTTGTGGTTAAAAAAGGGTTCTGCAGTTGGATCTGTCCCTTTGGACTTCTGTCCGATCACTTGGCAAAACTCCATTTATATCTGTTTAAAAAACAGATGGATCTTCCCAAATGGGTGGATCTTCCTTTGAGGGGAATCAAATATGCCATTGCAGGTTTTTTCCTGTGGAATGTATTTTTTAAAATGCCCGTTGCCGCCCTTGACCAATTCATTCAGAGCCCCTACAATACCTTTGCTGATGTTAAGATGCTGGAATTCTTTACCAAAATCTCGTTCACATCCTTCTGGGTAATTACAGTTCTTCTGATCCTCTCCGTGATTGTTCGAAATTTCTGGTGCCGCTATCTGTGCCCCTATGGCGCTATCCTTGGGGTGATCAGCTTTTTCGGTATGGGAAAAATCAAGAGAGACGACCGGAACTGTATCAACTGTGGAAAATGTGAAAAGGTCTGCCCCGGAAGGATTTCAATCATGGAAAAGGCGCAAATCAATTCTTTGGAATGTTCTGCATGCCTTAGGTGTGTTGATGTCTGTCCCCGGGAAAACGCCATCGGTTTCTCCCTTTTATCTGGGAATGCCCCAATGGGTCAAAAGAGAATCGCCCTGGTTCTGATCGCCTTTTTTACGGTGGGGATCACCGCAGCCAGGTTAACCGGCCGCTGGCAGAATGAGGTTACGGTTGATGCCTACCGGCAGCATATTCTCCGCAGCAGGATGCCCTGGAGGATTCCTGCCGGAATAGACCCTGAAAAAATGGAAAAAATGATCAAGATGATGCAGACGTCAAAGTTCCCGAAAACCATGACAAAACAGTAGAAACTACAATAACGGTATTGCCATGGAAATCAAAACAGCCAACACAATTTTGTACTGCAAAAAGTGGAAAGAGACAGTTGAATTTTGGTCATGGGACCGGGTTACTGATTTGACCTCTGCAATCAAGAACCGCCCGGTGGAATTATGCAAACCGGCAATGGAAAAAAAGAACGGTTATGGAAAGTAAAAAAAACAGCGGCAAAAACAACCTTGGCGAAACCATCAAAAACAATTATCAGTTGACCGACCGGGAAGCTCTTTTAATGAGGGATCTGTTTTCTTTGGTGGAAAACAATGCAGATGATTTTGTACGTGAATTTTATGATTTTATCTTTAAATTTGATCATGCCGAGGCGTTTCTGAAAAATGATAAAATTATAGAACTTCATAATGTGAAAATCCGGGAGTGGTTGTTCGGACTCTTTTGCGGGAATTATGATGCAGATTATTTTGCCGGTCTGAAGCATATCAGTGAAGCACATTCCCGCATAGGTCTTCCCACCCATTATATCAACGCCAGTTTTAACTTTGTTCGACGTTTCCTTCTCCGGATGCTGGTGGAGAGTAACAGGCTGGAACACCTGGACGTAATTGAGAAAGTGATTGATATCAATCTTGACGTGTTGACCAGTGCCTATCTTCTGGAAGACACCAGGCGGATCATTAAAACTATTAAATCAATAAAAAAGGCGTTGGATACTTCATCCGTGGTTCCTTTTTATCAACCCATCATTGATAACAGCAATGGTGCGGTGGTGAAGTATGAATGCCTGGTGAGGATCATAGAAGAAGACGGTACTGTTATTGCTCCCATGGATTTTCTGCCAATAGCTAAACAAGTCAAGCTCTACCCGGATATTACCCGGGAAGTGCTTAAACACGCCTTTGCAGACCATGGGAAACTAAAAACTCCGTTTTCCATCAATCTTTCCGTTGATGATATTGAAAACGAAGAAATTACAGCATTCATTTACCAATTGCTGCGGGAACAACCCCAGATCGGAAGTGAACTCACCTTTGAGCTTCTTGAATCAGAGCAGGTAGAAAATTATGAACTGGTGAATGAATTTATCCGGGCTGTCAAGAAGTTTAAGGTGAAAATCGCCATTGATGATTTTGGGACCGGATTTTCGAATATTGACCATCTCACAAGGATAAAGATCGATTATTTGAAAATTGACGGTTCCCTGATCAGGAACCTTCCCGACAACGGGAAAAATCGTATAGCCGTGGACGCTATCGTGAGTTTTGCTGAAAAGATGGGGGTGGAAACCATTGCTGAATTTGTCCACTCCCAAGGGGTGCATCTGGCGGTAAAGGACGCCGGTGTTGATTATTCCCAGGGATTTTTTCTGGGAAAACCCGAACCGATCCAAAAAATAGTAATTTAAAGGAGGAAGAATGTCCAGGCTGGTTGAAGAGTTAAAGAAAGAGCACACTGTGATTGCAGGAGTTTTCAATGAGATAAAAAGTGCCGGCATCGCCTCGAAAGAGGGCCAGAAGGCGCTTCTTGATGCCAAAAAAGGTCTTCTTGCCCATCTCAAAGAGGAAAACACCATCTATTCAAAATATGATGAGTTGAATCCATAAGTGTTTTCGGCTTTTTAAAAGCTGACCGGTCCGGATTTGAATCAAGGGTGTTGTAACAGGAATGCCGTATTGGGTTTGTGCCTTGCAAGCATCCTATCGGTCCGGATAGCATGCGTATTGGGGTGTGTTTAACTTTGGCTGAGAAAAAGTGGTAATCAGAAATGTTTTTAACTGCTTTAGAGCCAGAATTCAGGATATTTCCTTGTTTTGCAAAGATTGTTCACCAGAAGGGCAATAATAAGCATGATAAAAGCACTTGCCCCAACAGGCGCCAGGGCATAATAAAAGCCGAGATTATGGATTTTTTGGCTTCCGATTACCGCAATCAAGGCAGTTGCACCGCCCGGTGGATGGAGTGTCTTTGTCGCGTGCATGACGGCTATGGCCGTAGCAACAGCAAATGAAGATGCAAACCAGAGATGGTTATGAAACAGTTTAAATGCGGCAACTCCGAAGATTTTTTTTCTTGATGGATGGAAGCCCGGATCGGACAATCCGGGCTTCCCATGGAACTATTTACCCTGCATCATCGCTTCAATGTCCGCATCCGCATCACCGATGGGCTTGATGTCAAATTTATCCACCAGCACGTTCAGCACTGTGGGGGAGACAAAGGCCGGCAGTGTGGGGCCAAGGCGGATACCCTTGACTCCGAGAAAGAGCAGGGCCAGAAGTACGGCCACGGCTTTCTGCTCATACCATCCGATGTCAAAGGAGATGGGGAGTTCGTTGATATCCTCAAGTTCGAACACCTCTTTGAGCTTTAACGCGATGACCGCCAGGGAGTATGAGTCATTGCACTGGCCCGCGTCCAGCACCCTGGGAATGCCGCCGATGTCGCCCAGGTTGAGTTTGTTGTACCGGTATTTTGCACAGCCTGCGGTGAGGATGATGGTATCCTTGGGCAGCTTTTCCGCAACTTCAGTAAAATATGCCCTCCCTTTTTGCCGTCCGTCGCATCCGGCCATGACAATGAACCGTTTCACTGCGCCGGATTTCACCGCGTCCACCACCTTGTCAGCCAGGGCAAGGACCTGGTTGTGGGCAAAGCCGCCGACAATGGTGCCGGTTTCAATCTCCTTGGGTGGGGCACATTTTTTGGCAACCTCTATCACCCCTGAGAAATCCTTTGTTTTGCCGTCTTTTCTATCTGCAACATGCCCTATGCCGGGATAGGCAACCACGCCCGTGGTGAAGATGCGATCCTTATAGGTGTTTTTCTTTTTAATGGGAATGATGCAGTTGGTGGTCATGAGAATGGCCCCGTTAAAGGTCTCAAAATCCTCATTCTGTTTCCACCAGGAGCTGCCGTAGTTGCCCTTGAGGTGACCGTACTTCTTAAAGGCCGGATAGTAGTTGGCCGGCAGCATCTCCCCATGGGTGTAGACATCCACGCCCGTGCCTTCGGTCTGCTTCAGGAGCTCTTCCATGTCCTTGAGGTCGTGGCCGCTGATGAGGATGCCGGGCTTGTCGGCGACGCCGATGTTGACTTCGGAGATCTCAGGATTTCCATAGGCTTTTGTGTTGGCTTCGTCCAGGGCAGCCATGGTGGTGACGGCGCACTCCCCGGCTTTCATCACCAGGCCCACCATCTCGTCCACGGAAAGATCTTCGGTTGTGGAGGCCAGGGCTTTTAGAAGAAAATCATATATCTCATCCTTTTCCACACCCAGAACTGCCGCATGGTCGGCGTAGGCGGCAACCCCTTTGAGGCCCAGGATCAGAAGCTCCCTGAGGGACCTTACATCTTCGTTATCAGTCGCCAGCACGCCTACTGTCTGTGCCTTTTTCTGGTAAGACAGTTCGTTATCATCAAACCAGAGGGCGGAATCATGGAGGGCAATCTCCCCGGCAGCTTCAGGGGGCGTGATAAACAGGCCGACGATTTTTTTCAACAGGGAGTCTTTTGCGGCACCCGGTGTCAATGCATCCAATTTTTCTTTCAGCCCCTTTTTCACCTCCAGGGACTGTTTGATCCAGAGAACAAGGCTGGTATCGTCAAAATTGGCATTGGTGATTGTGGTGAAAAGGCCTTTGGCAACAAAAAGCCCCACATCCCTGCCAATATCCACCCCACCCGCCTTGAGTCCCTCCGCAAGAACGGCGATGCCCTTGAGGTTGAAAATTAAGAGATCCTGAAGATTGGATGTGGTTTCCGCTTTTCCACATACGCCTTTTACCGTGCAGCCTTTACCTTTTGCCGTTTCCTGACACTGAAAACAAAACATGTTGTCCCCTCCGGTTATTTGAGTTTACCTGTAATCGTGATAGTAATATAACACCATGGAAAGCGCAATTTCTTTGATCTGGATCAAGGAATTATATTTTTGTAAATTATCCATGGAAAAAAGCATTCCCAAGCAAATAAGAAGGAGACGGATTTGGAATTTACACCCATGTGCCAATTTAGTATGGTGGTTACCCGGAAGGACTGTTAATACTTGTTTGGAAATTGGGGAAGATAGATATGGCTTCTACACCGATAAAAAATCATGAACTCGAGCTGGCCAGGGAATTTGTTCAATACACGGACAGCCATATTTTTTTGACAGGCAAGGCGGGGACCGGTAAGACCACCTTTCTGCACGACCTTAAAGGGAATACGGCAAAACGGATGATCATCACCGCCCCCACCGGGGTGGCGGCCATCAATGCCGGCGGTGTCACCCTGCATTCTTTTTTTCAGCTGCCCTTTGGCCCGTTCATACCCGGCAGCGAGGCCTATGAAAATAGCAGGCAGCGCATGTTCCGGTTCAGCAAGGAAAAAAAGCGGATCATCAAGAGCCTTGATCTTCTGGTGATTGACGAGATCAGCATGGTGCGGGCCGATCTTTTGGATTCCGTGGATGCGGTGCTGCGGCGGCACCGGCGCAATGACAAGCCCTTCGGCGGTGTGCAATTGCTGCTGATCGGGGATCTGCACCAGCTTTCTCCCGTGGCCAGGCAGGATGAATGGCAGCTGTTGCAGGAACATTATGAGTCGGTTTATTTTTTCAGCAGTCATGCCCTTGCCAGGACGGAACTGTTTACCATTGAATTGAACCATATCTACCGCCAGTCCGACACCCGGTTCATCGAGGTTTTGAACCGGGTCCGGGACAACCGCCTGGACCCGGTGTCCATTGGGGTGCTGAACCAGCGGTATATTGAAAATTTCACGCCGGAAGAGGACCAGGGGTATATTACCCTTACCACCCACAACAGCGGTGCCGACACGATCAATAAAAACCGGCTTGGGGGATTGGGGGGAAAAGAGTATCGGTTTGCCGCTGAGATCTCCGGTGAATTTCCCGAATCTACCTACCCGACCCCGGGCACCCTCGTGTTCAAGAAGGGGGCCCAGGTGATGTTCCTTCGCAATGATGCCTCGGGTGAAAAGCGCTATTACAATGGTAAGATTGGCAAAATCACCACCATTTCAGGTTCGCAGATCCGCATCACCTGCCCGGGAGAGACGGAAGAGATTGTGGTGGACCCCGTTGACTGGGAAAACATCAAATATACGGTGAACGAAGAAACCAGGGAGATCCAGGAGGATATCATCGGCAAGTTCAGGCAGTTTCCCTTGAAGCTGGCCTGGGCCATCACCATTCATAAGAGCCAGGGACTGACCTTTGACAAGGCTGTCATCGATGCCAACGCCGCCTTTGCCCACGGCCAGACCTATGTGGCGCTGAGCCGTTGTAAAACCCTGGAGGGCATTGTGCTCCGGTCTCCCATCCCCTCCCATGGCATTGCCACGGATGACGCGGTCCTGTGCTTTGATGAAAGGGTCCGGGAGAACCCGCCCTCCGAACCCTTGCTTGAGGCGGCCAAAATCCGCTACCAGCAACAACTGCTGCTGGAGTGTTTTGATTTCCAATTGCTGCACAACCGTCTTAACTACCTTGCCCGGCTGTTGCTGGGCAATCCCGGCCTGGTGCAGGTGTCCGGCATTGGCGATATGGGACAATTGCAGAACATGGCCCGGGAAACCATTTTGCCGGTGGGTGAAAAATTCAAGCATCAATTGAGCAGCCTGTTTGTGAACAACACCCTGCCGGAGTCCGATGACTATATCCTGGAACGGATTGGCAAGGCGTCCGCATGGTTCCAGGAGAAATTCTCCTCGATCTTTGACGATCTTGTGCAGAATTTTCAGGTGGAGACTGACAATAAGGAGCTTGCCAAGAAGATAGGTAATGCCCTGAACAATCTCAAGCTGGAGATACTCATGAAGCGTGCCGGCATCCGGGCCTGTGAAAAGGGATTCTCGCCGTCTCGTTATTTGCGGTCCATATCAGAGGCCGAGCTCGATTTTGCTCCTGAAAAGGGGAAGAAGCCCCCGTCCCCGGGATACCGGGAATCGGACATTGAGCACCCGAAACTGTTCCAGTCCCTGAAAGAGTGGCGTTCCCGCAAGGCCAAGGAGCAAGGCGTCGCCCTTTATCATATCCTCCATCAACGGGTGCTGATCGAGATCGCCGTGGGCTTGCCCGACAATATCTCGGCCCTGAAAAAAATTAAAGGGGTGGGCAAGAAAACCCTTGAAAACCATGGCGAAGACCTGTTGGAAATGGTGGTGGCCTATCGCGAGAAGCACGGGATCGAGCAGGTGAAACTGCCAGAGCCCAGGGAGGCGCCCAGGCAGGCGGCCGTGGAAAAGGCGGCAACCGGATCGGACCTTAAAACAGACACCAAAACGGTCAGTTTTGAGCTGTTCAACAAGGAATTGACCATTGCTGATATTGCTAGAAAAAGGGGGCTGGTGGAATCCACCATCCAGAGCCATCTCTGCTTTTTCATCGAAAGCGGTGACCTGGATATCAACCGGCTGCTGTCGCCTGAAAAGCAGACCGCCATTGAAGCGGCGCTTGGGAAGACGAAGAATTCCTTGAAATCGGTAAAAACCGAGCTGGGGAATGAATTCTCCTATGGGGATATCAAACTGATGATGGCCCACCGGAAGTGGGATGATAAAAAATAAGGGTTCGGAAAGGATAGAAGGGCATGGGGTTGAAAAGCAGAGAAAAACAGAGACAAGCGAAGGGACTTATCATACTGGGCCATCGGGGGGTAAGGAACGCGGATGTTCCTGAAAATACCATGGTTGCCTTTCAACGGGCGTTTGAGGTGGGCGCCGACGGCATTGAGATCGACGTGGAGTCCACAAAAGACGGTCAGCTGCTGGTGGTCAACCGGTGGTTTTTGAAGAAGAACTTCGATTTTTTTCCCTGGGAGAGGACCCTGGATGAAATTCAGTCCCAGGGCAGGGCGCGGGGGATTTTGTTTCCCGTCTTTGACGAGGTGTGCCGATTCGTCAAGGCGAGACCAGGGTGGATATTCAATGTGGAGATCAAGTCCAGCCACCGTTTCCTGTGCCGAACCGCCCAAAAAGCCGCCCGTCGCATCGTGGATTTCGGGATAGAGGACCAAGTGATTGTCTCCTCATTTGATGTCAACACCCTGCTGACGGTGAAGTTCTTCCAGGCCGGGCTGGAAACCGCCTACCTGTTCCGCAAAGAGGACCGGGTGGTCGATATCGACCGGAAAAAGAGCTTTTGGTATAAGGTGAACGGGATGATCAACCGCTCCGGAATCAAGGCATTGATCGCCGGGGCCGACACCCTGCATCCGGAAATAAGCCTGTTCCGTAAAGACAGAAAACTGCCCTGGCAGCGCAATCCGTTGCTGGCAAAGAAGCCGGTCAATACATGGAGTGTTGATACGGAAGATGATTTTGACAAGGCCCTGGTCAACGGGGTGGATATCATCATTTCTGACAACCCCGGGCCCATGGTGGCCTACGGTTCCGCACGGTTACGGGGATAAGAACAGCGTCCCCGAGAACATGACAGGGCCTGCCAAAAGCAAGCCCTGTCTCAATTGATGCTCAATTACCGCCCTGAGCTTCAATTACCCCTAGTGTTCATGGACATAAAACGGCCATTTATGGAAGAACCACTCATTGAATAACAGGGGGATGATCCACCAGAAGTTCCATACCAGGGACTCGCCATGGGGAAACCGGTGGGATAGGTCTGTCATGTGGTGATTTCCAAGGGCCCAGTGCCCAAAATTGCCATAATAGAAAATCCAGTAACTGATGGCGGTCAGGACCAGCACTCCCAGGGTGCGGAAGAAAAACGCGTTCCAGCTGTCCGGGTCGGACATGGGAGACATATCATCAAAGTAATGATGCCATATGAGAAAAGGAATCAGGGTGAATCCGGCGATCTCAGCCGAGTGGAGCCATAGGAAACGCTGCACTTCGGCTGCTCCCTTTGTGGCTTCCAGGTGGGCAAAGGTTTCAGGGGGAACCCAGAGATAAACGATCTTTTTGCAGAAGATGGCGATCATATAGGCTGCGATGAACGAGATGGCAACCGAGACAAAGCCTTTCCAGGGCTGGGGCAGGTTGATGAGGCTCCAGGGTTTCATGCGCCATACATTGGCTGTCATGAACAGGATGATGATCGCCCATTCCCACCATCCGAATACCCAGTGAACATGGGGCGTTCCGCCGATGTTTGTCCACCAGGAAGCGTTGAGCACTGGCCCCTTGAAGAGAAAACCAAAAAAGGGAACAATGAGAACAACATAGAAAAAGAGGGTGAGCATGGCGCCCCAGGCGATTTCCGCGACCCCGCCGGCCGGCTGGGGGATATTGCTCGGCTGTATGGGCCATTTGCCAAAGAATATGGTGGACACGGGAAAGGTGTAAAATCCGATCAGCACAAAACCGACAATGGCCACCTGGGCATAGAGCCCCTTTTGACCGATGGCGTCAAGGCCATAGTAGCTGAGGAAATTCAACCCGGTTCCAAGAACACGGTAAAAAACAACGTCTATGATAAACCAGACCAGGGTGATATTTAACAGGGTCTGGATGATTCCCCGGACCGGCTGGGGAAAATTCTGGAATGGCCAATCCCCCAGGAGCATGTGCTGAAACAGCCCGACAAGTATCATCATTGCCAGGTACATTACAAATGGATAGGGAAACCATTGAACCGGTCCCCGCGGATCACTTAAAAGAAACCATGTTGCCAGGGCCACGCCCAGGAAAGAAAAGAAAGAGATGATTCCGGTAAGGGGTTGCCCCCAACGAGGTTTTAATTCTGTCGTTGCCATACACTACTCCTTTTCAAAACAATTATTAAATAATTCATTTCAAACTGAGCCATGATCGTGCTGTGTGTCCTTCTTTGATTAAAACCCATCCTCCTTGTATCCGAGCGCTCAGTCGCAAAAGTAGCCAAATAATAATTCACCGTGATATCGGTGATATAGTTAGTCCTTTCTTTGGCCATTATTTTCCGATCAAGCGCTCAATCGTTTTACAATGTCTTAAGATGTACATTTTTTTTTGTCAATGGTTTTTTTAATGGCGCAACATTGGATTGGATCAGGATGGGAGAAAAATCCTCTGGAACGATCCCGGAAAGGCGATTTTGATTCTAACCGATTGGGGTAACGCTTTTCTCAGGAGGCTTTCCCGCCTCCTGTAAGTAACACAAGGTCCTGGACAAAATCCCTCATCTGGCTGGCCTGCCTGTCCATCTCCTCTGAAGCCGATGCAGAACCCTTTGCATTTTCCGAATTTTCCCTGATGACGTTATCCATTTCCGTGGCCGCCTGGTTCACTTTTTCAATGCCGTTGTTCTGTTGGTTTGAGGTGAGGGCGATCTCATCCACAATAGTGCCGACTTTGGTGGAGTTCTCAGCGACCATTGAAAAGGCCTGGTTTGTCTTTGACACAAGCTCTGAACCGTTGTTAATTTTCAGCACGGTTCCCTCGATGAGTTCAGAGGTGGTTTGAGCGGCTTCGGCAGACCGCTTTGCCAGGTTCCTGACCTCCTGGGCCACAATGGCAAACCCTGCGCCTGTCTCGCCCGCCCGTGCTGCTTCAACGGCGGCGTTCAGGGCCAACAGGTTGGTCTGGAAGGCTATTTCGTCTATGGTTTTGAGGATCGTGAAGGTTTCCTTGCTGGCTTTTGAGATTTCCTCCATGGATGAGGTCAGTTGATTCATGGATTCATTGGCCGTTACGATAATCTTGTCTCCTTGTTTGACCAGATCTTTTGCCTGTTTTGCATTGTCTGCCGTATCACTTGTCATTGAAGAGATCTGTTCAAGGGAGGACGCCGTCTCCTCTATGGCGTTAGCCTGATCAGACGATCCCTTTGCAAGGCGTTTGCTCGATGAAGATATCTGGCCGGATGCGGTTGCCACCTCTTCGGAGCCAACTGCCAGGCCGGTTATCACTTTTTTCAGGGGGACGGTAATGGACCTTGAAACAAGGATTGTGACAATAAGGGAGATCAACAGCGCCCCCGCAGCAAGCCACATGAACAGCCTCCGGTTGCTTTGGGCCGAAGCGCAGGAAGCTAAAAACCGCTTATTGGCCATCCTGTTTTCCAGTGTGCAAAAATCCGTGGCGGCAGTGTCTAATTTATCCTGTCTGGATGACACTTCATCCATCATTGGTATGGCAAGCATTCTGTCGAGGGATGCGAAGTCCATTATCTCACCGGCGGATTTTTCAAAATCGGTTAATGCCGCTTTTATCCTTTGAAGAATTTTTATCTCTTCCGGATCAAGGCTGGACCGTTTTTCAAAATCCGTGATCTTTTTTTGGGAGGCGGCAATGTTCTGCCTGACTTTCCGGCGGATGATTTCGATCTTTTCATCCTCTATGCCTGAGTCCGCAAGGGCGATGGTGTGCATCAGGGCGCTGTTGGCATAATTGATGAGCTGCCTGATATCACTGCTGGTACTTGCTTTTTTAAATGCGACATTGACCATATGATCCAGTGTGAACTCCTGCTTGAGAGAGCCCATATATGACATCACAGCCGCGGCAACGAGTATCGCCATGACAAGCACAGGAGAGAGAAAAACTTTTGTCGTAACTGAAAGTTTGCGAAAATTCTTCATAGCGTTACAATCCCTGTTTGGAGAGTTATAGGCTATAGGCCATGGTCATAACCTCCGCCCTGTTGATACGGCGGTGAAGGAGCGTATGTGGGGCAGACGTTACGGCCGTTCAACGCCTACTTGTAGATACCGGATGCCGCATACATCTCCTTGCCCGGAATTCTTTTTATATATGATATCTTGTGCTGGATCTTTCCGGTTTCGGGATTCAACCACCTGTATTCGCTCCATCCTTCGCCTTTTTGTTTGGAAATGGAGATCATATCCTTTACAAGGTATTTCCCGTCAGGATCCTTTACGTTGAGTACGCTTTTGCCAACCCCCGAAGGCTTTGGCGGATATGCCAGCCATACACCGTTCCAGTCCACGACAAACACATACAGTTCTCCCTTGGGTCCCTCCCTGTATCCGCCGTTTTTGTCATGGAGTATCTCCCGGGCCTTTTCGATCCCTACTTTCTCTATGAGGTCAACGGCTCTAATGGTCAGGTCCTTTGCGTCTTCGGGCGTGAAATTTTCCGCGTTGGCCGGTATCCTGGAAAAAAGAACAAGAATTAACGCACCTGCAAACAAAATGGCTCTTTTCATGATAGGAGTCCCTCCTCTTGAAATTGCTGCCTTGTTGTCGGTTTGGTTATCCATCACCCGGTTGTGCCGGGATCATGCATCGGGTTATATGGATGTTGAAACTCTTCCGGCGAACTTTTTTATTGCGAAAAATATGTTCTGATCCGGTCCATGGGGAAGGCCGAAGGGATGGTAAGGGGCTGCCGCAGGAAGTAAGAAAAAGACGGGTGAATTGTAAAATAGACGCTTGCTCTTTGTCAAGAAAAGGATGAAATTTATTGGAAAATCAGGAATGGGCGGAGACCTGGCTCGTCATGGCGGTGCATTGCCAGAAGAGCTTGGTCCTGGTTCTGGGCCAGGCCGCCTTTGGGAATCCAGGAGCAGACCTAATGTAATTAACCCGTCGGAAGTTTGGCATCCTTCATATGACCCCAGAAGTGCCTTACAGTGTTTTTAATCAGGATTTTGCTCGCAACTATTGCATAACGGCAGACTCCTGTGTCTCCCGTGTAGCTATACCAAAATTTAATTTGTGATTATCTCGACAATTT
>JAAEMK010001004.1 GCA_024225635.1 Desulfobacteraceae bacterium | reverse complement strand
TTAGGCTTGTTTTACATTGTAATTACTTACTTTGCATTAGTGGGCACTTCAAACGCGGTAAACCTGACTGATGGCTTAGATGGCCTGGCGATTGTGCCGACTATTTTAGTGGCTGCAGCACTGGCCATAATTGCTTATTTAACCGGTAATATTAACTTTTCGGCTTACTTACATATCCCGCATTTACCGCTTGCTAGTGAGCTGGTGGTTGTGTGTACCGCTATTGTTGGCGCTGGGTTAGGCTTTTTATGGTTTAACACTTACCCAGCACAAGTGTTTATGGGTGATGTAGGGTCGCTGGCACTTGGCGGCGCGCTGGGCATTATTGCTATTTTAGTACGCCAAGAGCTACTGCTTATTATTATGGGCGGTGTGTTTGTAATGGAAGCTTTATCGGTAATTTTACAAGTGGGCTCATACAAATTACGCGGACAGCGCATTTTTAGAATGGCGCCGATTCATCATCATTACGAGCTAAAAGGTTGGCCAGAGCCACGTGTTATTGTGCGCTTTTGGATAATTTCAATTGTGCTAGTACT
>JAAEMK010001003.1 GCA_024225635.1 Desulfobacteraceae bacterium | reverse complement strand
TGCCTGCCGGATTAAAGCCAATACAACACGAACTGTCATCAGTCAGAATCCGGTGAATCAAAATAGTCACGTGTTTTATGACGCCTTGGTTCTGCTCGGCACTCCTGGAGTGAATCAGTCCAAAACTCCAGTCCGGGTAGTTGGGTACACCATTGCCGGTGTCAATTATTACGTGGCAACAGATCGGCATGATCTCACTGCGGAACAAGTGGCCACTGTTTATAAACTCCGTTGGGACATAGAGACTTTTTTCAAATGGTGGAAAAAGCATCTGAAAGTGTATCACTTGATTGCTCGTAGCGACTACGGTCTGATGGTTCAAATTCTTGGGGGGCTAATTTCATACTTGTTGATGGCCATATATTGCCATGAGCAATTCGACGAAACCGTTTCTATAAAAAGGATTCGCCAGCTAAAAAGTAAAATCCGCAATGAACTACGCAGTAACAATGTACTATCAAATTCTAATCAAGAGTTAGTCAAAACACAGAAAAGACAAAGGGCAGTGCATGCAAAAACCTAACCGGACACCACTGATCAGCAGTGTCATACCTGATTAATATTTTATAGAGAATTAAAGCACCCACAGCACCAGGGATGGATTATATGGTTGACTGGGAGCGTCACTCGTCACTCTCTGCAATGGGCTTAACGATTGACGTATATATTCTATTCTACAATTATCGTATTCATGTTCACTTTCCTACAATTTCTTGCTCCAGGCTATCATACCGATAGTTAATAATTTCACCATTGATTAGAAGTCGAATGGCTGTTTCAATAATATGCAAAGGTACAATGAACCATTCTCGCGGTGTATAACGTTTCCCGTCACTATCAAAAACATCAAGATTCAAGCACGCCTCGGCAAAAAATCTATGTAATAATTTTTCCAGCTTTTGTGGATTCAGGTTGAATGTTTCAAACTCAGTTATAATCATCACGTCTGCCATCAAATAGGTTGGTTCTTGCACTGCATTCTGAATTCGCTGTTTAACTGGCTGCCTGGAAAAACCAATTTTGTATAAATCTTTAATTTTCTCTATATTTGGATCTTCGCTTAAGGATCGCAATATATAGATATAACCTGTTGCTTTGTCTTCTCCAGCAGGCCTTTCAGATTCATTAAAAAGGTCCATTTGATCAGCAGTTACTATTTGGCGGCTATTTTCGTCTTTCCAGAATGCTGCGGCGAGCGATCGCAATAGCATATTGGACTCAGTCCCATTTTCAAAGACACAGTAAAGCCGGGCATTTACATTGCCGTAGCTTCTCAATTCCTTTTGACCGACATTTGCGACATAAACCATCATCCCTTGCAGAATAAAAAATGTACCTGGTTTGATTTGACGCTCACTTATAAATGATCGCAGCACTTTTTTCTTTGAAGTCAGTTCAACATGATTTTGTTTGAATAATGGTTCAAATTGTCCAAACTCTTTACATGGTTTGCGTTTGGCAATATAATCTGGCACATTAATTGATTTCGGAATATTTCTTAAATTAAAAATATCATTTGGATCAGACTCCTCCGTGGAGTCTCCATCACCAAGTAATCCAAGCACATCATCTTCCAACACATTATCAACAGTGTTAATCTCTTTGGGTTCAAAAATTTTAACATCACCTAATAAATCAAAAGCATCAAACTCTATCAAGGTTACAGCCTTCTCAGGAGTTTCCCGCAGGCCTTTCAATCGGCTGTAGAGTTTTCGTTCACGAATATCTCGACTCTCTTCAGGCTCACGATTATGTTCTTTAAAAAAAGCATTGATCTCTTCAAACGAAGCAACTAGCCGTTCATCTGCACTAATTGCTGAAGAAGCCTTTGGTTTGATTTTTAGCAAACCCAACGGGTCCGTTTTAAGAATAGCCTCCAACTCTTTATCAAAATCAATCATTCGTTATTTTCCGCTTGCCAGTTGTCGTTTCTTGTTTCTGAGATAGACCAATGCCTCAGCCTGCCTTCTTTCCAGTGGGTCAACTGAATTAATATTAGGTTCTCGTCCATGGATTTTGATAAATGGTCCAATTTTGTCTCGATAAAGAATTACAGCCTCTTCATCGGTCATATTTATACGACCGGCATCAATTGTCTCCTGAATCACTTTTAATAATTTTGCAGTCACAGATTTGGAGAGAACTTCAAAGGCCTTCTGAAAAGGGTTAACACGATCAATCAAATCGATATGAAGTTCTTCAATATTTACAAACTTCCCAGCCATCCGCACAAAACGCTTATCTCCGACTTCCTTAATTTCACCATTTTTGATAACTGAATCTACCACCACATATTGCCGAATTTCTTCTATCTCATCATCGCTTAACTCAGGGTATTTGGTTTGTATTACTTTTGGAATCATTACCGTGTTAATCACCTCAGGGTCAATAAATTCTCCAGGCAACGCTTGAAGCATCTTATTATCCTGCAATATAGCGGCTTTTAGATCGTTCAAATCTGATTCTACTATTTCTTTTACCCTTTGGGAACTAGGCTCCTTGAAGCCCTTAATTTTGATAGTTCCATCTTCATGTTCTTCATCATCGAAGCGCTTGGTTTTGAATTTAAAATTTGGTGCAAGAACTTGCTCCATCAAAAGTGAAGCGGTAATTGCCTTAAGCATATTATTGACAGAAAGTTTCACCTGGTCATCAACTGCATCCGGCTGGGCAATAAGGTTGGTAAACTGAGCGTGGGTTTTATTATTGCTATCGCGGGTAGCACGTCCAATTATTTGAATAATCTCTGTTAACGAGCCCCGATATCCTACAGTGAGCGCATGTTCGCAAAACGGCCAGTCAAACCCCTCTTTGGCCATCCCCAAAGCAATGATCAAATCCATATCATCGACATTTTCCATCTGGCGCAGATAGGCAACAATCTTGTCCCGATCTTTAGGGTTATCGTTGACTAAATCGGCCACAGTGATGATTTTACCGTCACTATGACGTTTTACAAAAATCACCCCAGTTTCAGCATCCTGATGGGTTACTGTGCCAATAATATCGAGAATAGCATCCACCTCGTTATGCTTATCTTTAGTAGACTCACTGGCATTTACGTTGGGAATGTGTAAAATGGTTTTTTTGTCAGTATCCAGCACTTCATCAATTGCGCTTAGATATCGGCCTTGATAAAAGTGGTAACCAATCCCCAGCGTTTTCAAATACGTATAGCCATTGAGTTGTTCATAATAGTTGTAGGTAACTTTAGAAAACCTCGCTTCATCCTCGGGCAACAAAACCGGCACACTGTCCCCCCTAAAATAAGAGCCAGTCATTGCAATGATGTGCGCTGTCGTGGAACCCATAACGAAGCGCAATACCTCGCCAAGCCTATTCTCACCATCGGCAGAGACATGGTGAAACTCATCTATCGCCAACAGGATATTGTTAAATACAGACTCATCAACAGCATCAAAGGCAAAGCGCAAGGTTGCATGAGTACAGATCAAAATGGTCTCACTGGAATCGCTGAGAAACTGTTTAAATGCAGTAACCTTACTGGACTCTCCGCCAGGAGTACAAAGGTTATAATCTGAATTAAAATCCCAGTCAGTAAAAAAACCATAAGAGGTTAGATCTGTAGAACCAAAAGAACTCCCGATAGAACGTTCTGGAACTGCGACAATGACTTTCTTGATCCCCTGATTAAAAAGTTTATCCAGACCTATGAACATCAATGCTCGGGATTTGCCAGAGGCAGGTGGGGCTTTCAACAATAAGTATTGTGCATTTCTTGCTTCAAAAGCACGAGCCTGCATCTCACGCATACCCATATTATTGGTGGAGATGCTCTTACCGGTTTGGGCATAGGTAACATCAACAAGACTGGGCATTAAACTCTCCTTAGTAATGCCCATTAAATAACAATATGGACACATTTATGTTTATTTTTAAATAACAGCGATGTAATTCCATTAATCAAGATTAAAAACGCCATCAAATAGACTTACATATCAATAAGTTGGTATTCCTTAGTCTTTTTCGGTTTCGATCATCTCTTCATAAAATTTGAACAAATACTCAAGTCGCTCTTCATCATTTTTGAATGGACGTTTACGATAGCACTGTTCTACAGCTATATCCATTTCGTGATGTGCCAACCTTAGTTCATCTGGCATCCTATCTGGATCGTAGAGTTGCGCCATCGTTTTTTCTGGATGCCGCTCTCGTTCATCCAATACATTGAAAACAGAATTTTCGAGAGTCGTTTCTTGCACTTCTGTAATTTTTGGAAAGGGGATAGTATTGTAACAGAGTGCTGAAGAATAGCGGTAATCAGTTTTCAAGCGACCAGCCACAGCGCGTACCCATGTCATGTGCATCCGGGAGGAGATGATGGCAAAAATCCAAGAAGGTGGATCATATATTATTTGTGCGGAATGAAGGCTAATATATTCTTTATCAAAGAAACCGACTGGCAAGTAAGTCCTGCTTTCAGATGACGTGCAGGGTATAAGTACAAACGATTGTTGAGCTTCATGTCTGTATCTAAACTGGTGAGGCCGATCAACTAATGACCGTGCCACTTCACCGCCGTTCACCCTGAACTCCTTTACTTTTTGTACCCTTTCTTTTATCGGTAATATCTTTAAGGCATTGTTTATATCTTTATCTTCAATCCAAATACACCACCTTTTTTGGCCCCTTAAGAATTCACTGCCGCCAATCAGTTTCCTAATGTATAAAGACACATTAGGATAATCACTCAAAAGGGCTTTATGTTCGGACTCTGAAAGCTTCAAAAAACCACCCTCTATAGGTTGATTACCATATGCCATTCGCGGAATATTTGACAAAGGTCGAGAACGCTTATGAACAAATATGGTTTTATTTCCGGTTATGTAAGGAGAGATATTTTCAACTTGACGTGCAAACCCCTTGTTATAAATGTATTTTTTTTGGGAACAACAACTTCTTATGCCTACTACCATGCAAGTAACTCCTGCATTGTCCTTTGCGTTATTTGTCCATTTAAATGACTGATGAGCAAAGCCTATTTCAATCCCTTTCTGGAGTATATACGGCCAAAACAACGCAACCTGCTCACCCTGGCAGATGGAATTAGTGGTTACAAAACCACATTGATGTTTTGTCAATGATAGATAATTAGCCGCTTTGAAAAACCAACATGATATATAGTCTAAACTGTTAACTCCTTTGATTTTACCTAAGACAGCACGAACATCATTTTTTTGTTCTTTGTTTTGATTTCTTGCCCCCAAATAAGGTGGATTTCCTATAATATAAATTTCATATCCTTTCTTTTGGGGACACACGTTTTTCCAATCCAGCCTTGTTGCATTACCACAGACAATATTCCCTCCATCCTGCAGCGGCAGTGTGGGGCGTGTCTGACCAAACACTTCTTTAAAAGCAAGGTTCATTTGATGTTCTGTTAGCCATAGAGAGAGTTTGGCGGTCTCATGGGCGAAGTCATCAAGTTCGATTCCGTAGAACTGGGTGAGCTTGATATTACTGAAGAATGTAAGCTGTTTACCTTCCAACCGCTTAAAAATTTCAATTTCAAGCTTACAAAGTTCCTTGTATGCAATGATCAAGAAGTTACCAGACCCACAGGCTGGATCGAATATGCGCATGTGGCAAACCCTATCCAACAGGTTCATCAGTTTCCTCTTATTTTTTCCTGCCCGCTCCAACTCTGCGTAAAGGTCATTAAGAAAAAGCGGTTCAATTATCTTCATAATGTTGCCAACCGAAGTATAATGCATCCCCAAACCACTACGCTGATCGCTATGCACTACGGCCTGGATCATGGAACCGAAGATATCAGGATTGATTGCTTTCCAATTAAGTGTTCCACACTTGATAATGATATCTCTCGATTTTGTGCTGAATGTCGGAACGGGGTAACCATCGGCAAACAAACCACCATTGACATAGGGAAAATCTTTTAAAAACTGCGGAAAATCCGATCGGTCACGTAGGTTGAGCACCTTAAATAGTTTTTGCAGGTAGGCTTGCAGATCACTGCCATCCTTATCTGTATGGGAAGCCACTGCGTTGGTGAACTGGTCATCAGCAAAGATACCTGTATCTTCAGCAAAATAACAGAATAGCAGGCGAGAGAGAAATATATTTAGTGAATGTCTTTCTCTCTCACTCTCAGCAGGGTTATCTTCCAGGATGAGGTCATAGAGCTGGCCCATAGTTTCTGCAGCTTTAATATCCGCAGGGTTTTCACTATGGATCTGTAACTTTTCCATCCCCGACCAGGGTAGAAAAAAATCATAATATTTTGATAAATCGAAAATAGGTATATCTATAGTATCTTCAGTTTTAGTGTCTACAGATAATAGGGTCTTAAAATCGGTAACAATAATGAAACGAGGGTGATATTTGGTAACACCAGGATCGTTTTTCAGCCTGTCAATGAGACCATGCAGATCACTATCAGTTTCTTTTTTGAAAAAAAGCTTCTTTTTCCAGAGAATTTCCCCTTTATTTTTCGAAAGATTATAATCACCTTTTTTTAACCGTGTGATAGAGGCTTTAGGCTGATTATATGCCCGTAACAGTTCATATATAAATGTTTCTTCGACAAGATTCATTACAAGCGTTTGGATATTGTCTTCTAACTTTTCGATATTCATAAACGGGTTAAACCTTCTATTTTGTAATACATATTTATCCCTTAATTTTATTTCCCGATCCTTTGTATCAGTATTATAAAACTGTGTAAAGAATGTTGATTGGGACAGGCATCTGATTATGGCTTTTACGCAGTAGTTGTGCCCACATCATTGGTTGATACTGTGCGGGACTGTAGAGCCTGTAAAACGACACCACCGATACATATAAAAGGGGCAAGATAGGTTCATGTTGCTGTGGGATGGTCGGTGAGGGACGATGGAGGATGCTGAAATAAGGGACCCGGATAAATCCAGATGGGTATCAACGTGGCCAATCAAAATTGCGTCTATGACGAATTTGCCGTTGACGGGGTATAAGGGGGCAGACCTTTATCCGGTGCATACGGGATTTGAGGTTGAGTGAACGAGTTGTTTCTTTAGGGTCAGGCTACTTCGGCTGCGATTGATATGTGCCGTAAGGCTCTCCGTCCGCCATCTCAAGGTGAATCTGGTAATAGCGGATCATTTCCTTGAGGATGCGTTTGAGCACCCGCAGGGATTTTCTGTGGAGTTCTCGTTCATCCCCCTCGACCCATGTCCCGAGTTTGAGTTCGCTTCGGTCATCCCAAGACTTTAGGCTACGACAATCTTCAAGGACATTCCGAATATCGAGAATCACGTGATCCTTTCGTCTACAGTATACCCCGTAGGCACTTACGCCCGAGATTGCGAGGAGGACACCAATGATGAACTGCATATTTATCCGTCCCTTCGAAATCCAGAAGTTTAGCCGTTCTTTTCTGGATCGCATGTGGCTGTTAAAATTAAAAGATTATAGACACAACAGTAGAGTCATGACTATATGGCACAATGTGGGGGGATTCAGAGATCCTGATATTCTTTGTTTACGTTGTTTTTTTTCTGTTAAATCTGAGTGTTACTCATGTTGACTTTTTTAGTCTTTTTTGTCATCAACTCATAATGTTCCCACCTAAGATTGTTCATTGTTATTGAATAAATATTATAGATAAAACCCTTTAATAACAGAACCAGAAATGCAACACTCACTAAGGTCGGAATACCCAATCGGATTTTCCATGACCTGAGAAGGACTGCTGTCAGAAACATGGTTCGTTCGGGTGTACCGGAAAGGGTGGCCATGATGATCTCAGGGCATAAGACAAGGTCTGTTTTTGAACGCTATAATATTGTAAGCGAGGGGGACTTGATGATCGCTGCAAAGCAGCAGGAAGATTACCTGAAATCTCAGGTGGGCACAAATATGGGCACAATGGTTGATTTTGAAAATAAAAAAGGCTTAACCGGATTCCGGTTAAGCCTTTGATATTTAATGGTACCTGGGACGAGAATTGAACTCGTACAGAGATAATCTCCGAGGGATTTTAAGTCCCTTGCGTCTACCAGTTCCGCCACCCAGGCAAAACAGGGGTATTAATATAGTATGTGTCGGAAATTTGCAAGCAAAAATCTTGATCGAGCTTAAAAAAAATTATCGGGAAAAGGAGAACCCCCTTGTAAGGGAAAACCGGTTCTGGTAAAAGAGTGTCCCATGAATACTAAAAAACTAATTCTGGCGTCCCAGTCCCCCCGGAGAAAGTACCTGCTTGAACAGGCGGGCATCCGGTTTGCCGTGGAGCCGGCAGACATCGAAGAGAAGATGCTTGGTTCGGAATCACCCGAAGCCTATGTGAAACGGTTATCCATGGAAAAGGCCCGGTTTGTGGCCGCCCGCCACCCGGAGGCCTGGACCCTGGGTGCGGACACCGTGGTGGTCATCGATGACAAAGTCCTTGAGAAACCGGATTCCATCGACCATGCCGCGGCCATGCTCAAGCGTCTGAGCAACCGGGTCCATACGGTCTATACCGGGTTTACCCTGTGCTGCGGCAACGAGGGCAAGTCAATCACCCGGGCCGTCACCACCGAGGTGAAGTTCAAGGAGCTCTCGGACCAGGAGATCCAATGGTACGTGGGCACGGACGAGCCCTTTGACAAGGCTGGCGCCTATGCGATCCAGGGGCTTGGCACCTTTCTTGTTAAGAGCATCAACGGCTCCTACACCAACGTTGTCGGCCTTCCCGTGTGCGAGGTGATCGAAATTCTCCTGGCACAAGGGGTGATAACCCTTTCTCCAAACAACGAATCAAACCCCAATGGATAGAACAAAAACACCATGAATGACATTAAAAACCGACTTCAGACCATTCAAGATGAGATCCGGAGCGCTGCCGGAGCAGCCGGCCGCAACCCCGACGAGGTCCTTCTTGTCAGCGTCAGCAAAAGAAAGAGTGCGGCATTGGTAAAGGAAGCAGTGGATGCAGGGGTCACCATTCTCGGTGAAAACTACATCCAGGAGGCCATTGACAAAATCGAGACCCTGGGAGAGATTCCCGCGGCCTGGCACTTCATCGGCCACCTTCAGTCCAACAAGGCGCGTTTTGCCGTAAAGCACTTTGACCTGATCCATACGGTGGACTCCCTTAAGCTTGCCAGGGAGATCAACAAGCAGGCAAAGAAGATCGGCAAGGTCCAGAAGATCCTGATCCAGATCAACATCAGCGAAGAAGCGTCCAAATCCGGGACCGGCGCCGACGAGGCCCTGGCCCTGGCGAAAGAAATATCCCCCTTTGAAAACGTCTCCGTAAGGGGACTCATGGGCATGCCCCCGTTTTTTGACGCCCCTGAAAAAGCGCGTCCCTTTTTCAAGGCCATGGCCGAAATTAAATCCGCCATTGAAGGGGAGAATATCCCGAACATCTCCATGGAGCACCTTTCCATGGGCATGAGCGGGGATTTCAGGGTGGCCATTGAAGAGGGAGCCACAATGGTGAGAATCGGAACCGCCATTTTCGGAGAGAGAGATTGAAGATTCTTTTACACTGCTGCTGCGGCCCCTGCACCATCTATCCCCTCGAGGTACTGAGACAAGAGGGCATGGAGGTGATGGGATTCTTCTACCGCCACAACATCCACCCCCTGACAGAGTGCTTGAAACGGGAAGAGACCCTGAAAGAGTATGCCGAGGCCCAGGAGCTTGGAATGATCTGGCAAAAGGGGTATGAGCTGGAACGCTTTCTTAGGTCCGTGGCGTTCCGGGAATCGGACCGGTGCCGGTTCTGCTATTACGACCGCCTCAAGGCAACGGCCAAGATCGCCAAAAAGGGAAAATTCGACGGGTTCTCCTCAACCCTTCTCTACAGTAAGTTCCAGAACCACAAACTCATCTGCGAAACAGCCGAGGCCATCGCCCGAAAAGAGGGAATCAAATTCGTGTACCGGGATTTCCGGGAGGGCTGGAAACAGGGAATAGAAGAGTCAAAGCGCCTGGAGATGTACCGCCAGCAGTACTGCGGCTGCATCTACAGTGAAAAGGACAGGTACTACAAATAATCTTCTAATTTTCCGCTTAAAACAAAAACACCCTGGATGGTCACTTTAATGACCACCCAGGGTGTCTGTTTTTTTTACGCGCTGTTCAGGTTACCGTTTGAACGTTTGTGGAATTATCAATTCCCATGTATACAGGAACAAAATTTCACCCGCTTACTTGGATTTATTTATCAAATCAAGGTATTTCTCCTTGAGCCGTCCATAGTCGTAGGTGAGCTTCATGCTGATCTTGCGTTCTGCGGCAAGCATGCGGTGAAGCTTGACTATAAGCTGATCCTTTGCATCTTTCTCCCGCTTTTCCAGGTTCTCCACCTGAAAAGTCATCTGGGCCTGGAGCCGGGCAATGGAGTTTTCAACGGCTGACAGCCGCCCCGGGAGATCGGGATCGGTTTCCCCCTTACCGCCGGGCGTTTCATCCACAATGTCCGTCAAGAGAATCGGCGCGTTCCTGCTGTCGACGATCCCCATGCCCCCCTTGTCCTGGATCACCTGGGAGACGATGCTGCCGGTGACGGTTTCGGCATTGTCGGCAAACCCATAGACCAGGGCGGCGTCACACAAGAGATTCACCCGCCTGGGAATGCCCGCCGAATTCTCAAAAACAATCTCCACGGCGCTGTCATCGAAAATGTCCTCCCTGCCCCCGGCCTTTTTCAAGCGGTGTGCGATATAGCCGTGTGTCTCATCCTTATCCATTGGGGAAAGGTGGTAGCTCACGGCGATGCGCTGGGCAAACTGCTCGAGCCTTGGACTCTCGATCTTCTCCCTGAGCTCCGGCTGCCCCACGATCATGATCTGAAGGAGCATGTCCTCATCCGTCTGAAGGTTGGAGAGCATCCGGATCTCCTCCAGCAGCTCGTCGGAAAGGTTCTGGGCCTCGTCGATGATGAGGAGCACCTTGCGTCCTTTGGCATATTTATCAATCAGGAACTTGTAGAGAAGCTCCAGGGATTTCGCCTTGGTCATCTGCTGGTCATGCTTGATCTCAAATTCCGTGAGGATCAGGGAGATGAGATCATCGGACAGCACGTTGGTGTTGAAGATAACGGCCACATCCATGTCGGACTCAATATCATTCAGGATATGCCTGACAAGGGTGGTCTTGCCCATGCCGATCTCGCCGGTGAGCATGATGAACCCGACCTTTTCGGCAAGGCCGTACTCCAGGTAAGTCAGGGCGTTTTGATGGCGCGGACTCAGATAGAGATAGGCAGGGTTAGGCACCAGGTGAAACGGTTTTTCCTTAAATCCGTAAAACTCTGTATACATGATTATTTCTGCCGATTCAGGACAAACCCAAGGAACTTCTCCCTGGGAATCATATCAACGGCCCGTTGAACGTCCCGTTTTGAGGTAACGCCTGCCTGTATCACCATGATCACCCCGTCCACCAAAGGGGCCAGGGAGATGGCGTCGGCATGTTCCAGCACCGGGGGCGCATCAAAGAGAACGTACCGGTCATCGTACCGGTTCTTCATATCTTCAACCGCCTCCTTCATCAGGGGGGAGGAGAGAAGCTCGGAACTGTCGTTGACGGTCCTGTTGCCTGAAATAAGACTGAGCTTTTCAATGCCGGGCCAGATGATAAGCTCATTCAAGGGCACATCGTCAACAAAATAGTCCACCAGGCTTGCAGAGCTCTGTATGCCAAGGTACCTGTGGATATCCTGGCCCGTGAAATCACAGTCCACCAGCAGCACGGTCTGGTTGAGCTCCCGTGCAAAGGTGAAAGCCATGTTGATGCTGGTGACGGTCTTGCCCTCCCGCTTGTTGGGACTTGTGACCATTATGGTGTTGAGTCCCCTGCCCTTTGTCTGCTGCTGAATACGGGTTCTCAAAATTTTGTAGCGCTGGATCTCGGCGGCATCCGGCATCATGCAGACACCGCGGTTATCCTCAACCACCTTGAAATCGATTTTGTCGGACCGGGACTCCGAATACACCGGAGCCTTCCAATGGCCGTTGCCGGTAGTAGACCTGCCCGGGGGGGCAACCGAATTTCCCCGCAGGTCTTTGGCTTTATCAAGAGCTTTTCTAAGTTTCATTACGCTGTTCCTTATTCATAATTCCGAAAATTAGGAGATTTTGCGAAGAATTTTTGCCCAAAGCACATCGAGATCCATCACAAACATGTCAAACAGAAAAATGGATGCAATGGCTCCGACCGCAAGGACCGTCACGATCACCAGCTTTTTTCTCCTTCGCCTGGCCCTGTCCTTTTGGGTCACAATCTCGGGGATCACGGTCAATACCGTGAATCCGGTTGCCCGCATGATGCTCTCCGGGTCCCTGAAGGATGAGTCGGCAAACTCCCGCAGGGAGGCGTATCCCACGCCGGCACCCAGTCCCAGCACAATGCCGATGAGGACGATGGCAAGGCGGTTGGGCTTGAAGGGTTTTTCAGCCCTTCTTGCCGGCTCGATCAGGGTAAAGCGCTCCCCTTTCTGTTCCGCCTGGAGTCCCTGGGCCACCTTGGCCTCCATGGATTTTCGCTGGAGGTCGTCATATTTTGCCTTGAGGTTGTTCCGGTCCGCCAGGAGCGCGCCGTAGGCCTCTTCGACTGACGGGGTGGCTTCGATGCGATCCTTGTACTCCTGGAGCCGGATGTCAAGATCCTTGATCTGATTCTTCACGGATTCGATATCGGTCCGGGTGCTGGAAAGCTGGGAAGAAAGGGTGATATAGGCAGGATTGTCGGGCAAACCGGCCTTCTCCTTCTTCTTTTCGGCAACGGACTTCTCCACCTCCTCGATCTCGGTTTTCAGCTTTGCCACATCCGGATACTCGTCGGAGAATTTGGTCTTGAGATTGATCAGCTGCATTTTCAAGGCCTCGAGCCGCCTGGAATCATCATTATCAGACTCAAGATCCGGTGAAACATTGACGAGCTGGGTTTCCAGATACCCTTTCCTCTCCCGCAATGACCGCAGGTTCTCCTTGACCCGTTCAACGCTCTGCTGGAGGCTGTTCAGGGTCTGCATGTTGACCTGGAACACCTCGGGCAGGCTCTCGATATGTTCCTGCTTAAAAAGCGCTATCTTCTTTTCATATTCAGC
Source organism: Desulfobacteraceae bacterium (assembly GCA_024225635.1). Lineage (GTDB taxonomy): Bacteria > Desulfobacterota > Desulfobacteria > Desulfobacterales > Desulfobacteraceae > Desulforapulum. The sequence continues at coordinate 76,882 of JAAEMK010001003.1, read as the reverse complement.
CAGCTCTTTTCTCACCTTGTTTTTCTCATCATCGAGAAACGAATAGGTGTCCTCGGCCTGCTGTTCCCTCACGCTCAGGTCCTCTTTCAGAAACAGGGAGGTGATGGTGTTGGTCACCTGCTGGACTTTAGCGGAATCTTTTCCCTCATAGGAGATGGTAAAAGCGATGGTGGCGGTGACCGAGCGCCCCGAGCGCTGGTCCGCCACATCGGCGGTGACCGGCGCCAGGTGGATATCCTCTCTCATCTTTTCGATGATTTCATCCATGGTCTTCTTGGACCTCAGCTCACTGTAGAGATCAAACCGATTGATGAGATCAAGGAGCTTGGAAGAGGTCATGACCCGCTGGTTGATGCTCTGAATCCGCTGTTCGGCATAGGATGTCATGCTCGACATCACGTATTCGGAAGGGATCTCCTGCTTTTCAATGAGGATGATAGAGGTGGATTTGTAAATAGCCGGCAGCAGCAGGGCCACGCAGGCGGCCGCCACAACAACAAGTATCATAGGAAGGACAAGGCTCCACAGCCTTCGTTTCAGGATGGCCAGGTAATCAGAAGGGGTTAAGACAATCTCTTCCATTGGGAATCTCCATTAACAATTATAATTCAAAGGTCTTGTTTACCATCAAGTAGACGAGGTTCTGGTATCTGTGGGTATCTTCTTCCCGTTCATTCAGGGTGCGGTACCGGTAGTAAGCAGAGAGCGTAAAATCCCGGGAGAACTTGTACCGAAGACCCGTGCGGACACTACAGGTAAGATCGTCTTCATCCGCGCCGATGCTTCTGTCGGTGCGGTTCAGGTGACATGCTCCGGACAAGGTTGCGGTCAGTTCCGAACTGATTTTTCTGGAGTAATTGGCGGAAACGGAGGTTCTCTCCACAAGGCCGTTCACCCCGGATGAGCCCCGTGCATCATGGGAGACCGATAGCCCGGCAGTGTAATAAAGCCCGGTGTAATCCATTCCGGCAACAAGCACCCCGTTGAAGTTGGAATCGCTTGACGAGGTGCGGGTGGGGGCCGTAAGCTCATTGCCCGTACCGGTTTCAAAATATCGCTTTCGCGCACTCTCGTCGGACCGGGTATAACCGGCGCCCGCCTGGAGATATACGCTGAAGAGCTCGGTGATATTCTTGGAAAACCCTGCATACATCTGCCAGAGATCAAAGGCATACGCCTGGTTCACCTTCGTGGTAAGTCCCGGCCACGGGTTGTCGGAATATAGATTCCTGTCGTCGGAATCATAATTCATGTAGGAAAAGTTCAACAGCCCGGTGGTGTTGTCAAACCATTTGGAAATATTGTGGGTAAATGCGAGATCCACCTTGTAATATTCGTTCTCTTCATCATCCGGCTTTTCAATGGTAACGTCGGAATAGCTCAAGGTAAGGCTGGCCTTTGTCTTTTCGCTCACCAGATAATCGGAAAACAGGGAGATGTTTGTCGCGTCCCGGTCTCCTGCCAGCACCAATCCGGTGAGGTCGGTCTCCCTGTCCCGCCTGGAATCCTCGGCATACCGCCCCTTAACCCCGAATCCAAGCCGTTCGGTGGCCTGGAACCGAACCTTCCCGTCAACATCCATGTCCAGGGCATCGAGTTCGTCAAACTCCCAGTAGATGATCTTGTCAACACCGGCCTTGAGATTGGCCTGAAGGCGTTCCACCTTCTGATCAACCGTAAAAGAGGGAGAGACCGTGGTGATAAAATCCTCATCCTCCATGGAGTGTTCAAACAGGATATTGTCGTTATACTCCTGTTTCACACGAACGGCGGGGACAAATTTCAACGGATCGGCAATCGCGTTCAGGGGCAGGGGCAAGAGCCCCGCCACCAGGATGATCATGCATGTTCTAAAAAAAACCATAGCAATCTCCTAGGGAACAACGATGATATCGCCACGTCTGAGGGTGATGTTCTGTTCAAGCTTTTCCCCCTCCCGCACCTCGTCATAGTTGAACTTGAACTGATCCGTAACACCATTGTTTTCCCGGAAGATCCGCACCTGCTTCTCCCTGGCAAAGGGATTGAGCCCGCCTGCCATGGCAAGGGCCTGGAGAACGTTGATGTTGGAATTCAGGAGAAACCGGCCCGGCTTGTTGACCTTGCCGATCACATAGATGAGCATGCTGTTCACCTGGAGGACGCCCACGGAGAGCACGGGATCGGGCACATAGCGCTCGATCTTCTGTTCAAGGGTCTGTTTGAGTTGGGAGACGGTCATGCCAAGCACATTGATCTCCCCAACCAGAGGGAAATGGATGGTGCCGTCGGGAAGCACGGTCACCTGCTTTGTCAGGGCCGCATCCTTCCACACGGCGATGTCCAGCACATCCCCGGTGCCGATCTCATAGCCCTGGCCCAGGGAAAGATTCGTTCCCTGGGCCGCTGATACCTGTTGAACCGACAGACTGAGTCCTGCCACAATAAAAGAGATAGCCAAAATAATCTTTTTCATCACGCTCTCCTTCTATTTTTTAATGGTTTTAAGAAGCTCTTCCGCCAGTTTTTTTCCATAGAAATCCCCTTCGTCCGCCAGGGCCTTTTCAAGCATGACGGTTGCCTCCTTGTCCCGGCCCTTTTCATGGAGCAAAACCGCCATGTGAAAGTTGATGGCACTGTTGTCCGCTGTCTTGTCAACGGCCTTTTCAATGATCGACATGGCCTTGTCCAGATCCCCGAGTTTATAGTGGACCCAGCCAAGGGTATCCAGAACCACAGGGGAGTCCGGCTGAAGTTCCACGGCCATTTCAGCATAGTCCAGGGCTGTTTCCAGATCCTCTTTCTTTGAAGAGTACTCGGTCATGATAAAGGCGAGGTTGTTTGACGCGGCCCAGAGCCGGGGGATATACTTGAGGGAATCCTTATAAACGGCGACAGCCTTGTCATACTCATGGCTTTGCTCATAGATGTTACCCAGGGTGAGCCATGCAGAGGCGTTACCCGGATTGACAGCCAAGGCGGACTTGAACTTTTCAACAGCCTCCGCCTTTTTCCCCTGGAGAAGGTAAATAGCGGCAATGCTGTTGTTGGGAAGGGGCCAGCCGGGCTGGAGCTTGCTTGCACTTTGAAAGGCTTCAAGGGCCTGGTCGAATTTTTTCCCGGAGAGAAGTATCCGGCCCAAAAGGTTCCAGGTAAACGCCTCTTCGGGTGATTTTTCAAGCCGGTCACTGCAGAATTTCTCGGCTGCGGCAACATCCCCTTTAATCAGATAGATCTTGACCATTGCCTTGATCATGGCAACGGAGTCGGGCTTTACTTCAAGCCCTTTCTTAATGACGTCCAGGGCAAGGTCGTTATCCTTGTTGATCAGATGGGCCTGGGCAAGGTGGACATAGCCGGCCAGATCCTTGGGGCGCTCATCCACCAGGAGCCTGAATTCGGAGACCGCCTCGATCCCCTGTCTCTTTCCCAGATGGATACGGCCCTTCAGTCCATGTCCGTCCAGGTTGCCGGTGTCGTTGGCCAGAACATCGTCCACGTATACTTCGGCCTTGTCGATCTCGGCCCGGAGCATATGCACCTTGGCAAGGGCGATCTTGGTCCGGATAATCTCGGGATGGGCGGGGTCCTTTTCCAGGCCAAGGGCCGACTCAAGCATCTTGAGTGATTCCTCGGACCGGCCCTGGCGCACATAAAGCTCGCCAAGCATCTGGTAGGCAAGGAACCCTTCGGGAACAAGCTCCATCCCTTTTTTCAAAGTCTCCTCAGCCCTTTTGACCTGCCTGGCCTTGACCAGGAACTGGGCGACCAGCCCACGTTTTTTCTCATCCAGGGGCCAGCGTTCCAGGATCTCATCCAGTGTTTTCCCGGCCTTGTCTTTCTGCTCCGTATCCATGAAGAACGAAGCAAGGTTTATCCTTGTCCTGACATTGTCCGGATCAAGGTTAACAATCTTCCGCAAACCTTCTTCCGCGGCTGGAAGGTTGCCCTGGCGCGCATTCAGCCGGGCAAGGGTCAGAAGAAGCACGGCGGACTCGGGATTCTTATCAACCCCCTTGCGTAACATCTCCCCGGTCTTTTCCCGGTCGCCCATACCATTGTAAACAGAGGCGAGCATCATGAACAGATCAGGCTTGTTCATGCCCTTGTCCATAAGTCCGGTAAGGATGGAGAGGGCCTTTTCCCCCTCCTTTTGCGCCATGAACACCGACGCCTTTATCAAAAGGGCGTCCCCATTGTCAGGGTCACCGGCCAGGACGGCCTCGGCCTGTTCAAGGGCCCGGTCAAACGCCCTGCCGGAAAAGAGAAGCCTGCCAAGATCGATCCTGGCCTCCAGGAGATTGGGATCGAGGTTGACCGCCTTCATGATCAATCCGTAGGCCTGTTTGAAATCCTTGGATTGAAGATCGATCTTGCCAAGCATGTAATAGGCTTTGGCAAATTCGGGATCGATCTGAACAGCGTTCTTGAACTCCAGCCGGGCCTTGACATACTCCCCCTGGTCATACAGGGTCTGGCCCTTGGTAAAAAACGCCTCTTTTTTCTCTTCCGGTGTACCGCATCCGGAAACAAGCGCGCACACAACCACCAGCAGCACAAAACCCATTGGGATTCCGACTTTCTTTCTCATCAACCATAACTCCCTGAATTTAAGTTTCTATTGTTACAATACAAAAATCAAAAAAATATCAATTATTCAGCACAGAATCAGAGAGATCTGAGCCGACGAATCCGCATAAAAATAGCGCAGGAAATATCGCTATTTCCTGCGCTCGATTGTCAACCCGTTTTAGAATCCCGCTCTAATTCATAACTTTCTTTTTTCTCAAGACCAGGCACCCCGCGCCTCCTGAAAACAGAAGAAGCAAGGATGAAGGGATTGGTGTGGGTGTGGGTGTGGGAGCAACTGCCGTCACGCTGACATTATCAACAAACCCTCCCTTACTGTTGACCTTGCCATATGCTCCAAAGGTAAGATCGAAATCCGTCCCTGATTCTTCAGAAACAGCAAAATCCAGGGTAACTTTTTCCCACTCCATACCATCGACATAAAATCTGTTTATATAGCTTTCTTTATTGAAAGATTCAATGTCATTGTCATGGTCATACTCATGATTATCAATTGAAAAATTAATGCCGTTAGCATTATCATTATTATTTTTATACTCATTTATTGTGACCCTTGGCATGTACCAGAACGCCAGTTGGTAATCGCCCGGTGCCAGGAAGAGTGTCTGGCTCATGCTGCTGTTAGAATTACTGTCAAGTTCGACATAATTCTTCCCGGATTTCGCGTCAGCCACCGTACCCCTCTGAATCTCGATGCCAGGGCCGCTTAAGGTTTCCCATGCCGGTATGTTTTTATACACCTTCCATTGATTATCGCCGAGGACATTACCTATACCTAACGTTTCAAAATCACCGTTCTTGACAATAGGGCTGTCTATATTAGCACACAAACCATTGGTAGCAACCACCATAAACACCAATAACAAACACAGGGTTAAACTTTTTTTCATCTTGAATCTCCGTCTTTTACTGTAAGTCACCTGCCTCCATTCAGGATACAAGTCGTTTTCCGACCTGGCAGATCAAACATCTATAACCTTTCACGACCAACAGCAATAATCGTGCCAAGCCAAAACTTACTAAAGTTGAACCCCCCATGGCGTGTTCAGGTCAATTTTCCCTCCGATTCAAAGCAAATATATAACATTTTTTTCCTATTCTTGATACTTTTATTACATATACGTCTTTAAATGGGTAATTTACCCCATAAAAATCCATTTTTTACAGAATTCCTGTTATTACAACAGTCAGTAAGGTCGCCATGGTTGACAACTCAACAAAGGTTATTTCCCCCCGAAGCTCACCAATGAGGATATCATAGGAGAAAAAAAGCGCCAGGGCCTTGGCCACCGTCATCCCCGCCTCAATGCTCTGGCACTGGGCTGAAGGCAGATGGGGAAACACCAGCACCACAATAAATACCAGAATATCCATGGGCGTAATTTTAAATCCATTGCGGCGCCGGGTCAGGTTTATCGTTATGACTCCGGCAAAAAGGATCACCAGAAACCCCGCCCTGTTGAGATCAAGCAAATCAACCCAGGCAAGACGTATCCAATCGGCGGATTCCGTCTCGCCAAAATAGAGCACCACCGGAATGGTCAGGTAAAGCGCCAGCCTCAATACCATCACCCTGTAAGCCCGCTTGAAAAAGCGCACACCAATGATCATCACCATAAGCGTTCCGGCCACAGCCGGAATGTAACCGGGAATATGCCGGGGAATGAGCACCTGGAAAAAAAACAGCAGCGGCAGCCCGATTTTAAGGGAGTTGAAGCTGATCTTGATAAAGATCTTCTTCTCTTTCAACACCCTGAGCCGCCCCTTGACAAGCGTATCAAAGACCTCACCCCGCCGGAATTCCCATCCCTTGAGCGCTGCCAGTGCAAAGCCCCCGATAATGAGCCCCGCAAAAGCAAGGAAAAAAAGCAGATGAACCCATTCGGAATAGAAACGAAACACAAAGGCAAAGGCGATGAAGATCGCCTGGAGAATGTAGATCACAAGAACAGCTTCGGAGTGGTACAGTCCAAGACTCATAAGCCGGTGATGAAAATGATTTTTATCCGCAACAAAGGGTGATCTGCCCTTTGCAATTCGCTCCAGCATCACCGTCAAAGTGTCCAGGATGGGAAACCCGATCAGCAGCAAAGGGATCAGGCGGCTGTAAGGGGTGTTGGCCTGGGTCAGCACCAGGGCAAAGGTCACCGACAAAAAACCCAGAAGCTGGCTGCCCGCATCCCCCATGAAGATAACGGCAGGATGGGTGTTAAACCGCAGGAAACCGAAGATCGCACCAATCACGGCAACGGACATGATCGCGATGACCGTATTCCCGCTCCGGTACGCCAGAAACCCAATAGCGACAAAGCTGAGCATGGAGATCCCGCCCGCAAGCCCGTCCAGGCCGTCGGCCAGATTGATGGCATTGGTCACACCGACAATGACAAACAGGGTCAGGGCAACAGAGAAAAAACCCGTCAGCACGAAATCCGTGGGAGCCAGATTTCCAAGGAAACCAATGGTAACCTTGCCGTAAAAAATGACAACCAAGGCCGCCGCCACCTGGGCGGCAAGTTTGGCTTTGTATCCAAGCTCCTTTATATCATCGATCACCCCGCCGGCCACGATGATCCCCGAGCCAAGCAACACGGCACTCAAAAAGCTTGTCCGCGGCACCCACAGCAGCACGGGAACCAGGGCGCCAATGGCGATGGAGATCCCACCGCTCTTGGGCATGGGAAGCACATGAACCTTTCTCGAATTGGGAACATCCACGATGTTCATCTTAAAGGCCATGCTCTTGACAACAGGTATCAAGGCGATGGTGAGAAGCAGTGCGACGATGAAGACGGTAAAAAGATACATGATCTACCTATTGGGGTAAATAGTCTGAAAGGACCGGTTCCATCTCCCGGATAAACGACTGAAGGCGCTTCTCAGCCGTTGCCACCTCCTCGCCGGGATCGACAGGCATGATCACCCTTGCCAGGGCCCCGTCCGTTCTCTGGCGGGTCAGGGCGTCCCAGAAGGTGAACCATTTGAGTTCAAAGGCATTGGTCAGATTCCTTCCCCTGGTGGGGAACCAGTAGTAGGAGATCTGCCTGTAACTTCCCTTCTGGATCACCGCCCGGTTCACAGGCAGCATGTTTCCATCCCCATCCAGTGGTACCAGACTCTTGCCCGCATTTTTAAACTCCCACCCTCCCCCCCGAAGGCAGGTGGCTGGTGAATGGATGGACTCTCCCTTTCTCTGGCTCTCATAATAGGCAACATAAAAATTAATTGGACTGCCATTGCCATCCCTGTAATCAGCCATGATATAATCACTAAAATCCAGGGCGTTGATAAATTTCTGTTCCATGATCTGAGGAGTTCCCCTCCATTTGCCCACTTCCATGGGATAAGAGTTAAAACTCTTGTTCATGGGAATTGCCTCCCTGAACTCCACCCCCTGAGACAGAGTGAAAGTGAGACCAAGCAGTACAACAGAGACAACAAACTGAGGCTGCTTTAACAAGGACGACTGAACCATTATCTCCCCTTCCTGCGGCACAGGCGTTTCTTCCTTTTTTACAATCTTTGCTTCCGGAAACAGTTTCGCAAGCACTATCATCTCAAAAACAAGACAGCCCAAGGCGAACATGAAGATGACCAAGCCCTCAAAGTCATGAAAAAAGCCCTCTACCGCTTTTGAGCCAAAGCGTTCCGACAGAACCCCGGTAAAAGCTATCCTCAGGCTGTTTGTAAGAATTGTAATTGGAATTGTGGATAGAACAATTACTATCTTTTTCCACCAGCGTGACCTGAAAAAATATGCAACAAGAATCCCCAAGACAATCAAAGGAAATAAATAACGAAGACCTGAGCAAGCATCGACTACTTGAAGTTTTGTAAAACCAAGATCAATAACATTACCATCTTGAAATGCGCTCATGCCATAAGCCCGCATCATTAAAACCCCAATTTTTGTAGATATCAACTTGAGAGCAAGTGTAATTCTGAAATTGAAAAAATTGGGCAGCGGAAACATGGTTAAAATAAAACACAACGGAAAAAAAACAATCTTTACTTTCTTCCATCCCATGTGAAAAAGGCAGAGTCCCATCAAAATGAGCCATGAAGAGATATACATGATATAGAACTCACCGCCAAGCTCTCCCAGCCAGTAACATCCTACCCCCAAAAGAAATGGATAAATGCCTTTCCATTCAGGTTCGGAAGAGATTTCAAACAAGAACGTCCGTTTTTCCCATATAAGATAGACAACTATAAATGGGATCAAGTAGCAGTAAGAGTAATCGTCCCTCCCCCACCATCTGAGAAGGCGAGGTATTACAGGTTCATAAAGCAGGACAAAAAGCAACAAGTAAGTACTGATTAGAAGCATAAACGGCGCTGTAATAAAGCTTTTCATATTTTTTTTATTCATCATTCCCCCGGCAGTGGGTTCCGATCTTTCGACAGGCCCATTTTATTTGGCTACACTTCCTGAACAATCTATTCATTAACAGAACAATGTTTGCATGACTAAAACAATTTCGAAAACAAATAGTTTTGGCAGCCCCCAAAGATTCACTCAAACTATCTCGGCGATCTCATTTGAGAGCCTTTAATGAAAGAAATCACTTTTCAAAGATGCTATTGAGAAAAAGTCAGTTTTTTGAATAAAGAGCCATTGTTTTGCGAATAACAATTTCTTCATCAAATTCTTCAAGAGTGAGTTGTCTTGATCTTTGGCCCATCATCAAACGCTTTTCAGGATTACGAACAAGGAGGTCTACTGTTTTCTTAAATCTATTTAAATCGCCAGGCTTTATAAGTATACCATTGAAACCATGGATAACAATTTCCTTACAGCCTGGGACATCAGTAGCTATGAGTGGTAGCCCATAAGCAGCCCCCTCTATCAGTATACGGGGGACACCCTCACCATATGTTGTTGGAAGAATTAAGACATCAATTTTTGACAGCAATTTATCCATGTGAGGAACATGGCCTAAATATTGAATTAAACCTTCATCATTCCATTTATGTAAAACCTCAACTGGAACCGAATTGGGATTACCCGGGTCTGGTTCCCCAGCCAGATAAAAATTAACACATTTATCATCTTTAAAAGATTTTGCGATCTCAACAAATAACCCAATTCCTTTATCCCAGAGCATTCTTGATGCCAATAGGAAATTAACACATTTTCCATCTAACTGATTATTGTGCGGTTTAGGGCAAAATAGATTCACATCAACGCCAGACCCACGTATCAAATGAATTTTTTCAGCCTTTATTAATTTTTTGTCAATAAAAACCTTTTGATCATCAGGATTCTGAAGTATTAAGTAAGAATCCTTTCCAGATAACGCAAATCGAAAAAGTTCTATAACGAAAGGACGAAGAATCCGGATTGACTTTTTTTTACTAGAAAAGACCAGTCCCATTCCAGCAACTGCATTGACTCTTTTCTTGATTTTTGCAATTTTTGCTGCAAGCGAACCATAAACCACACATTTAACGGTGAAATGATGCACGACATCAGGTTTTAATCTCCGATATAATTGAACCAGTCGCATTATCACAGCAAACTCAGCTATCGGATTCAAACTACGTCGTTTCAGTTGAAAAGGAACCCAGTCGAATCCTTCTTTCTTTAATAATTCCCCATACTTCCCTGGAGGAGAGACAAGAACGACTGAATGTCCAGAGGCTCTAATTGCTTTTGATAAAGAAAGGCGAAAATTATATAAGTACCAATCAGTGTTTGCAAACAGCAGTATTTTCATCGATATTCCCGCCTATTATAGCTTTTTCCAAATTTCAGTTAATAACACTTTTATAACACTGGACAATGAACATGTTGTGTCAACTTCATAGAATTCATGAGCATCGTACGTCAAATTAGAATTTTCAGCATATCTACAACGCAATTCTGTATCTGTTTCCTTGCCCGACTTTATCCTTTCACGATTCCTTTCCAGAGCTATCTCTATTGGAACTTGCAAATTAAAAACAATATCGGGTTTAGGAATTCTTTTATACATTTCCCCTTCGATTTTACCTATAAGTCTTATAATTTTATTGTCGTTTCTATTAAACCCGATTCTGGGACTGTCCATTTTTCCAACATCAAGAGATGGGAAGCGGTCACAAATAACAATATAGCCTTTCAGTTTCAATCGGTACACTTTCACTATCAAACAATACCTTTCGAAAGCAAGAACTGTGTATCGAAGAGCAAATAAAAAATTTCTTTTGCGTGAAGGTACAGTAGAGCTTAAATTCGGAGAATGTCTTTTTAGCATATTACGAATGTTTAAAAGGATCCGGAAAGGATAGGTTGAGATTGTCGCGGGGGGTATACCCACATGAACATATTTGCAATTAAATTTTTCTTGAAACAATTCTGTCAAAGATGCAGTCACAGTAGATTTCCCTGTCGCATCTAACCCTGTTACGGCCACAACTAACCCAGTTTCATTGAAAGATTTCTTCTTATGTAAGAATAGTTTATTGACAGCCCGATAAGATATCTGAAAATACCGCAATATAAAATCGTATATTGGATTATGCCTTCTTAGAAATGACAAATGAAAACGTAAAAATATACCCAATGCAGCTTTTTTTATCAAAGAGTTTGAATAATTTTCATATAACAACCAAAATAGTTTTTGGTTTAAGATAGCATTGTTTTCAAGATAACCATCGACATTTTCGCTTCCCGAACTACAATTAACAAACCTAAATTCAGAATCAATATAGTCTTTATTTTTATTCAGTAACAAAATGCCTGGGATGCAGGATATTTTCAAATAATATCTTATAAGATAAAGAATTAGCTGCAACTCTTTATCAGGGACCCTTATGCCTTCTGGGCCTATCTCTGAGTTATTTAATACGACATTTTCCATGGGTAAATGGAAATTTTTTAAATGAGATTCTCCTGTAATAATTTTAAAATGAATATGCAGATGGACAATTTTACAGCTGTCTTTGTCCAGTCCATAAAAATGATATATATACGGATAACTGATTATCCGATTGGAAGCTTCTTTAAAACCAAGGCGATATATGACACGATAAAACTCTGCTCTTTGTGAAAATTCAACTAACAGATCAAGGTCATCATTACCTTGCAAAGCATCTCCCAAGGCATGATTGTTTTTCCAGTGACAATATTTTATTTGAGTCGATTCAAGCTGACAAAGAAGTTTTTCAATCAATTTTAACATTTTAACTCTTTAACCGATTCAATTAAAAGATTAATGCCGCCTTGTGAAGTTGGTTCCCAACAACAAAACCATTTATACTTATCTGAATTTTTATTCATCAGTTCGAAAATTTCATGGTTAGTGTCCACAAATTTCTGACAATCATAACCACCTTTAAGAAGCCGTTTATGACCTCTGCATTTCAATCGTTTTACTATGTCGATCTGACAATGATCAATTAGAAGCAAGTTAACATTTGAATATGGGCCGGCAAGTAGCTTTATGCTTGTTGTTAATGTTTGCTGTTCGAAATTAGTATAATCTGCAAGATTAAAAGGAATGTGAGAGATCCCTTCATCAAATAGCAATCTTTTTTTCTTAAAAATTGTAACACCCGCTTCAAACCCAGCAATTTTCAACATAATATTTCGGAAAATATTTAGCTTAAAAATTAAGCTTTCATTAGTTTGCATTACCTTCAGAAACCCCACAAACAGAATCTCTTTATATTTAAACAAATTACAAGCCAGAATAAACACCAAAAAGATATCTGAAATTATTTTTTTTACAAATAAGGGGAATATTTTCATGTGCAGGAATTGACAAATCAATTCAGGCGAAAACAAGGTACAATTATTTTTAGGATTTGCTATCAATTGATTGATAATGGTTGTTTTTCCAGATCCAGGAACGCCTGTTATTTCAATTATCATTTTAGAAAGTTAGCTACGATATAGCTCTTCTCCTATTTTTTAGTGATTTATTTACAATTCCCTGCATTGATCAAGTGTATTTAATCTCTTTCCGGAGCATAAAGATCGCTGACTTGTTATATTCTGTTTCAATACAAATATCTTAAATTACAATCAATACCACAGACGTGGCACATAACCTACCTTCACCCCCACCTACAGTAAAATTACGAATACAATTGACGTGTTACAATCAAAAGAGACTTACGAAACACCGAAAAGATATAGACGACAAAATTGTCGTTTCCCATCAACAATCAGGAAATAAAGCATCAGATTATTATCTTTCTTCAGCCTAATAGAGAGCTATCATTAAGATGTATAAACAATAATTTCAGGTCAAGCACCCTATCTTTTTACTTAAAACCTCTACATCCCTTAATGAATCAATTCGTCATATCGCGACTATTGAGCTTGCTAAACGATTATATTTTTTGTCATTAATTCAAATAGCTACATTTCATTATTTGAAACGATCTTTACCCATACTCGTAATGCCTAAATCCGATTAATAGAATTAATTATTTTTCTTATGCTTATGTTATAGGACTATAAATTTAATTGGTCATAAATTTGTTCATATGCAGACAGCATACTATTTAATGAAAATTCATTTTCGACCTTTTCCCTACACGTTTCACCAAGACGATCCATTTTTACACGTGACAAATTTAGCAAACGATCGATGGCTAATGCAAAACTTTTGTAATTTCCCAAAGGAATTAGACTTATACCTTTCAAGTGCTCGACAATTATTTTATGGGGTGAAATATCTGATAAAATAACAGGGGCCCCACACGCCATAGCTTCAAGAACAGAGATAGGAAGTCCTTCACCCATTGAAGTTGAAACAAAGATGTCAGCCATCTTCATATACCGAAAAACTTCATCGCGATCAAGGTGTTCTATAAAAACAACATTATCATTACACCCCAATTCTTGTACCATTTTTTTTATTTTTGAAAGGCGTTCACCTTTCCCAATTAAGCAAAGAGTTGTATTACGAAATTTAATATTACAAAATGCTTTAATCAAAGTTTCATGATTTTTTATCTTTTTATAGGCAGCAACGCTAAGGATTACTTTCTGATTATTTGGAACGATTTTGGGTAAAGTACCTTTAAAAATCGCAGTATCAACACGATCTATATTTACTCCATTATTAATAAAGCCAAGCCTCTTTCCTGCGATAAACTTGTACAATCCAGGGAAAGTTTCATAACTTGATCTACTACAACAAACTATCTTTTTAAAAAACAAAAAGCAGGGTAATAAGATTAGACGATTTCTAATATTAAAAACGTTAAATGAACTATGTACTGTCATAACCGTTTGTTTAAAGAGTGATGGTTTTGTGAACAATGCAACAATAAAAAACATGATGGCTGTTTGGCATGAATGAATATGAACGATATCAAATTGTGCATTGAAAATTTGAGATTTTAGGGACTTAACATATTTAAGAACATTTCCCTTGGAATTGTAAGATTCAACTTCTGGAATTAGTTCATCTTCAAACACAGAACAAATTATAAATCGATTTTTTTCTTTTAAAGGAAGAACAAATTCATTATATGCCATGTTTGAATGACATACAGTATTGATCAATGTAAGTATCGTTTTATTTTTCATTCTAACATCATTTCCACATTATAGTTGGCTGTTTTTATTATATATTTAGAACACCATTTTACTCATAGCATATATTATTCGTCAGCTTAATCTTATCATGGCAACATAAACCCTCAATCAGAGTTTTATCACTATTCATAACAGCTATAAAGCCTGCCTAATATTTGCAACCTTCAAAAACAGTTTTTCATATTGAGAAACGATATTCTTGGAATTATACTTTTTATAAATATGTTCTATGATTTTTTCACTTTGTTTTTTTACCCCAACAAGACTATCAATTTTCATTGCAAACGAATCTATATCCCCTGATTCAACAAGCCATCCATTTATTCCTTCATCAATTATTTCTTCATTACCACCAGGACACTTAAATGCAAGGATAGGTACTCCGCATGCATTACCCTCTATAGCTGCATTCGAAAATGATTCAATTCGTGCTGACGAAACCATTAGATCGGCATTAGCCATATATTTGTATGGATTTTCCTGAAAACCCGCCAGTGTAACCTTTTCGGAAAGATTCTTTTCTTTTATATAGTCTTCAAGATCGCTGCGTTTATGACCATCTCCTAATATAGTCAAGTGAATTCTACTATTTTTTACAAGGGTCATTGCTTTTAGCAACAAGTCATACCCTTTTACATGTGACATTCTCCCCACCGCCAAGACATTAAACAAACCTTTATCATACAAACCATTCGAATTATCGTTAAATTGATCAATATCAATTTCATCAACAGGATTATTTATAATTATTGTCTGCTCAGGTGAAATACAAAATTTATTGATAAGATCATTTTTCATATACTTGCATTGGCATACTATCATATCAATTTTAGGGTATAAAACTTCGTACATTACCTTAAGCAACCTTGGATAATTGCTGTTTGGAATTGAGACACTCGGAATATCTGTTTCCCTAGCAATAAAAACTGTTCTTTTAGGCAACAGAAAACGAAACAATGCAATCAATACATTTATGTATCCAAGATTTGAAAAAACAATATCAGGGTTGACATCCCGACATAATTTCAATAATTTAAATATTGCAAATCTTGCTTTTGACGATTTCAGATCTATAACGGTCACATGGGAGGGAATATCTTTTAAAAACGGGCCACTTTTGCGTACCAAAGCTAATTGCGGATCAAACAAGTCAGAATTTAAGCTCTGAAGAATTCTACTAACAACTCGTTGGGCTCCTCCGCCTTCCATAGAACTTATTACAAATAGAACTTTGATCTTTTTCATCTGGTACCCCTTTGACCGAGATTCTTTTTATTTTCCGATTGAAACGCACACAAATAACCTGAAGTAAAACAAATGCACATTTCTTTTGTGAAAAAACCAACATTATGTGCAAATGAATTCAACATTGCGGTGATACAACCTGTTGCAATGATAATTTCTAAAGGATACGAGGTGTTTCCTTTTCTTATAAGGAATAATGTTTTTATTATAAAAAACAAATATAAGAAGACAACAATAAGTCCTACAATACCTGTTTCCATAATTGTAGATGCAAAATTATTATGAGGTGGATATATCGTGCCCATAGAATTGGTAAAGTGATTTTTTTTCGCAAAACTAATATAGACATCGGACATCCCTCCCGCCCCAAAAGGCTCACTTAAAACTGAACAGATCGCAACAAAGGCAGCTTTAACTCTTGCAAACTCCTCCAATCCAAAATTCATTCGGTTACCAAGAGAGTCAAGTCCAGAAACATCCTGAAAATAATTAAGTTTTATCCACACGACGAACATAGTAAAAATTAAAACCATTACCATTCTGAAGGAGATCAATAATTCTCTTTTCAAAAAATTCATCGTTATGATACCGATAAAAACAGATACCAATATTGAACGTTCACCGTTTGAAAGGATTCCAGCAATTAATACGACTATTGCCATGTACAAACTTGTTTTTGCCTTCTTGGATGTACTGGAATCAACAAGCAATGCAAACACCATTACAAATGCGGTTGCAAGCTGGTAAGCGAATTTAAATATAAACAAAGAAAAGCCAGCATTCCCAATAGTTATACGATGCAATTTATCGAGTGTAGATTTGTTTGCAATTAATGTAGAATGTAATATCTCATTTATTTCTAAAAAAGGCGAACCAATGAAAATTGTACCAAATCCAAACAATGTACTGCATATGACAGCAAGAATAAATGCCCAGATTACGGCTTTCTTACCACCATCATTTGATGCAGCTACACCAGCAACAACAAACAGCATTATCGGCTCAAATAATAATGCTATACTTACAATACTAAAGTTCATTCCAAGACAAATTTTCAAAATGGCATGATACACCCATAAAACAGAGACTAAAATTATTAAAAACTTTGTGCGCAGGATACCGATAAATATTTTTTTTAAATCGGTTATTAAAAGGATGTATAAAATAAAAGCCGGATAAACAAGTGGAATGCCTTGAATAGGAAAATCTCTCGAATCAATGCACTTAGCCAAAAAGAACATTAAGGAACTGATAAATACTCGATAACTAAAATCCACATTTTTCATACAACACACTTAAACAGCTTAAAAGATTATAAGATTAATGGCTTTACAAGAAAATGGTTAGTTAAACCTAATCTTCCTTTTCCATCTTGCATGGATATATCATGCAAAACCTATAAGAAAGCGGGTTATCAATCCAGCTAACGAAACCCGAGTTGTTGGTTACGCTCTCATCACCAATGGAGGGGTACGCATTTTAACTATTAACTGTAAGAGAGAACGGCATACACGATTCAGACTAAATAGGATGTCTGTATCCTTTCATTTAAGGATAGCTTTGTGTCAACTATGCACGTTTTGAACATTTAAGAACATACAAAATCAAATATATATATCCGATAACATTCACTAAAACATAAAGTAAAATTGTTGTTTCAATATCATAAAAAGCACCGCCAACAAAAAGCATAAGCATTTTTCCACTTAAGGCAAATATCTCATACCCCAAAAAAAATCGCTGCAGACGCAATACCTGACAAGCCATAACCACAGGCGGGTTAATAAACAATAGAGACACCCAAATTACCAAATACTGAGCATATAGACCTGATTGTTTCCAATCTGTCCCAAGGATAAGTCCAAAAATTTCTTCCCCCCAAAAAACAACGGTCAAAACAGGAAAACCACAAATCAAAAACAATATCAAAGTAGATTTAATTAATGTGTGATAAATTTCACCATCCTTGTTATATTCTGAACTTAACTTTTTAAAAATCACTTGTCTTAAGGACTGACTAATAAAATCAACCGGGACTTTTAGCACCCTTATCGCAAGAAAATAATGACCGGCAGCCTCGGCACCAAAAAAATATGAGATTATCAAAACAGGTATATTAAAAGAAATTGCAGAGAATGCCCCTTGGGGTGCACCATATTTGGGAAAATGTGAATACTTTTTTGCATTTTTTTTAATATCGTCAAAATTTACCTGTTTTATAAAATAGTCCCACTTTCCCTTGAAAAGAGTACTTATCAAAAACGCAAGGCCTGCAATTGTACCTGCCATAAACCCTAAGAGCAACCCCTTCGGACCGGAACTACAAAAACCACCAACAACCTGAAAAATATTTTTAAATAAGGATCTTACAACTTTGAGGATCGACAATTCCTTAAAGGCCTCTCTGTAAGTAAGCCAATAATTGCCTGTCAACAGTAGACCCGAAAAAAAAACAATAGGCGGAATAAAAAGAAGATAAGCTTTTGCCTCTATAACATTATGAGGGATTTCGAATATTTCCAAGCTATAAAATATCAAGATGCAAAATGTTGTTATAGAAACAAATAGAACACATATATTTGACAAAACGTACAGATTCACTGCCTCACAATCATTATCCGGTAAAACAATAGCCAACTGATACCTCAAAGCTGAGACCACGACAATAACAGAAAAGATGGAAGACATTGTTCCGAAAACGCCAAAAGCATCCGGGGTATAATATCGTGTTAAAACAGGTATTATCAGGACACTCATTGCTTGTGCCAAGACGGTGCCGACGACTAACACACCCGTATTTCTTACAAAGCTGCTACGTAACATTTTCAAATAAATTAACAACGAACTTCTCCAAAAGGATTCGATTATATTGAGAAAGATTTGATCAACAGAAAGCACCAATACGATTGTAAATATAAATAAATCAACCTATATGACCGGGATATATGCATATACGGCCTATATTTACATCATTTTTTTTGGATATTTACTAACAGACGTTATTTCTTTATAAACTTCTTAAGAATAAAGAATTGTTGAGAACAATTCAGAGAGGGGAGAGATTCGTAAAACGCTTCATAAGATACTCCCTTTTTTTAGCCTTATCAAAACCCTTTGTATGTAAAATTTTAGATTTTTTTGACTCAATATATTCATCAATTGAACAGATTCTCTTTGCTGGAACTCCGGCTACAACAGTCCCTGAAGGGATATCCTTCGTAACAACAGAACCTGCGCCAACGACAACGTTATCACCTATAGTAACACCTGGTAAAATTATTGTTTTTACCCCAAAGAAAACATTATTCCCTACAGTAATAGGCGCAATAATATCAGCTTCAGGATATTGATCTCTCATAACCCATACGCCGCCATCATGTGTTACAAACTTTGTATGGGATGCGCTAACCCGATCACCTAATGTTATCAAATATGGTTCACTACCAAACTCTACCTTAATCAACCTGCAGTTCGAGCCAACTTTGACTCCAATTCTCCTTGCATAACTCAAAGCATTTCCAAAATAAACGATTTTAAGCAATTCTCTTTTTACGATTGTTAACAACTTTGATAGTCGCATAAGTAACACCTTTATTTAAAATTTTAATAAACAATGAATAAGTTGTTGACATCAAAAATTCGCTAAAAAGCTTTCAACGTCTTGAGACAAGTATTATAGTGTTTTTTCTAAAGGTGTTATTTCCTCTTTTGGTCGCAACATTGTGATTCCCAAAGAGGTTCGCACATGTTTCAAAGTTAGGAGGGGGGGTATCAGGATTGTTCTGCCTGTCGAGGCTTAATGTTTTGTACCTTCCAGGTTGAGCGCCTCTGCGTAAAAATACAAGCAGCAAGTTGCTTGCATAACGCCTTATCCGTCCGGTAAAAAGGAATAGTTAAAATCTATTCCACTAATTTTCTTTCAATAATTGGGTTTTCGGGATCAAGAACAACCCAATTAATTTTTGAACTAAATTTCACATAAACATCGTCAACATTTCCTTTTGCAGGTTGCTTCCATAATAGACACCAGAAACCTTTTTGACTTTTGCCTTTATTAATAGATATGTCTGCCGACATACGGCCACTAGTATCCATAAACCCTGCAATCGATCCATCAGGTGCTACCAATTGTGCAGCAGCAGTTTCTTTCAAGCTGTTTGAACTAATTGAAACTGAAAAAGGAAAATTTGAATCTTCTATCCAGAAATACAATGGAGTCAGTTTGTTGTTAAAATGAAGAAGCTGATCGTTAAACTCAGATCGTATAGCATAGGAACACCCACTGATATCCAGTCCATATATAGCGCTCTTTGATATAATATCAAGAAAGTATTTTCTGTTTTGAAACACTTCAAACTCAAGCTTTTGTTTGCCGTTTAAGATTTGTTCACTTAGCACCTGCCCATTCTCAGATCTAACAATGTATCTGGCTTCACGACCAAACAATCTAACTTTATAAAAATCTATTTTCGCCAAGTCATCGTGTGCGGCATACAATACAATGCGCGTTGACCCTCTAAGTAAAAATGGATTAACCTTACTTTTCAAGGGACTTTGAGACGCCGTTATACACATATCGACATCTTCTACAGGTAACTGTGTGGTTAAATTCGGTTTAATCCCAATTGCTAAATTTGAAACTTCATTATTTCCTGAAAGCAATTCAACGATTTCGCTATCCGTTTTGTAAAACGGGGAGTTTGGATTTTTTATTATAAGCTTATTCTTCCTTAGATATTGATAAAATAATATCATAGATGTCTCAAGGACTTCCAGTCGTTTACGTTGAGAATTATTTTGAATTTTTTCTTTTGCAGCTTTATAGGAAGACTCAATTTTTGTCCATTGTTCCACATAGATATAATTGATTGCGGCAGAAGTCAGTCTATAATCCGCTTCTTCATCAAGAATATGAAAATCTTTATTTGCCGAATCAATTATTTGAAACATTTTTGTTATGTGAGGTGCCGCCTCCTTTCCATACGCTCTTTCAATGAATTCATGCTTGAGATCGTCTGCATTCAAACCTGGATTCCAATTCAACTTTGCCAACATATAATTTGTTAGTGCCCCTTGTCCCCAAGATGTCCCGTACATGTATACACCTTTGTAGTCCAGAGACAATAATTTTGGGTAAACAATATTCAAAAGATCTGTAGCAGGCGGATTCGGGGCGCCTAATGATTGTTCAAAGGTAGTCGGCAAATCATAGTAAGCTGCATTGTCTGTTGCATCAGCCCAACTTTGCAAAATATAATTATAATCTTCTCTTGTACGTTGGCGATACAATCCGTATCCATAACTGATATCAGGTGCAACAACTAAATACAAATTTGATAAAACCTCAGGAACGCCTATCAGCGGGGGATACAAATAATTAGAATAGATATAACCGCATAGTTTATTATTAGGCAACACCTGCCCTACATTTGCTGCAACGTCATTGTAAAATTTTAAAACCAGCTTAGTTACGGAATAATTGTCATTAATATCCTTACCATAAAACATCTTACTTTCGGGACTTTCACTCCAATTATTACTATCTGAAGGTGATATCGACTCAGAATACATTCTCTTTTTCTTAATATTGGAGACGACACGCTCTGAGAAAGCTTTAACTAACTCTTGATTTGTTGTTTCCAACTTATATCTCCCGACAGGTTTAGGCCTTGTATTGTTGTACATAGGAAACCAATCAGGGTGGTCTTCATATAAATCAGACGGAATAATTTTCGTAAAATTATGGTAATGATTAAGTTGCAATGAGTATCCTTGTCTTTGTCTTTGCAACCATTTTTGAACTAAAGGGTTTTCATTCTGAATGTGTGCCATTCTTCTGTTTTGAAAACCCGGTGCCTCCTTGATGTCAACAACCGGAATAACGAAACTATTATGTTTTGGAACATCCTCACCAAATTCACCAGGCATTAACCATCTAACCCCTAAGAATTTTTCAAGAAAAGCATATGTTCCATTTAAAGTTCCATTAGACACGCCACCTTTTTCCGTTTTATGACCGTCGGGTGTATCAATTCCAAATATAAAAAGATTATTCTGCTTAGTAACGATTCTATAGCCTTCAGCTTCAACTCCCTGAAGAGTAAATCCTTCATTTTGGCAATAGGTCGTATACCCCAAACTGATAACATATTTACAAGGAGAACATTTATTTACTATAGGCAAAAAAGCTCCTGTTGATTTACGGATATACTCTTGTAATTCTAAAGCGGCACGTTTAACAGAATCAGGAGCATTTGCTGCATAAAAAATGGAGTACTTATGAATACTGTTATTCAAAACGGAAATATTGTCATCTATCTCCAGATATGAATTCATCCTATCTGGAGCGGAATTATCAACAGAGGTTTCGATCTTACTGACGTGTTGATACATACTATTATTATTATTCTGAATTTGAATCAGTGATATATCCTTTATGTATAGAACAGCTGACATCACGCCTTGGGTACCCTTACTTACCCCAACATATCCTTTTTTCTCGTTAGTATCCAAAGTGAATTCGACCCACAACTTTTGCCATGTTCCCTTTGAATAAATTTCATATCTGTTCGTTTCATATTTCCTAACATACTTACCATTAATATCATTTGTTTGAAATTTCAGTAATGGTGTGTAGGTATTATCGCTTAACGATAACACCTTTACTTTTGCTTCCAATCTATATTTAACACCAGGTTGAAGTTGATTGTTTAAAATATCAATCACTGCATAAACACGGCTTTCATTTTGAGTACCCGAAATTTTTATTCCATGAAGCCTATCTTTACTTAGCTTTATTCCTTTTCTGGCTTTCCAACCTTCTAAATCATTCTCCCCTGTCGGATTACTAATAAGATTGGAAGAGATACTACCGGTGTTACTTACAATTAAGTTAATTGCGGAAACAGAAACACCACATGTAGCAAAGAAAATGAACAATACCAAAAGGAATGACGGCAAAAAAGCCTGAAGCCTCGGTTCCAGTCTAATTGTTTTATTTTTAGATTGATTCAAGTTGTGTGCCTCCTTAGAAACTACCACCGGCAAAGCCCGAGGCATATATTATAAAAAAAGCCTAAAACGTTCATAAAACCTGGAGCCGCTTACATGGGAACCCAATTCGATTATTTTCAACGACTGTACCCCCACGGTTATTTTTCAACCCTAACATAAATGATTCAACGAAGTCAAAGTTATGATCATCCTAAAAAGACTATTAAAGCCCCTTAAACAATTACCATTCTAACTCTGTTCTCAGAAAACACCTAAACTGTCATCATCACTTAAGATTATTTATGTACCAGTCAGCAGCGACATCGAGTCCCTGGTTTACGGAAAACTCCGGGTCATAGCCAAGCAGGTTAATCGCCCTTGAAATATCAGCCAGGGAGTGACGGACATCACCGGCCCTGAAATCCCGGTATTCGGGCTGTGCGTCCTTTGCCAGGGGATATTTGGCAGCGACCCTGTCCCGGATCATGGCAAAGAGCTCGTTCAGGGTGGTCCGCTGCCCGAATGCCACGTTGTAGACCCGGTTGGCGGCGTCGTCGGGGGCAAGGGCCGCGAGGATATTGGCCTGGACCGTGTTGTCGATGTAGCAGAAATCCCGGCTGGTCTCACCGTCGCCGTTGATAAAGACCGTCTCTCCTTTAATCAGGGCCGCAAACCAGAGGGGGATGACGGCGGCATAGGCGCCGGAGGGGTCCTGGCGCTTGCCGAACACATTGAAGTATCGCAGCCCGATGGTTTTGAACCCGTAGGCGGAGGCAAACACATCGGCATAGAGCTCGTTCACGTATTTGGTCACGGCATAGGGGGACAGGGGCTTGCCGATCTCGTCTTCCACCTTGGGCAGGCCGGGGTGGTCGCCGTAGGTGGAGCTCGATGCGGCATAGACGAACCGCTTTACCCCGGCGTCCCTTGCCGCCACAAGCATGTTGAGAAAGCCTGTGATGTTGTTGGCATTGGTGGTGGCGGGATCTTCCACCGAACGGGGAACCGAGCCGAGGGCGGCCTGGTGGAGCACGTAATCCTGATTGGCGCAGGCGGCTTTGCAGGTTGAGGGATCACAGATATCGCCTTTTATGAAGGTGAACCGGTTCCACTGGTCGGGGGAGACCGCCTGTT
Organism: Desulfobacteraceae bacterium; assembly: GCA_024225635.1. Classification (GTDB taxonomy): domain Bacteria; phylum Desulfobacterota; class Desulfobacteria; order Desulfobacterales; family Desulfobacteraceae; genus Desulforapulum. The sequence continues at coordinate 53,403 of JAAEMK010001003.1, read as the reverse complement.
GCACCTGGTCGAGATTGTGCTGAAACCCTGTGGAAAAATTATCAAGTCCCGTGACCTGCTGGTCGTTTTTCAGCAGGGTCTCGACAAGGTTTGATCCGATGAAACCGGCTGCCCCGGTTACAAGCCATTTACCACGGATGGAGCTTAATTTTTCTGTGATCACTTTTAAATCCATTTATTTTTTTAGATTAAAGCCGCCAGAAATTAACGCCGTTGTTTTTAACCTCGTTAATATCGATCATGGTTTTCACGTCGATGAGGCAGCCTTCGGGTTCAAGGGTCTGGGTGAATTCAGGGAGTGCTTTCCGGCGGTACTCTTTGTGGGGAACGGCAATGATCAAAGCACCGAGATTGTTCAGCTCCTCCCAGGAGCAGAGCCTGACGTTGTAGTATGCCATGGCCTCTTCGGGATCGGCCATGGGCTCATGGACCAGGACCTCCACGCCGTAGGATTCAAGTTCGCTGATGATGTCCACCACCCGGGTATTTCTCAGGTCCGGGCAATCCTCCTTAAAGGTCAGGCCGAGAACGCCCACTTTTGACTGTTTGATGTTCTTGCCGGCATTGATCATCATCTTTATGGTCTTTTCAACGACAAACCGGCCCATGTTATCGTTGATCCGCCGCCCGGCAAGGATGATCTCGGGATGGTAGCCCTCGGACTGGGCCTTGAACGTGAGATAATAGGGATCGACTCCAATGCAGTGTCCGCCGACAAGGCCGGGTCTGAAGGGAAGGAAATTCCATTTGGAGCCTGCGGCTTCGAGGACGTTTTTGGTGTCAATGTCGAGCCGGTCAAAAATAAGGGAGAGCTCGTTCATTAGCGCGATGTTGAGATCCCGCTGGGTGTTTTCGATCACCTTGGCGGCCTCGGCCTCTTTGATGGTCTCTGTCCGGTGGACACCGGCCTGGACGATGGATTCGTAAAGGGCGGCGACCTGCTCCAGGGTGTCAGGGGCGTCTCCCGATACCACCTTGACGATTTTGGTGAGGGTGTGCTCCTTGTCGCCGGGGTTGATACGCTCCGGGGAGTAGCCCACATGGAAATCCTGCTTCCATTTGTAGCCCGACTCCTTTTCAAGGATAGGCACGCAGATCTCTTCTGTCACCCCGGGGTAAACCGTTGATTCATAGATCACCACGGCTCCTTTTTTCATGTACCGGCCCGCGGTGACGGAGGAACTCTCCACCGGGCCGAGATCGGGACGCCTTGCCTTGTCTATGGGGGTGGGAACCGCAACGATGATATAGTCGGCATCCTTGATCATGGTGGGATCGGCCGTGGGAGTGAAGTGGACGGCGCGTTCAAACTCCTCGGCGGAAACCTCGCCCGTGGGGTCCTGGCGGCGGTTGCAATTGTCAATGATACTCTGTTTCAGATCAAGGCCCACGGTATCAAATTTGACGCCAAAATGAACGGCCAGGGGCAGCCCCACATAACCCAGACCGATCACGGCTATTTTTATGTTCTTATCTATCATTATCTTTCCTTATTATATCGGCGATTCTGTCAGAGGCTTTGCCGTCCCAGAATTTCGGACGCCGGCCGGTTTTCCAGCTATTGGAAATGATCCGGTCAAAAGAGTCAAGAATTTTTTTCCTGGAGGTACCCATGAGCTCGTTGGTTCCTTCTGTGACGGTGATGGGGCGCTCCGTGTTTTCCCGTATGGTCAGGCAGGGAATACCCAATGCCGTGGTCTCCTCCTGGAGGCCTCCTGAGTCGGTGAGGGCCACCCGTGCGTCCTTCCAGAGGTTCAGGAACTCCATATAGGAAAGGGGATCGATGAGCCTTATGTTTTCCGACGGTTGAATCCCGAATTTTTCCATGTTCTTCCGGGTTCTCGGATGAATGGGAAAAATAAGGGGCAGGGTTTCCGACACCGTGGACAGGGTTGTCAGGATGGACTCCAGGGATTCCTTTTCATCCACATTGGAGGGACGGTGCAGGGTCACGACACCATATTCCGGATGTTCCTGCTTGAACCGGTTGGAGGGGAAAACATCGCTGTTCATATTTTCAAGCTTTGAGAGCTGGTAAAAAAGGTTGTCGATCATTACATGGCCGACAAAATGAATGGCGCTGTTTTTTTTGCCTTCATTGAGCAGATTAGCAAGTCCCTGCTCTTCGGTCACAAAGAAAAGATCCGATATGGAGTCCGTTACCATGCGGTTGATCTCTTCGGGCATCTCAAGGTCAAAGCTCCGCAGGCCCGCCTCCACGTGGGCAACCTGGATGTTCATCTTTTTTGCCACAATGGAACAGGCAAGGGTTGAGTTGACATCCCCCACCACAATGACCAGGTCGGGCCTGTCCGACAGGCAGGTTTCTTCAAATCCCGTCATGATCCTGGCTGTCTGTTGGGCATGGGAGCCCCCGCCGGCACCCAGGTGGTAATCGGGTTTCCTGATGCCGAGCTCCTCAAAAAAAACGTCGCTCATGTTGCGGTCATAATGCTGTCCCGTATGAACGATCTTATAATCAAGGTCGGCATGATTGTCAAAGGCCCTGGCAATGGGCGCTATCTTCATGAAATTGGGTCTGGCACCTGCAATAAGAAATATTTTCATCGGCAACCTCTATTAGGGTGAGTATATAGCTCCGCTTCCTGGGTTACATGGGGTAACCAGCTCTTAAAAAAGCTGTGATCGGGCAAGATCCATCGTAGCAATTACTGTGCCAAAGAGATTCACGGTTCCAGGAAAAATTCCCTGAAAATCGCCCTGATTGTCCGTCATTGCTGTCACTGCAAAAACATTTGAGTCAAATCAAAAAATTCAATAATTGTCAAACAATCATTGAACAAAAAAAGAAAACCGCAATTTTGTGGGCAAATTTATTATTTTAATGACATACTTTTCACAGTATCAAGAACATTCATCTTTTGATTTAAACAAAAAAAATGTAAAATTAACCTTCTTTTTTGAAAAAAACATGATTCATATAACATTTATTTCATACTGTTGGGATTTTTTTTTCACAATTAGAAACAACAGGAGGCAAGGCCAACGGGCGGCAGGCATCTTGGTCAAGAATTTTTCTTCATGCCCCGGATCATGTTGACCATTATCTTGTCGGCCCGGTCAAGGCGGCCCGCAAGCACCCCGAACAGGTGGGTGGCCACATCAGGGTACTTTTCGATGATCTCGGAAAGCTTGCCCCCCGGGAACCGCTTTATCACAGACCGTCCCTTTGAAACGATGGATGCGGACCGCGGTTCTCCGGTGATGGCGGACATCTCGCCGAAATACTCGTTGGGCTGGGTAATCTCGGCGATCTTCTTTCCGCCCTTGACAACATGGACGGCTCCCTGGACCAGCTTGAAAAAATCGATGTCCGTGTTGCCCTCCCGGATGATCACATCCTTGTCCTCGTAGCGCTCCACATCGGGATTGACAAGGTAGGCCGGCAGGGCCTCCTTGGTGATGGTGGTCTTCTTGAGCACCTCCTCCAGGGAGGTTGCGCCCTGGCGCACCTTGATGAGGCCCGCGTCCCGGAGGGTTTTCATTCCCTCCTGGATGGCGAGCTTTCTAAGCTGGTCCTCGGCAACGGCGGCATTGATGGCCTTGGCCACCTCGTCCGTCACCTCCATGAGCTCATAGAGCCCTACCCTGCCCTTGTATCCGGTGCCGTTGCAGTTGCCGCACCCCTTGGGGCCATAAAATTTGAGATCGGGAATCTCATCCTTGGAAAAACCGTAAAGCTCCAGATCCTTGGGATCGTAGCCCGTGACAACCTGCTTGCACTCGGGACAGAGCCGCCGGGCCAGGCGCTGGGACAGCACCATGGAGACGGAGGATGCCAGCATGTATGGTGGAATGCCGATGTCCACGAGCCGGCCGATGGTGGAGGGGCAGTCGTTGGTATGGAGGGTGGAGAAAACCAAATGGCCGGTCATGGCGGCCTTGATGGCGATCTCCGCCGTACCGATATCCCGGATCTCCCCGACCATGATAATGTCCGGATCCTGGCGCAGAAAGGATTTCAGGGCCGCGGCAAAGGTCATGCCCACCTCGTCCTTCACAGGCACCTGGTTGATCCCCCTGAAATTGAACTCCACCGGGTCCTCGGCCGTGAGGATCTTTGTATCCTCCTTGTTGAGACGGTTGAGAAGCGAGTAGAGGGTGGTGGTTTTTCCGCTACCCGTAGGGCCTGTGACCAGAAGGAGGCCATAGGGCTGGTTTATGCAGCGCTTGATGCCGTCAAAGGTGTCGGGCTCGAACCCGAGCTTTGACAGATCCACATTCAGGGCGCTCTGGTCAAGGATACGCATGACCACGCTCTCGCCGAACAGGGTGGGCAGGGTGGAGACCCGGAAATCAACCGCCTTGCGTTTCCCGAACTTGAGCTTGATCCTGCCGTCCTGGGGAATCCTGCGTTCGGCAATGTCCAGTTCGGCCAGGATCTTGAGCCTTGAGATCACGGCATTCTTGATGGTCAGAGGCAGGTTCATGGCCTTGTAAAGAGAACCGTCCAGGCGGTACCGCACCTGGAGAGCCTTTTCAAAGGGTTCGATATGGATATCGCTCACCCCGTCATTGACCGCCTTGATGAGTATTCCGTTCACAAGCTTGATGATGGGTGCATCCGAGGCCCGGAACTCGTCATACTCATCGTCCTCGCCAACGGATTCGATCTCGAGTTCCCCTGCCGCCTCGGACACCAGGGAACCAAAGTCGTCCACCGAGGTGACAGGCTCGTCCGGCTCCTGCTCCTCTTCAAAATGAATGAACTCCCGGTACTCCTCCTCACTGATCTTGTAGAAGTCCCGGTAGGCCTCGATCACATCGTTTTCAGTTGACACGCAGATCTTGAGGGTCTTGCCCACCTCCTGCTGAAGCTCTTCAACAGCCGTGGTGTCCGTGGGCTCCGTCATGGTGACCACAAGCTCATCCCCCTTCATGCCCAGGGGGAAGACCAGGTATTTCTTTGCGATCTCAAAGGGAAGCATCTCCAGGATCTTCGGATTCGGCTTGATATCCGCCAGCCTTACGACCTGGTAGTTGTAGATCCGGCCCAGTACGTTGACAATGGTGTCCGGATCGATGAACCCCATGGTGAGCAACACATTGGAAAGCCTTGCCCCGCCCTTCTTCTGCTGTGCAAGTGCGCTCTGGAGCTGGTTGCTGGTGATCTGCCCCTCCTTGGAGAGGAGCTCACCGATGCGCACCCTGCCTGCTCCTGACTGATCCTTGATGGTCTTGGTCAATGAGGTTGACCTGGCCCTGGATTGAGTATTCATTCGCAGCCCATATTTCTAGGTTGAGTTACCGGTTATCATAGATCTTCTTCCCGCCGCCATAGACAAGGAGAATGCCGAGCACGTAAAAACAAAACTTAACGATACCCGGGGCGCCTGAAAAAAAAGTGATGCTTGCGACCTTCGGCATCACCTGGGGAATCCTGTAAAACACACCAAGTCCCGCCATCACAAGGGCACCGCCCCAAATCAACTGAAATTTTCGTTTCTCCATTGGAATTACCTTTCAAGCTCGTTCAGCTTCTCTTCAAACATTTTCATCTTTTCATCAAGTTCTTCGGAACAAATTTCCAGATCATCAAACAAGTCGTCGATTCGGTTCTGATGTTCCCCTATACCGCAGGAGAGCTCCGCAATGGTCTTCCCGTCCTGGCGGTCCACCGCCTCCTGTATCCTGGCGTTGAGGGTCTCAAGCTCGGCTTCATGGGCTTCGATCTCCTCCTCGATGGCCTGGACCCGCTTTTTCAGGGGACCAGCCTCCCGGGAGCGCCGGGCGATGATTTCACTTCTCACCTTCCGCATCTCCTTTTTGGAGACTTTGGACCCGTTAAGCCCCTTATCCGCCGGTGCTTCGGAAACGGCCTCCTCCTCGTCCCACCCCTCTTTCTCAAGGAACTCGTCATAGGTTCCCTCAAACATGAAGACGGTGTCGTTCTTAAAAACGATGAGCCGGTTGGCAAGGGAATGGAGAAACATCTCGTTATGGGTGACAAGCACCACCGCACCCCCGAAATTGTCAAGGGCGGCCACCAGGGAATCGCAGGATTCCATGTCAAGATGGTTGGTGGGCTCATCCAGCAGCAGGAGGTTCAGGGGCTGCGCAAGGAGTTTCCCCAGCATCACCCTGCTCTTCTCACCCCCCGAAAGCACCGAAATGCGTTTCAAGGCGTTGTCCCCGTCAAACATCACCGCCCCGCAGATGTTCCTTGCCTGCTGCCGGTCAAGGTCCTTATGGGAAAAGAGGATCTCCTCCTCCACGGTCGAGGTGGGGTTGAGGGACTCGATATTGGTCTGCTCAAAATAGCCCGTCTCCACCCCGGGATTGTAGGAAACCGAGCCGGAAACAGGGTTGAGCTTGTTGGCCAAAAGCTTCAGCAGGGTGGTCTTGCCCTTGCCGTTCCGGCCCACGATGGCCACCCGGTCCTCGGGCGCCAGTGTAAAGCTGAAATCGTTTATGAGCGGAATTTCAGGGTCGTGGGCAAAGCTTAAATGTTCACCCCGCATCACCTGCTTTCCGGCAAAGGGAAGATCCTTGAAGGAGAACTCCAGGGACTCCATCTTGCTCAGGCTGTCGCGTTTTTCCATCTTGGAGAGGGCCTTGACCCTGGACTGGACCATGCCGGCAAGCCTTGCCTTGGCCCGGAACCGCGTGATGAAGACCTCCATCTCCTTGCGCCGCTTCTCCTCGTTGACCCGGGTCTTTTCATAGACCTCCTCGTCCTGGAGAATCTGCTCGTAATATTTGTCCGTGCCCCCCTCGATCTTACGGATAACGCCCCGGTGAATGCCCGCAATGTGGGTGACCACCGAATCCATGAAGCTTCTGTCATGGGTAACAATGAGGATCTCCCTTGGCCAGGAGCGAAGGAATCCCGAGATCCACCGGATGGAGGTGATGTCCAGATAGTTGGTGGGCTCATCCAGAATCAGGAGATCCGGCTCCGAGATCAGCACCTTGGCAAGGGTGAGCCGCACCTGGAATCCGCCGGAAAAGGCGTCCGGGCTCTGCTGCATGTCCTCGTTGGAGAACCCTAGTCCTGCAAGGATCTTCTCCGCCTTCCAGTAGTGGTCCCGCTCGTTTTCGTTAAGTCCCAGCACGCACTCCTCAAGAACGGTGTTCTCTGTAAAGTCGATGTGCTGGGTCAAATAGCCAAGCCTGTAGTCCCCGGGAATTCGGATAGAGCCGGTATCGGGCTCCTCCCGGCCGGTGATCATCTTCAACAGCGTTGTCTTGCCATGGCCGTTCCGTCCCACAAGGCCGATCTTCTCCCCGGTGTTTATCTGTAAACCCGTATTGGAAAGGAGAACCTGTCCGCCAAACCCCTTTGATATCGATTCAATGTTTATCATAATTCGTGAATCATACCACCAAGAGGTAAATTTTTAAACATTGAATTGCCGGGTTGTGATATATAGATATCTTTCAATAATTCCTTGACTTCAAGTCTGTTTATATTTTACAAGTTTCACCAATCTTATTAATACCTTTAATATTTATTAATACCAAATCAAGTTTATTAATATCAATCGAGGAGACAATGACTAAATACATCTACGGCTTTGGCGACGGCAAAGCGGATGGAGATGCGGCCCAGAAGGACCTTCTGGGCGGTAAGGGGGCCAACCTGGCCGAAATGGCAAGGCTCGGGCTTCCCGTGCCCGCCGGATTTACAATTTCAACCGAGTGCTGCAACGACTATTTCAAGGCCGGCGGTACATTGCCGGAATCCCTTCACCATGAGATCGACCAGGCCATGGCAAAGATCGAAGACTCCATGGAGATGAAGTTCGGCGATCCCGACAACCCCCTGCTGATCTCAAGCCGTTCAGGCGCCAGGAGCTCCATGCCCGGCATGATGGAAACGGTGCTCAACGTAGGGTTGTGCTCGGCCACCATCCCCGGTCTCATCAAAAAGACAGGCAATGAATGGTTTGTCTATGACGCCTACAGGCGTCTGATCATGATGTATTCCGATGTTGTCATGGAAAAGGCGGAAGGCATAGAGCCCAAGGACGGCATGGGCATCCGGCTCCACCTTGAAATGATCATGAACGACCTCAAGAATGACCGTAACTACCAGAGTGATACGGACATCAGCGCCCAGGAGATGAAGACCCTGTGTGAGAAGTTCAAGAAAAGAGTCAAGGAGTCCCTGGGCTGCGAATTTCCGGACAACCCCCAGGACCAGCTCCTGGGCTCCATCGGCGCTGTTTTCAAGAGCTGGAACGGTAAACGGGCCGTCTCCTACAGACGGATCGAGCACATTCCCGACGACTGGGGCACAGCGGTCAATGTCCAGAGCATGGTGTTCGGAAACATGGGTGACAAATCCGCCACAGGCGTCGCCTTTACCCGGGACCCCGCCACCGGGGACAACAAATTTTACGGGGAGTGGCTGCCCAACGCCCAGGGCGAAGACGTGGTGGCCGGCATAAGAACCCCCAACCCCCTCAACAACAGCACCAAATCCAACCACAACCAAGACCTTCCCTCCCTGGAAGAGGCAATGCCCGTAATCTACAAGCAGCTTGCCGAAATACGGACCCTGCTGGAAAATCACTACCAGGACATGCAGGACATCGAGTTCACCATCCAGGAAGGAACCCTCTACATGCTCCAGTGCCGTGTGGGTAAAAGGACGGGAACCGCCGCCCTGAACATGGCCATGGACATGTTTGAAGAGGGCCTCATCGATGAGATCACCATGATCAACCGGCTCAACCCCAAGCAGCTGGACGAGATGCTCCATCCCGTGGTGGATCCCGATGCGGAAAAGAGCGCGACCGTCATTGCCCAGGGTCTTCCGGCAGGCCCCGGCGGCGCATTCGGCAAGATCGTGTTCTCCTCCGAAGAAGCCGTAAGACGGGAGAGAACCGGAGAGACCGTGCTCCTTGTCCGGGACGAGACCAACCCCGAAGATATCGAGGGCATGCGGGCCGCGGCCGGCATCCTCACGGCCAGGGGCGGCATGACAAGCCATGCGGCCCTTGTTGCGAGGGGATGGGGCAAATGCTGCATCGTGGGTGCGGGCGGCATCATGATCAACTACGAAAAGCGGGAGCTGACCGCAGGAAGACAGGTCTTCAAGGAGGGGGATGTTTTTACCCTGAACGGCACCAAGGGCATTGCCTATGAAGGCAAACTCAACATGAAGAACTCCACCGAGAACCCCAGGTTCCAGGATTTCATGGCCAAAGCCGACCGCTACCGGAGACTGAAGGTCAGGACCAATGCGGACACCCCGGCAGATGCGGCCCAGGCCCTGAAATTCGGCGCCGAAGGCATCGGCCTATTCAGGATTGAGCACATGTTCTACGGTGCAAATTCCGACAGGCCCCTGTTCCTCTTGAGAAAAATGATCCTGAGCAAATCCCTTGACGAACGCCAGCGGGCCCTTGATGAACTGTTCCCCTTTGTCAAAAAGGAGATCCAGGGCACCCTCGAGGTGATGGACGATAAAGCGGTCACACTCAGGCTTCTTGATCCCCCCCTCCACGAGTTCGTACCCCAGTCCAGGGTGAACCAGGAAGAGCTTGCAAGGGAGCTGGGCATCGACCTCGATGAGGTGGAAAAACGAAGCCTCGACCTCAAGGAGTCCAACCCCATGATGGGCCACAGGGGCGTGCGCCTGGGCATCACCTACCCCGAGGTCTCCGCCATGCAGATCAGGGCGATCTTTGAGGCGGCCGCCGAGCTGATCGGCCAGGGCAAGACGCCCCGTCCCGAGATCATGGTTCCAGTGACCTGCAATGAGAACGAAATTCTTTACATCAAAGAAATCGCAGAACAGGTCTACGAAGAGGTCCTGGCAAAGTACGGCGCCGACGCCATCGACCACCAGTTCGGCACCATGATCGAGATCCCCAGGGCGGCGCTCATGGCGGACCGCATGGCCAAGCATGCCGAGTTCTTCTCCTTCGGCACCAACGACCTGACCCAGATGACCTTTGGTTTCAGCCGGGACGACATCGGCTCGTTCATGAACGAGTACATCGACAACGCCATCCTTGAAGCCGATCCCTTTGAAACCCTGGACCAGGAGGCGGTGGGTAAACTCATCGAAATCTCCGTGGAGCGGGGCCGGAAGACACGGCCGGACATCAAGCTTGGCATCTGCGGCGAGCACGGCGGAGATCCCGCTTCCGTGGAATTCTGCCACAGGGCCGGACTCACCTATGTGAGCTGCTCACCCTACCGGGTGCCCATTGCAAGGCTTGCTGCGGCCCAGGCCGCCATCAGGGACCTGAACTAACAGTAATTTAAAGCTTCCGGGGTCAGGCCCTTGCGTTCCGGGGTCAGGCTCTTTCGTTCCGGGGTCAGGCTTAGCTTATTGCCATTGCCAGTTTGGCAATGGCAATAAGCTAAGCCTGACCCCATAAATATAAGCTAAGCCTGACCCCATAAATATAAGCTAAGCCTGACACCATAAATATGACACCATAGAAGCTCTCTGGAACCACGAAAATTATCGACCATCAGCTATGCAAAATGGCATGAGACAAAATGACCGTCACCGGCTTTTTTCAGTTCCGGTTCCACTTGCTCGCAAATATCTTTTTTCCTAGGACATCTTGTATTGAACGAACATCCCCTGGGTGGATCGATGGGGCTCGGCACATCCCCTTTCAAGAGGATTCTGTTTCGCTCCATATGGGGATCGGGGATTGGGATTGCGGATAGCAGCGCCTGGGTATAGGGATGAAGCGGCGAGGTATAAATATCTTTATAATCCGCCTGCTCCACTATTTTGCCAAGGTACATTACGGCGATTCTGTCCGCCACGTGTTCCACCACGGCAAGGTCGTGGGCGATAATTATGTATGCAAGGTTGAATTCGTCCTGAAGGTCAAGGAGAAGATTTATAATTTGAGCCTGAATAGATACATCCAGGGCGGAAACAGGTTCGTCCCCGATGATAATGGACGGATCAAGGGACAGCGCCCTTGCAATGCCGATTCTCTGGCGCTGGCCGCCGCTGAATTCATGGGGATAACGGGAGGAATGTTCCGGTCTGAGGCCCACTTTTTCAAGCAGGTATTCTATTTTTTCACTTCTCTCCCTTGGCGATCCCATGTTGTGAATTTTCATGGGAACATCCAGTATGCTTTTTAAGGAAGCCCTTGGATTCAACGAAGAATAAGGGTCCTGAAAAATAATCTGCATCTCTTTTCTTAATTTCAGTTGCTCTTCTTTCGGCAGCCTTGACAGATCCGTGATCTCTTTGCCCCTGAAGAAAACATTCCCGCCGGTGGGTTTTACAAGATTCAGAACGGAAAGCCCGGCCGTTGTTTTTCCGCAACCGCTTTCACCCACGATTCCAAGGGTTTCCCCCTCGTTTACTGAAAACGATATGCCGTCCACCGCATAGACATATCGTTTTTTCAATGAGAGGAATTCCTTTTTGAGGGGAAAATGGACTTTCAGATTTTCTACTTTTAAAAGCGAATCAGGCATGGTTCAATCTCCGGTCAGGCATTACAGCCTTGAAATTTTATACAGCGGACGGATCTGCCGTTTTCATATTGTATTAAATCCGGAATCATGTGTTTACAATCTTCATCCGCTTCAGAGCATCTCTCATAAAAATTGCAGTGGGATCTCAGTTCGAACAGATCTGGAACGATTCCTTTTATTTCACGAAGTCTCTTACGTTCCGCCCTGGAGCGTTTTCCAAGCCTGGGAACGGAATCAAGCAACGCTTTTGTATAAGGATGTCCGGGATGATCGAAAATGTCATACACATCCCCTGTTTCAACCACCTGCCCGGCATACATCACCACGACTTTTCGGGCGATTTCAGCGATGACCCCAAGATCATGGGTAATCATGATAATCCCTGTATCATACTCTTCTTTCAGTTTCAGCATCAAATCGATAACCTGGGCCTGAATGGTTACATCAAGGGCGGTTGTGGGTTCGTCCGCAATGAGTATTTCAGGGTTGCAGGAAAGGGCCATTGCAATCATCACCCGCTGGCGCATACCGCCCGAAAGCTGGTGGGGATATTCTTTTGCGCGTTTTTCAGGGTATGGGATCTGCACTTTTGAGAGCATCTCAACGCAATAATCATAACTGTCCTTTTTGGATATGTTGTTATGCCTCATAACCATTTCGGAAATCTGATCCCTGATTTTCAATAATGGATTGAGGGAGGTCATTGGCTCCTGGAAAATCATGGAAATCCTGTCCCCCCTTATTTCCCGCATCTGTTTTTCAGAAAGGGTTCTAAGGTCGGTTCCGTCAAACAGGATTTCCCCGGATACGATTTTTCCGGGGGGTCTCACAAGCCCCATAAGCGAAAGCGCGGTAACGCTTTTTCCAGATCCCGATTCTCCGACCACCCCCAGGACTTCTCCCTTTTTCATGGAAAGCGAAACGTTGTTGACAGCATGTGCAACACCGTCAAGAACATGAAACTGGGTTTTTAGATTTTTTATTTCAAGGATATTCAAAACTCAAGACTCCGCCACAGGATTATTTTTGAAATACGACTTCGCCGGAAACGATCGTCATATCGACATTATCGCCAATCCATTCACTGGGCGGCGTTTTAAACAGGTTTTTACTGAAAACCGTCATATCCGCGAATTTCCCGACACTTAAAGTCCCCGACACATCCCCGGTTCCTGAAGTAATGGCGGGCTGGAGTGTAAATCCCCGAAGGATCTCTTCAAGGGTCAGTTTCTGATCCGGGAACCACCCGTTTTCCGGTTCTGCCGAAGGTGTCTGTCTTGTATAGGCGGCATGTATTCCAAGCATGGGATCCGGCGATTCAACCGGAGAATCCGAACCGAACTGGAGAGGTATTTCCATATCCTGAATGGTCTTCCAGGCATATGCGTTTTCGCACCTTTCAAAGCCCCATTGCCTTTCCGCCAGCTCCCAGTCCGTTGACAGAAAAACAGGCTGAACCGAAGCAAGGATTCCAAGCTCTTTCATTTTTTTCAAGTCATCGGTCTTAAACAGCTGCACATGTTCTATGCGATCGGATTTGGTCAACGCCTCCAGGTTTTTTGTTTTTTGCCTGGCCATGGCGATGGCATGAACCACGTTACCCACAGCCTTGTCGCCAATGGCATGGACAGCGACATTGAAACCCAGGTCATAGGCGTTTGTAATCTTTTCCACAAGCTCATCCCGGGTCAGGAACGCAATACCGAATTGCTTGGGATCGCTTGCATACGCTTCATGGGTCAATGCCGTTGAAGAGCCAAGGGAACCGTCGGCAAACAGTTTACAATGGCCGTACCCAAGCTTGTCGCACCGGGTTGTCTCCGGAATCTTGAGATCAACGGCTTTCTGAAGCTCTTCCCCGGGAAAAAGACTGTAAATCCTGATTTTCAGAAGGTTCTCCCCATGAAGATCATGCACCGCCCGCCACTCGGAAATTCCCTCCATGGAATGAACGCCTGTAATTCCGTATTTCAATACTTCGGCCTGGGCCGCAAGGACGGCGGTTTTCATCTCTTCCCCGGTTAACGGCGGAATTTTGTCAAAAACCATGTCAAGGGTTTCATAGATAACCCCGTCCGGTTCCCCCGTTGAAAGACGGCCGATCTTTCCGCCTGAAGGGGCAACCGTATCTTTCGTAATCCCGCAGATTTCAAGGGCCCTGGAGTTTAATACGGCGCTGTGGCCGCAGACACGGGTCATCATGACCGGATGGTCAGGGGCGATTTCATCAAGATCGGCCTTTTGGGGAGTCGCCTGATTCCGCCATTTAAAATTGTTCCAGCCCCTTGCTACTATCCATTTTCCTTTTGGGGTCTTTGCAGCAGCCTCCCTGATTTGAGTCTTGCAGGCTTCAAGGGAATCCGCGCCCTTCAGGTCGACCCTCTGCAAATGAATTCCCAGGCTGACAAAATGAAGATGGGAATCCACCAGTCCCGGGGTTACAAGCTTGCCCGGAAGCTCCATGATTTCTGTTTCCGGTGCTGCATGGGCCATCACATCCGTGTTGCCGCCAAGAACGGCTATTTTCCCGTCTTTGATTCCGATTGCCTCGGCATGGGGGTTTTCAGTATCACCAGTGTAAATATCGGCTGATAAAATAATTAAATCCAAAACTAATCCCTTTATTTTATTTTTCCAACGGAGTGGGGATCAAGAATATCCCTGAGACCGTCTCCGAAAAGATTCAATCCAAGTACGGTTACAAAAATGGCAAGGCCCGGAAATATGGATATCCATGGCGCTGTAAACATCTGCGCCCTTGCCGTTGCCAGCATTCCACCCCAGCTTGGCGTCGGCGGCTGTGTGCCCAATCCGAGAAAGGACAGGGACGCTTCCAGAAGTATGGCCGAAGCAACCCCCAGGGTGCCGATAACGAGAATCGGACCCAGGATGTTCGGCAGTATCTGGGTGAACATGATTCTGATATCGCCGTACCCCAGGGCTTTTGCAGCTTTCACATAATCAAGGGAACGGGTAAAGAGAACCTGGGAGCGGGTTATCCGGCAGGTATAGGACCAGTTTGTAATCCCGAGGGCAAAAAAGACATTGATGAGTCCCGGACCGATGAGCGCCATGATTGCAAGGGCGAATATCATCGAAGGAATCGAGAGCATTATATTGGTAAGCCCCATCACAAGGTCATCCCACCATTTCCCGAAATAACCGGCGGAAAGCCCGAGGATGATGCCGATGATCGTGTTCATGACCTGGGTGACGATTCCGATGCTTAAGGAAATTCTTGAACCGTAAATCACCCTTGAAAGAATGTCCCTGCCCTGCTCGTCCGTGCCCATCAGATGTTCGGCTCCGGGAGGTTCCTCGGACACCATGAGATCCGCATCATCCACCGGATGATAGGGGGATAACACCGGGGCCGCCAGTGCCATGAAAATTACAACGGCGGTAATGAGCCCTCCGATGACCAGGTTGGGCTGATTTTTTATTTTTAAAATGGTTTTATTCATTATTTATACTGAATCCGTGGATCAATAATTACGTACATTAAATCGATAACAAGATTTACAATGAGAAAAACACCGATAATCACGAGAACACATCCCTGGGTGACGGGAATATCCCTTTGAAAAATGGAATCGATAAGCAAAGAACCGATGCCGGGCCATGAAAAAAGTTTTTCAATAATCACCGTCTGCCCGACCAGGGAACCAAACTGAAGGCCCACGGTAGTTAAAATCAAAATCATGGTATTGCCGAAAACATGCCTTCTGTTCACCAGCCACTCTGAAATGCCCTTTGACCTGGCGGTACGAATATAATCTTCGCTGAGAACTTCGATAACAGCCGCCCGGGTCGTCCTTGCAATAAGGGCCATGTATCCGACCCCAAGGGTGAACGCCGGCATGATCAAATGCATGAAACCGCCGTCTCCGTACCCCTGGGGCGGCAGCCATCCGAGGAGCAGGGAAAAAACATACATCATAATCAGGCCGAGCCAGAATTGAGGAACGGAAACACCGGAGACCGCTCCCACCATGGAGAGGGTGTCAATCCATGATCCCTGCTTTAATGCGGACAAAAACCCCAGGGGAATTCCAAGCCCTACGGCAATGGCAAGTGCCGCCAGGCAGACCTCCATTGTCGGTTTGAGCCTCTGGGCAATGAGATCGTTAACACTTTCGCTCCGAAGGTAGGATTTTCCCAGATCGCCTTTTGCAAGGCCTTTGACATAATGAAGGTACCTGATGTGCAGCGGTTTATCCAGCCCCAGCTGCTTTCTCATATTCTCCGCTGTTTGTGCGTCAAGCTGACGTTTCATTCCGCCTGACATTGTTGTTGCATCACCGGGCAGGACATTCAATATTACGAACATCATCAGAGAGATAAAGAATATTGTGGGGATAAACTGAAGGAACCGTTTAACCACATATAAAGTCATGATAAACCTGCTGTTCAACGTTTTTGTTCCGCCCGGATATGATCCATGCCCGGGCGGAACGTTTGGATTTTATACGAACTTATTTCCTAGGCGATTTTTCATCAACCCATACGCTTGTCAGATCCTGGTACATCAATTCAACCGCCACCGGTTGCAGGCCATGGACCCATGGCTGATAGGCCATTACGGCTTTATTGTAGTTGTAAAACCATACCGGCGCATCTTCAATAAAGGTCTGGTCGGCCTTTTTGAGATAATCCATTTTTTTACTTTCATCTATTTCCGCCCTGGCAAGATCCAGATAATTGTCAAAAACATCGCTCTTGTATCCCATATAATTTCCGCCGGTTCTTTCGCTTACGGATTCCCAGCGGCTCAGGGCGGTCAAAGGATCGGGACCTGAATCAAGGGACCAGATCAGGGCCTGGAAATCGCCTGATTTCGCCCTTGCCGACATTGCCGCCCCTTCCATTCGGACGGGGACTATCTTTATGCCGACTTTTTTAAGCATTGGAATAAGGGCTTCAACGGCTTTGACGCCCCATGTTCCGTTATCCGTTCCAAGGCATTCAAAGGTGAACCCGTCGGAATAACCGGCTTCTTTCAACAGCTGCTTTGCTTTTTCAGGATTATAGTCATACCCCTTTGAATCCGCGCCGAAAGCAGGTGATGACGGCGGCAGGTACCCGACAGGGTCAACCGCTTTTCCCTTTAAAAGTTTCTTGTTGATCAATTTTGTGTTGATCGCATGGTTGATTGCCTGTCTGACTTTCTTGTTTTTAAACGGGCCGTAATCCAGATTGAAGCAAACCACCCTTGTCCAGAGCTCAGCCACTTCCATCATGTTTTTGGCAATGGCGGGCGTTCCTTTATATTCAGGATAATTGACCGAACCAACGGTTGTCGCATCCAGTTCCTTGACTTTAAAGGCAATGTCCCTCGAGGCCGCTTCCGGCATTATTTTATAAACGACTTTATCAAGGTAGGGTTTTCCGGCTTCATAATAACCGTCGAACTTCTCAAGCACGACTTCCGACCCCTTGACCCATTTGACGAATTCAAACGGGCCGCATCCCACCGGATTGACGCCGAAACCGTCTCCGCGCGTTTCAACTTCCTCTTTGGGCAGAACGGCTATTTCAGGAGGATAGAAGGAGAAGCCGGGGTTAACAGGATTTTTCAACGTGATTTGAAGAATATGGTCATCCAGTTTTTTAAGCCCCTGGACCGTTGCGGCCTTTCCGCTTTCAAAATCTTCTGCGCCCTTGATGATCCGGACGTTTCGGACTCCGGAAGACATGGTTTCCGGGGTCAGGATTCTTTCGTAGGACCAGATGATGTCATCGGCCGTCATTGTTCTTCCGTTATGGAATTTCACATTTTTTTTCAATTCATAGGTATATGTAAGCCTGTCCGGGGAGACCTTGACCGAATCGGCCAGGGCAAGCACCGGCTTGCCCTCTTCCGCAGACCATTTGTAAAGGGACCTGTGGATATTCATGATAACGATATAATCCTGGGTCCTGTTTGTCTTGTGCGGGTCCAGGGAGGAGAGGTCGCCGCCGTAAGGTGCTATAAAGTTAAATTGCCCACCGCTTTTGGCAGCGTTTGAGCTGCCGGGTAAAAAGCATAAACATGCAAACAATAACGTTAGTATGAAACGTATTTTTTTCATAATCCCTTCCTTTTCTATGACGATTAAGTTTTGTTCCGATTACCCCATGATGAATATCGGCCTGTCAATGTTAACAACTGTATATTGCATACCAATAATTTTGTCAAAACAAAACTGCAAATTCAATTTACCGAACCACTGTGACCACCCAGAAGCCTTTATTATCAGGCGATTTCACTTTTCAAATAGCTATCCTGCCGCCAGCTGTATGGACATTATGGATCATATATGTTATGTTAATTATCGGTTCTAATGTTAACATTCACCAGGGTGTGTTAACATTTAATATTCAATAAGTTAACATTGGGAACAATATGACCGAAAAAGAAATCCAGGCGATAAAAACCAGGGAAGACATTCATTCCATGCGCTTCCTGATTCAGAACAATTCCCGGGACCTCCTGTTGTTTGACCTCATCACCCAGACAGGCATCCCGGTAAAACACCTGCTTCAGCTTCAGGTAAATTCATTGAAGAATGTTACCCCCGGCGAATTATTGGAGATACCCGTCCCGGAAACGGAAAAACATCACAGAATCAGGCTGACCGGGGATATCTATGAATCTTTCCGGAATTATCTTAAAAAGGAACAGCCTGGGGAGAATGAATATATTTTCAAATCAAGAAAAGGCGATAAGCCTTTAATGATTCAGAGTGTTTCCAGGCTGGTTAAAGGCTGGTTTGAAAAAGCCGGTTTCACTGAACTCAACGGCGTATTATCCCTCCATAAAACATGGGAACTTTATTTTAAAGACAATAAGCCCGAACCGCATAAAGACGTGGATGACAATGGCCTCCATGAAATTTCATACTGCTCCGTTCAGGAGGAAGTATACTCCCAGCTCCTTCAGGCAATAATTTCCACCAAAATGAAACCGGGTGAGAAAATTGTTACCGACAGAATTGCAAAAAAAATGAATGTCAGCCGGATTCCAGTGCGGGAAGCCTTAAAAAGGCTTGAAACCAAAGGCCTTATTTATACGCTGAAAAACAGGGGCCTTTTTGTTTCCCAGTTATCCGTGGATACCATGCGAAAACTGGTTGAACTCAGACTCATCAATGAGAAAGCCGCGGTATACAATGCGACAAACCGAAGGGATACGAAACTGATCGGGCAGCTTGAGCATATCCATCAAAAATATATTGAAGAGTGGGAAAAAGACAAACCCAACAGTTTGATTTTTCACGTCAACAGGGAATTTCATTTTGCTTTATATCAGCATGCCGACAATCAGGTGCTCATGGATATCATCAGCATGCTGTGGGATCGTTTTACCCCTTATTTATATGTAATGATAGACCAGACTGAAATCCTCAGCAACCAGATCGATATTGATTTTCATGAAGGCATGCTGAACGGCGTACGTGAAAAAAATCCCCGGAAAGTCTTTAAATGGCTTGAAGCGGATATATACGAAACAGTACGAATTCTTGAAGAATATTTCCGATTGCTCACCGTTACCCCCGGGGCCCCTCGCCAGGGCTGAATCAAACCCTTTCGGTTTCAAGGAGGATCTGCTCCACAAGCCCCCCGGCGGACATTCGTTTTCTTGACGGAAGCACGCTTTCGTCCTGGAGAACCACCTCGGCAGGCATGGGTCTCATGTTGTAGATCCCTCCCATGGAATAGCAGTAGGCCCCTGCATTCCGCACAAGAAGCAAATCCCCTTCACGGATACGGCTCACCTCCCTCTGTTCGGCGAACAGGTCCCCGGTTTCACAGATGTTGCCGCAGATATCGCATACCATCGTCTCCCCTTCCGGGTTGGTCAGGTTTTCCACATGGTGATAGGCGTTGTAGAGTGTGGGCCTGATCAGTTGCGGAAACCCCGAGTCGGTGCCGCAAATGACCCTGTCCCTGTTGTTTTTTACGGTGTTGACCTCCATGACAAAGTACCCCGCGTCGGAGACAAGGTACTTACCCGGCTCAAAGTAAAGGGCAAGGTCCCTTCCGTACCCCTTGCAGAACCGGGAGAACATCTCCGTGATTCTCACCCCCATGGACTCATAATCAAACGGCTCCTCGTCCGGCCGCACAGTGACCTTGAACCCTCCCCCGAAATCAAGGAATTCAAGATCGGGAAACCGCTCGGGCGTTGCCACGGCCATGATATTTTCCATGCTTTTAAAAACCGATTCGCTCATCTGAAGCCCGGAACCGGTATGTTCATGCAGTCCCCGGACTTTAAGGCCGTATCGGGATGCGATCTCCCCCACCTTGTCGGCATCATCCAGGAGGATACCGAACTTTGTCAGGTTTCCGCCGGTCATGATTTTTTCGTTTTCCCCATCTTTTACATCCGGATTGAACCGGACGCAGACATTGGAGCCGGGAAACAGTCTTCCATATTTTTCAAGGGTGGACAGGGTGTCTATGTTCATGAGCACCCCTGTTTCATGGACCTCCCTCATTTCAGATTCGGTCATGTTGTTGGCCGTATAGATAATACTCTCCACAGGAAAACCGGCCTTGAGGGCCATTTGGATTTCAGCGGGACTCACCGCATCTATGCCGGCTCCTTCACGGTTCAGGGCCTGAAGAAGGTGAAAGTTGTAATTGGCCTTCATGGCGTAGAAGATCCCGAGGGAAGGCCATTGGATCAGTTGAAAAAGCCTGCGGTAATTATCCGCGACCCGGTTCAGGTCGTAAAGATAAAGAGGGGTTCCGTGCTCCGCTGCCGCATCGATCAGAGTTGTGCGTGTGGACTCATTCATTCTTCTTCTCCTTGTTTATACAGAATTTTGTTCTGACCTGTATTGATTTTAGAGAAGTATATTCACGCACCACATCTATTGTCAAGAAATATGTTCACAAAATTTTCATCAACCGTGTAAAATGTTTGGCACAGCTCAGAAATAACCGCCAATTGTTCTCCCGCCACCAGGATAGCTTCCTTCCACAACCTGGCCGCCAATGCATTTTCCTGCTCCAGGCTCCACACTGCCGCCTACGCAGGAAGTCCCTTCCGTGAAATAAACATTACCGAAATCATCCACGGCAACGCTGGTGGGCATAATACCGAAAAATCATTTACATAGACGAAGATTTCCCTTGTCACTTTAAATTCCGGGAACACCTTACTTACTTTTGACAGATGTTTTTAACGAGAAGTATGGAGTCCCCGGATTTGCGGATTCACAACACCTATGGCTTTCTTTTAATTCGTATTTTACCAAGTTTTATCAAAAATAAGGTCGAAACGATACTGCTGCAAACTACACTATAGAAATATAAATCATAAAGTTCCTTTACATAATCGGGATTAATAATAAAGTGCCGTAGTAGCTCAATTGGTAAAATTAAAACAATATAGATAGACGCTATTGCGAGTATAACTCTGAATAGCCCCTCTCTTATTTTGAACCATATATTTTTTGTTTTTTTTAATCCCACATATTCCTCAATTTTACTTAAAAGGATAAAATAGAAGCCTATCAATATTCCAATGATTATAGCATATGCAAATACAAGATACGGTACTGAACTTGTTGAAATCTGGTTCATAATTAATCTTTCTCTATATTATTATCATGGATTATAACGTACCATTTTGGGGCCAGGGCTATTTATATAGTTTAATCTCATTGAAACTCCACCTGATAAGGTACCACCCACCAGTGCCGAATTAATTGCTGACGCTCCACCTTTGAGAGCAGCTGCACCTGTACCACCTCCCACTGCTCCTGAGATACCACTAATTACAAGGGAGGTTATATCAATGTTTTGACATGGGTTTGAACGACGCTGTATTAAATAATCAGTTCCAACACCAATGACTGCACCTATTGCCGAGTTTGCTATAAGTGAGCTACCAAACGATAAGCCTGCAAGAGCTCCAACACCGGCTCCATACATCGCACCTTGCAACACATTACCATTATTAAATAAGGCGTTAACAGCTCCAACGACTCCCCCAATCGCCGCACCAACCCCGGCAGCACCAAAATTACGGCACCGGCTGTATCCGTTACCAGTCTCAGGGTGCCCACCTGATCGCAGGCCAGGTAATAGGTCGTACCGTTTGACTGCATGGCATGGGGCACCCGGTCGTCTCCATACTCAAACCGCTGGAGGAGGTTGTCATTGCCATCAAAAATTGCCAACAAATGGAATAGGTCAGGGTCCGGCCGGTGATCCCGAGATGTGTATTGGTCTCATGGATACGGTTCCCATTGTTGTCGTACCGGTACTCTTCCGTGGGGATGCCGTCTTCCGTGACGGTCAGAAGCCTTCCAAAATCATCGTAGGTGTAGTCGTATGTATGGTTTGTGCCGGATACTGAGATATCCCTTGTGCTGATCCGGCCGTTATGGTCCCGAGTCAGGGTATAGCCAAGGCGTGTGGATTCGGATATCCGGGTTGTGACATTTTCAACTTCACCGTACCCGTTAAAGGACCTGTCAAGGGTAAATGTGCTGTCCGATACCTGTTCGGGCAGTCCGTTGTCAGAATTTCTTGCAATGGAGAACCTGCCGGTTCCTGTGACCATGCCGTCATTGTCGTACTCCAGGACTTCCGTGGCTCCGGCATAGGTAAAGGCGGTCAGTTTGAAATCATCGTTATAAACAAATTCAAGCGCCTGATCCAGGGTGCCTGTCAGGAAAGATGACGTGACAAGGGTTCCGTCGTATTCATAGCCGATCTCTTCCGGTCCCCTGGTTATGGATGCAGGCAGGTTGCCGCAGGTATAGGTATAAAAGTTTGTCCATTCATCTGTTGCGGTTTCTGTCAACTGACCGTTGACATATGTATTATGAATCACCTTGCCCGACGGCAGGGTGATGGAGGTGAGCAGCCGTTCTTCATTATAGGCATATTGGGTGATGCCGTTCAGGGGGGTTGTCCAGGTGGCTAAAACATCTAATTAATTAAGATCCGCCCCTCACGTTTTTCCATTGAGTGTAAAAATCATGTCGTAACATACCCCTCTGTCCACTGATCTTTATCCAATTCATATTTATCTATGAAAAAGCCATCTTGCGCATCTCTAAATCCAGGTTGATTGCTCAAGCGGCTGATAGCCTTTTCGGCATTTTCTCTACTTCGATAAACCCCGATGAGTTTAACATCTTCAGTGCCATCATCAAATTTGTGAGCATGCTGAACTATAAATAAACATTCCATTTATATTAGTCTCCAGATCTATCTACTAAGGGCAACGCAGAGTGGTCTGGCCGGACCAGAGGTGTTTTTCAACAATGGTGCCGTTGATCTTTTTGGCGATGCGTCTACCGAGGGGATCGTGGACATAGTCTATTCGGGTGCCGTCCGGCAGGGTTACGCTGACCAGTTCTCCTGTGGATGAGTACACATAGTCTGTTATGTCACTGCCCTCGGTTACTTTTGAGAGCCGGTCATCAGGGTCAAATTCATAGGTTGCCGGATCATAGGTGCTGGTGATCACCCGGTCCTCCGCTGATGTGATGATCTGTCTTGCGCTTGTCACATCATGGGTTCGGGTGGTGACCCTCTCATTGGTTGTTATGGCCTCTGTCACCATCTCCGGGATGCCATTGAAGTCGCTGCCCACATAGGCTCTGCCTAATGCAATAACCAAGATTTTGCACCTTTTTTTTTACAACTCTTCTCCTCTAAAGTTAATACCGCAGTTCAAACATTTGTTTGTAAACCCATTTGCCCAGGATGAGCTAAAAAAGAAGAACTTATGACAACGAGGGCATTTGTGAAATGCAACTTTCGTCAATAAAAAGCCTGTGAAGATGAAATAAACAAAAATTAATATGCCTGCGAAAGGGGAAGACTCAAGAGTTTTTGCAATAAATACCCCTATTGGGAAAAAACATATCATCACAAAAAAAGCCAATCTTCTTTTCTTTTGAAGTTTAAGAAGTTTTTCTTTGATTTCTCCTGTTACATTGTCTTCTCTCATATATTTGCCTGTTATATTTTTTGTTTTTTAAACTTTATTTGCATGGACCTGAATTTACAGGGTTGGCAACAGGTCAGGCTCCGCCTGGTTCAGCAGGGGATAGAGCTTATCCTTGTCAGAGGTGATTGGGGTCTCAACCTGCCAGTCGATGTTCAGGCCGGGATCGCTGAAAAGAATCCCGTACTCATCCCCGGGGGTGTAGTAGCCGGAGCATTTGTAGGTCACATCCACGGTATCGCTCAACACGGAAAACCCATGGGCGAACCCTTCCGGGATATAAAGCTGGCGACGGTTCTCCTCGGAGAGAATGTGCCCGGTCCACCGGCCGAATGTTTTCGAGTCCCGCCGGATATCCACGGCCACATCAAATATGGCGCCCCGGACGGCATAGACAAGCTTTGCCTGGGGATGTCCGAGCTGATAATGGAGCCCCCGGACGACCCCCTTTTCGGATCGTGAATGATTGTCCTGGACAAAAACCGGTGATACGCCGTTTTCGGCATACCGTTCATACTGATAGGTCTCCAGGAAAAACCCCCTTGAATCATTGAACACATCGGGTTCTATGAGGATGACCCCCTCGATGCCGGTTTCCATAAAGCGGGTTCCCATTAGAAAATTCCTCCTTTTTTTCCGGCAATTTCCATGAGGTACCGGCCATAATCGTTTTTAAGCATTTCCGAAGCAATGTCTTTTAGCTGATCCCCGGTTATATATCCGAGCCTGAAGGCGATCTCCTCGATACAGGCGATCTTCAGGCCCTGGCGCTCCTGGACTGCCTGGACATAGCCCGAGGCCTGTTGAAGGGCTTCATGGGTGCCGGTATCGAGCCAGGCATACCCCCGGCCCAGCAGCTCGACCCTGAGCCGGCCCTGTCTGAGATATTCAAGATTGACATCCGTGATCTCAAGCTCTCCCCTGGGAGAGGGTGTAAGGCTTTCCGCGATTTCGACCACCTGTTTATCATAAACATAGAGCCCGGGAACGGCAAACTTGGATTTGGGCTTGTCCGGCTTCTCCTCGATGCCCGTGACCTTACCCGTCTCGTCAAAGGCCACGACGCCGTAGCGCTCGGGGTCCCTGACCGGATAACCGAAGATAAGCCCCCCCTCTTCCAGGGAGACCGCTCTTTTTAACATGGCCTGCAGGTTGCCGCCGTAGAAGATGTTGTCCCCCAGGATGAGGGTGACACTTTCCTGTCCGATAAACTCCTTTGCAATGATGAAAGCCTGGGCAATGCCGCCGGGATCAGGCTGCTCCGCATAGGAAAAATCCATTCCCAGGGTCGAACCGTCCCCGAACAGCTCCCGGAACCTGGGAAGATCACCGGGTGTGGAGATAATCATGATCTCCCGTATGCCGGCAAGCATGAGGACCGAAAGAGGATAATAGATCATGGGCTTGTCATACACTGGAACAAGCTGCTTGCTGACGGCCTTTGTAAGCGGATAGAGGCGTGTGCCCGAACCGCCGGCCAGAATAATTCCCTTCATTATTTTTCCTGTCCCCTGTAGTGGGTTTCAATCCATTCCAGATATTCACCCGATTGAATATGTTCCACCCAGTCAAGGTTATCGAGATACCAGGCAACACTCTTCCCTATCCCCGTCTCAAAGGACTCCTCCGGCTTCCAGCCAAGTTCGTTCTTAAGCTTGGAACAGTCAATGGCGTACCTGAAGTCGTGACCGGGCCTGTCCTTGACAAAGCGTATCAGCTCCCGGGACGAGGCAAGGGAGTGGGAAGCCCGGCCGGATTTGTCGACCATGTCGCATATGCGCTCAACAATCTCCCGGTTCTGAAGCTCGCACTCCCCTCCGATGTTGTAGGTTTCCCCTCGGCGGCCGTTTTCCATGATCATCCAGATGGCACTGCAGTGGTCCCTGACATAGAGCCAGTCCCGCACATTGGTTCCGTCCCCGTAGATGGGAAGCGGCTTACCCTCGAGGGCGTTCAGGATCATCAAGGGGATGAGCTTTTCCGGAAACTGGAACGGACCGTAGTTGTTGGAACAGTTGGAAAGGGTCATGTCAAGGCCATAGGTGTGAAAATAAGCCCTGACAAGATGGTCGGATGCGGCCTTGGAGGCTGAATAGGGACTCGAGGGGGCATAGGGGGTGGTCTCCGTAAATAACCCGGTCTTACCAAGGCTGCCATAAACCTCGTCCGTACTCACATGGTGAAACAGCAAAAAACCTTCCTGGTTTCGTGCAGCCTCCAGAAGCGTGAATGTTCCCTTGACATTGGTGTCCATGAACACCTCGGGGGAGGTTATGGACCGGTCCACATGGGACTCTGCCGCAAAATGGCAAACAGAGTCGATACCGTAGCGCTCAAAGATGCCCTTGATCGCAGCCGAATCACAGATATCCGCCTTTTCAAAAAAATAGCGTTCCGGATGGTTGTCCCGGATATCCTCGAGACTTTCGAGGTTACCCGCATAGGTAAGGTTGTCAACATTAATGATTCTGCCTGAAAAGGATGTATCCTCGAGCAGGTATCTTATAAAATTAGAACCGATAAAGCCGCAGCCCCCGGTTACAAGCAAATTCTTCATTTTTTTATCCGTCCCAAAACCAAAGTTAGATGACGCAGGAAGTGATGTATTTTCAAATTCATTTTGGATATAGCAAATACGGGATGGGATCTCAATTTTTATTTACACTCTATCTCAACCCTGCGGTTCATCTTTCTGCCCCAGACGGAGTCATTGCTCTCCATGGGATTTTCGCTTCCGCGCCCCGAGGTCTCCATCTGTTCCGGCAGGGCGCCCTTGCCAAGCAGGAAGCTCTTGACAATGTTTGCCCGGAATTCAGATAATTTTTTATTGTAAGCTTCATTGCCGTAGGCATCGGTATACCCTGTAACCGCAACCCTTGCTTCCGGATAAAAAACAAGGGCGTCCGCAAACCCGGTCAACGCTTCCAGGCCCTGTTCCGAAAAGTCGTTGCTGTTGTACCGGAAGCGCACGATCACCTTTTTTTCCAACAGCGGAGGAACGACCTCAACCTGAGCTTCCACGGTCGGCTCCTCCGGCGGCAGGCCGCCGGATATGGGCGGGGCTGCGTCCGGGGGAAGAACCGTCTCCTTTGGGGCCTGCTCTTGCCCGGAAACGGCGGGTTCAGGGAGATCATTGATGGGAAAGGACTCTACCACTGTTTTTGTGGTCTCCGTGGTCTCCGTGGTCTCTCCGGTATCCTGAACGGGTTCGGATGAAAAATCCTGGAGGATTGGAACATCGTCCGCAGGCAGGGGGCTTGCTTCCCCGGCCTGGCCGCCGGGGATGGGCGGAGAAGACACGGAGCCGGACAGGGACTGTGACAGCCCGGCCCTGACGCCGCTGATATAGTGGTCGGCCGTTGCAAATAACGTTCGAACATGATGGGGGACCAGGAGAAACCCGGCAAAAACCATCAAGGCAATAATTATTAAGACCCCATAGGCCGGCAGTCCTTTCCGGGGTGCCGCCTCCGGCGTTTTTACCGAAGGCCGGGGCAAAGAAGCCGGAGAAGCCTGACGAGGCGGAGTCGCCGGAGAAACGGAAAGAGCCCGGGGGGATTCAACAGCGGGTCCGGCAGGGACGGGATCAGGTTGCCTCGACTTTACAGGGATATCGAGTTCACGAATACACTCCCTGATGATGTCGGCATGGATCTGCCGTTCATCCCGGACATATCCCGTGAGAAGCCCATGGTCGCACAGGACATTGATTCGCCTTGGGAAGCCCTGGGAACCGTTGAAGATTTCCCGGACAGCCTCCTCAGTAAACAACTCCTCGGTCGTGCCGGCAATATGGAGCCTGTACTTTATGTATTCATCGGTCTCAGCAAGGGTCAGGGGTTTAAGATTGTAGTTCAGGGTCAGCCGCTGTCTCACCGCCCGGTTCTGGGGCCTGGAGAGGATTTCATTGAACTCGTTCTGGCCGATGAAAAAGATGTTCAGCAGCTTTGTTTCCGCAAGTTCCACATTGGACAGGAGGCGGATCTCCTCCAGGAGCTCCTGGGTCAGAAGCTGTGCCTCATCAATTATGAGAAGCACTTTTTTGCCGTTGGCATGGGCCGTGTGTAAAAACCGGCTTAACCCGTAAAGGAAGCGGCCTTTTGAGGTGACCCCCTGGTCAAAGCCAAATCCCCGGGCAACAAAATTGTAAAAATCATTTTTTTCAAGGCTTGGGTCCGGAACCGACATGCAGATAACGTCTTTGCCCAGGCTTGCTTTCAAAGTATTGATCAGGGTTGTTTTGCCCGTCCCCACATCCCCGGTCAGCAGAAGAAACCCCTTGTTATCCAGGATACCGTAACGAAGGGTTGCAAGGGCCTCCTTATGCTTCTCCCCAAGCCATAAAAAGGCGGGATCGGAGTTGATCTGGAACGGCTTGGACTTTAATCCGTAAAATACCCGGTACATTTGACCCCTTTATAAATTATGAAGATACTCCATATCCTTGGTCTGACTGTTCTTTGTTCCCACCACCAGAACTTCGCACCTGTTGTTATCGGTTTTTCGAAAATAGAGCCTGCCGTTATATCCAAAAAGAACCTCAAGGGAGGGAGACCGGCTTTTTTTGCCCGCAAACACCTTTCGCTTGACAATAACCTTTGCCGGGTCCGCATCAAGCTGGTGAATGATCTCTTCCGCCTTTATCTGCATGTCATCGCTCAATTCGAGAAAACCTGTCAACGCCCGCCGGTTCATGTCCAGGTTCTTGTAAACCGCGGCAAAACGCTTACCGGAAAAATCAAAGGATTTGCGCTTTGAACCGTTGCCTTTTCTTCGCTCATTCTTCTTGAGCTTTTCCTTTAACTCATCGATTTCCTTTTCTTTTTCCTGCTGATGCTTTACGTTCTCCTGGAGTTTCTGTTCCAGGGCGACGATTTCTTCAAACATGTCCTCCTCGGTGATGCTTGCCTTTTTCTTATCCTCCTCATTGGCATGCCTCAAGAACTTGATATTCTCAAACAAATTCCTTTTTTCCTTCTCAAGGCCCTTGAATATCTGTTCATAGGATTTTCTGTCTTCCTCAAGTTCGGTAATCCGCCGGCCTGTTTCCCTGTCGTCTTTTAAGGCCTTTGCACTTCCCTTCCTGTAAACCAGCAGAAAAACGGCAAGAGAGATCATGACCAACAATGTCAGGACAAGGTTGGTTCCAAGCGTACCATGCTTTAATCTTGTTATGACCTTTACCGTGAACCCCTGGCTCATGATCGAGTAATTCTGATGGGCTACTTTAATGGAATCCCACTCATCCTCGGCCATATAGGGATCTATTTCCCCAAAGGACGGATAGAGGACCTCCCCTGCCCTGGTGGACACCATGATGTCGAAATCAGGACCGAACCATTTTACAAAGGGATCATTTGCCAAAAAGCTGTGAATATTATTCCCCACAGCATCCCTGAGCCTTACGGTTCCGTTCAACAGGGATTCGGAGTCACCGATAATGTGATTCTCTATCTTCTGCTGATAAACCGGAGTAAGATATTTTTCAAACTGACTTAACATGACTGCATAAAGTAAAGGAGGCAGCATCAAACAAAGCAACACAGTCTTCAATGGGAAATACTTCATTAACACTCCAATATTAAAATTTCTTTTAGACTATGACATATATAGCAGAAAGGCCCATCAATCAAGGGTTCAAGGATATTTTTTTGCAAACGGAACCGGATAATTCCGTCCATGTCAAAAATCGCTGTCCGATGGTAACGTCACATCCGCAATGCTTTCAAGTTCGGAAAGCACGTTTCCGGCAATGGCCCGGTCATCTTCGGAAAGCGTTCCGGCAACGGCGGTTCGCAATTTTTCAGCCGCCTGGGAATATTTTTCCTGTTTATACAGTGTCATGCCATAATGGTACACCACCACGCTATTGTCCGCAAGCCGCTTCTCAAGGTCGGATAAGATCCATGCGGCCTGGGCATACGCCCCTTTTTTATAATAGACCCAGGCAAGGGTATCGGCAATGGCATCATGGTTAGGGCTTCTGGAATAGGCCCGCCGGGCGAAATCAAGGGCCAGATCAAGATCGGAACCGGTTTGAACGTAAAGCCAGGCAAGATTAGCCAGTATCTCCGGAGCCTGGGGCAGTTTTTCCTCGGCTCTCTTCATGACATCCAAAGCAACCGCAGGGTCGCCGTTCCCGACCAGATGCCCTGCAAGACCGATCCATCCCTCTCCGTATGAAGGTATATTGGTGATACACCGGTGAAGAATATCAGAGGCTTTTTCTATCTTCCCCTGCTGCTCATACAATTCAGCAAGCTTGATATAGGCATACCCCAGGGCGGAATTCAGGGCCAATGTGGTCTTTAGATACTGTTCCGCCCCGGCAAAATCCCCTGTGCTCAAGGCAACCCGGGCAGCGACATAATTGATAAAAGGGTTCTCCGGAAACGCACCCAGGGTCTCTTTCAGAACAGTTTCGGCCCGTTCCGTTTCGCCGGTTTTAATCAACAACATGGTATATCGGAATAAAACGTCCGCACGTTGCGGCTCCCTGTCAAGTACGATCCGATAAAACTCCCCGGCTTTGCCCGCTTTCCCGGACAGCTCCCATGCCATTCCGGTAAAATAAAGGGGGAAAACGCAATCGGAATTCAAGGAGTATGCGGCACCCAATGCACCGACGGCCTTTTCATACTCTTCTCCGGCGATAAGGTTGAGCCCTTTCACCATGTGAGCCCTGTAATTTTCAGGTTCTTTTGAAAGTAAACCGTTCAGGTATTCAAGGCTCAGCCGGTGATCTCCTTTTTTATAAGATACCACTGCCATCAATAGTGTTGCCCTGGATTGCCGGGGTTCGATGAAAAGCGCCTGTTCAAAGCTGTTTTCCGCCAGCTGATTCTGCCCGCCCAAAAGATAGGCCATACCAAGGAGATAGTGGGCCAAAGAGGAGCCCGGTATTATAGAAACGGCTGTTTTCAAATAGGTGGCGGCATAAACCGGATTCCCCTTGTAAAGCCAGTATTTCCCCTGGAGCAGTTCGTAGTCTGCGACCGGTTCCCTGATAAATCCCCCCATATCTGATATTATTTTCCCGGCCATCTCAATCCGGTTCAAAGAGATATGGAGATCGGCAAGCATCAGGTTAAATTGAACATTTTCCGGATCAGCATCAACCAGCACCTTCAAAATGTTTTCAGCTTTTTCCGGCTTTCCGGCAGAAAGATAAAACTGTGCCAAACGATTTTTCAACCAAAGATCTCCGGGTTCGAGGGCGACCGCCTCAAGCAGGTATGCCTCTACCTTTTCCGCCTCATCTGCAACAAGACAGAAATCTGCCATCTGAAGGAGAAAAGAGGTGGACCTGTTTTCAATTTTTTCTGCTAACGCGAATAACTGATACGCCTCGGTCTTTTTTTCAAGGACCACAAGGCAGGTGGCGAGTTTTAAAAGAATGCGGCCGGAACCCATGGCTGAATCGAACGCTTTGCGATAATAGGCCTCTGCTTTTCCAGGCTGGTTCGTGAGCACAAAAAAATCCCCCTGGAGGATATCAAGCTCGGGGTGGAAAACAGCCATTTTTTTTAACAGGGTACACCGTTTTTCAGCACCTGGAAGATCATTCTTCAGAAGACAGATGCGAAAAAGTTCCATGTGCGAGCCGATATCATTGAAATTGATGGACAGGATTTTTTCAAAAAAAGCCTCAGCCTGCCGGAGCTTTGCCAGGCGCAAAAAACCATTGGCGATTTTTTTCATTAATTGAATGTTATCAGTATCAGCAGTTAAAGCGCCTTTCCAAAGAATGATGGACTGGGTATAATTCCCTTGGGCATAAAAGATATCTCCCTGCTCTTCCATGGAAGGTTTCTTGCAGTCCCTATGGGTCATACCCCAGACAATACAAACAAATATGGCGATGATCAGTGGAATTAAGATTTTATTTCGCTTCATGCCTTTGCCTGGAGCGAAATAAAACACGAAACAAGGAACACGACAACGCCGTAAAACAACACCTCAATCTTGTGGGCAACCATATAGAGAATAAGATTATTGACAACCCTGAGAATCCAGGGCAACTGGACTTCATCGGATCGGGTAAGGCTGAGGTTGTTGACGTCCCGGCTATTGAAAGTAGCCTGAAGGATTGATGGTTCCCGGGTTGATTTGGAGGCTTCAAGCAAAGGAGGCACACAATTTTGCCTGAACATCTCCTCGCCACCGGCAATTAATGAAACACTTTTTGAATCCAGCCAGCCGGAAACAGCAGATTTCGTCGCCTTTGAATGGACGGCAAAACCGTAATGAAGAATGCCTGACACTTTGGTTTCCATTTTTTTTTTATGATGATCTATACTATTTTTATGATGATCAATATCTTTCTTTCCGTCAACGATCATTGCCCCGGTTCCCGGCGTGTCAAAGTATGGAACAGCGACGCTTTTCAACATTTCCCTGGAACGTTTCTGAAGATCTTCGTACTCCCTGATAAGCAGACGGAGTCTTAGATTTGCAAGCAACAGCCTGTCAAGGAACTCCATGGTTGACAAGGGTTGTTTTGAAAGCACCCTCAAAGGTATATCCAGCTCTATCATATCAGCCGGAACAAAAAAGGGATTGTATGTATGAAGAAACGCCGTATCGTCCGTTTTGGAAATAATATCATCATAAACCGAAAATTTGTATGGCGTTTCACAGGATAGAGCCGTTGAAACGACCGTTGGATGATCAGGCACATCCGGCCGTATGAACCAGGCAGCGGCAGCTGTAGGAGACAGGAGGACAAGCAGAGAAAATAGTTTAAAAAACATTTTTCTTTTCACTACGATCAATTCTCAATTTATAATTATTTTTTATTTGACAAAATTGTGTAGCACATAATAATAGAGTATACAAGTTATATTCAATCAGACAGGAAGACATTGCGTTTCAAACATCGAGTCAGGCGGAGGATACATGCATTCCAAACTAAAAGCTCTCTTCTTTATCCTTGTAGCCCTAACGATTTTCCAAGGCTGCAAAACAGACGACGAAAAAATAATATCGCATCGTGATAAAGGCGATGAGTATTTTACGGCAGAACAGTTTAAAGAAGCTGAAATAGAATACAGGAACATCCTGCAGATCGATCCTGAAAACCTGGATGCGTGGTCGCGTCTCAGTGAAACGATGATGAAACTCGGCGCCCCAAGGGATGCCTTCAAGGCTTATTTAAAGGTGGAACAACTGGATCCTGGGAACACGGAGGCATTGATAAAACTCGCAGGTTTTTTTCTTCTAGCCAAAAAACCTGACAAGGCAAAACAAAGAATTGACGCCATTCTTGAAAAGGATCCTGAAAATCTCGAAGCTCTTTTTTTGAAGGCGCAAATGTTCGTCCAGAAGAAAGAGATTGACCGATCGGAACCCCTGTTTGAAAAAATCCTGTCCCTTGAACCCGGCAATGTAAAGGCCCTCCACGGTCTCGCCAGGGTAAAAAACTTTCACAAAAAATTCGACGAGGCCGAGGCCCTCCTGTTAAAGGCCATAGAGTCCGCCAGCAACGCTGTTCAACCACGACTTGCCCTTGTCAGCTATTACATCGGTAAAAAACGGTTTAAAGAGGCCGAGACCCAACTGCTCACAGCGACCCTGGAAAATCCGGACAATTCCGACTTACAAATTGTTCTTGCCAATTTTTTCTTCAGGATGAGAAATGAAAAAGCGGCTGAGGAGGCTTATCTCAAGGCCATTGAACTTGCCCGGAACTCGGTGAAGCCCTATATCACCGCAGCTAATTTTTATGATATCACCGGAAAAGAGGATGAAGCCCTCGGGATGTACCAAAAGGCCCTGGCAATTGCCCCGGAAAACCTCTCTGTCAAAACGGCCATGGCAAGATTTCAATTCAAAAACAGAAAAATCGAGGCCGCGGAAGCGCTTGTTGCAGAACTGCTGGAGGCAAGGCCGAAGTTTGGACCGGCACGCATGCTGAAAAGCGAACTTCTCGTTTATAAGAATGAATTTGAACAGGCCCTTGAAATTCTTACCACTCTTAAGAAAGAGGAACCCAAGGCACCACGGACCCACTATTTCATGGCGTTTTGCCAGAGAAGGCTCGACCTTACCGAACAGGCAAAATTGTCGGCGATAAAAGCTGTGGAACTCAATCCCAACTATACCAATGCCCGTCTTCTCCTTGCCGACATTCACTACCAGGAACGTTCCTATGAGGAGGCACAGCGTCAGGCGGAAGCGGTTTTAAAGCTCAATCCCTCCGACTACAGGGCCATCCTTGTCAGCGCCAACTCCCACATGGGTACCGATAACCCGGAGCAGGCGAAAAAAGGCTTTCGGGCATTGATCGATATTGATCCGAAAAATCCGGTGGGCTACTATCGAATGGGGCTTTTAAAAGCATACCAAAAGAAATACGATCAAGCAGAAACGTTTCTCAACAAAGCCCTTGATATCAATCCCCTGCTCATGGACGTTTTTACCCTTCTTGTCAGAAACCATGTTGCCCAGAAAAAATACGCCAGCGCCCACGCCCTTTGCGAAAAACAACTTGAAAGAACCAAAGGCGAACCAAAACTTGAATGCGCCATCCACAACCTTCAAGCAGGCGTGTTCATGTCTGAGAAGAAGAGGGGCAAAGCCAAGGCGTCTTACAACAAGGCCATTGAGACCTACCCCGATTTTTACCCGCCCTACCTTTCCATTGCCCGGATCTACCTGGCTGAAAATGATCAGGATAAAGCCATTGATATTTGCAACGCCCTGATTGAAAAGCAGCCGGGAATGGAGATTCCCCACATTATGCTGGGAACCATTTTTGACAGCAGGAAACAATACGACAAAGCTGCCGATCATTACAGAAAAGCCCTGGCAATCAATCCTGAGTTTGCCCCGGCCGCAAACAACCTTGCCTATCACCTGGCTGAGCGGACGGATCAATTTGATGAAGCCCTGAAATACGCCAGGATCGCGAAAAGCAAGCTGCCCAACGATCCCGGAATAATGGACACCTTGGGACTTGTATATTACAAAAAAGGGCTTTATGGGAATGCCATCAGTGAATTCCTCGACAGCATCGAGCAGCTCCCTGAAAATCCCGTCATTCATTTTCACCTGGGCCTTGCCTATGAAGGGAAAGGTGAAAAGGAACTGGCGCAAAATGCACTGAGACACGCATTGGAATTGAACAACGATTTTGAGGGAGCTGCAAAAGCAAAAGAGCTGTTAAAAAAATGGGAAGATTCATAAGGAAAAATTCTTAAAAATTCAGACCGGTTAATCCGGTCTGAATTTTTATCGAAACCGAAATTTTGACCTTTACAAACCCGAAATAATGATTAACTATAATTGTATCATTTATGGCGGCAAGGTACCTTTTTTTCATTTTTTTTCATTACAAGGAGGTAAGTATGCAACATCATGAAAAAACTTTCCCAAAAAAAGAGGTGAACTCCTGTGAAAAAAGAGAAGATCAGAGAAGAAGAAAAGAGAGTGAAGGGTACACCTACATCACCACGGTTGGATGGATCTGCCGAAGGGAAAAAAGCAGAAGAAAAGACGACGAATTCATGTTCTGACCAAAGGTATGAATTCAAAACAACAACCGAATTTAATCAAACCGATCCCCAAATCACCCCACAATTGATAACAGAACTTCAAAAAACAAGGCACTAAGCCTTTGTTCGCGATACGGTTTCCCCGTCATCCAGAATCTCCCGGATTTATTCTTTCCGGTATTTCATGAAAATGTTATTTTCCAAAGCAATAGTCTTAAAATCAACGAGGGAAAGAACCCTATAATAAAGGGGCATTAATCACCATGTTGTCACGGATCAAAAAACTGCAGCTGATAAAAAAGACACCCTTGTACAGCTATGGAGCAACCCTGAAGGATGTCGCCCTGAAGGCGTTTTTCCTGCTCCTATTTCTTGCCGCCGGGATTTTCACGATTCTGTTTCTTGCCAAGATGTTCTGGACCAATTATCAGCTCACCCCGGTCGGCCAGCGCTATCTTCAGTATTATGGGGAGCGTTCGGCCATGATCTCCGATTTTCTCTCCCAGGACATTTTTCACCTGAGCCTTGGCCTCACCTGGGTATCGTTCAGCTCATGTTTTATAGCCTGCGGGGTGTTGCGGCTCTTCCATATCACATCCTATCTATACGAACCCAGGGGAAGGATCGTTAAAATCCTGGTGTTCGGTCTCCCCCTGGCGGCCCTGGCGGGATGGAGCCTTTACCGGAACGAACTGGTAATATCGTTCAAACAGGGATATTTACTGGCTCTTTTACCGACCATGCTCATCTTTTCCAGCTGTTTTGAATACACCACCCTGTTGATTCCTGAAATCGGAGAAATTTTGGCAAGCCTGAAAACAGGCGTACTGGCGCTAAAAAAAAAGCTCGACCCCCCGGTCAAAAAGCCCCCACCCGGAATGGATAAGGATGCCTAGACTTTCTTGCCGCAGGCTGTGTCCATGTCGATGATGTCCACGCCCGACAGGTAGCGCTTGGACTTGTACTCGGTGATCCGGGTCATCCGTTCGATCAGAACGGACAACCTGTCGAGATTCCGCATGATGATCTCCAGATCCTCAAAGCTCTGTCCCGACCCCTGGAGATCTTTTTTTAAGAGCCTTGCCGCCGAAAGAACGATGGCCAGGGGATTGTTCAATTCATGGGCCACGGTGCCGGCCATTTCCACCACGCCCTGGAGCCTTTCCCTGTTGCGCAGCTCCTTTCTCAGCCGCACATGGTCGGTGATGTCCCGGATGGTTCCAATGATAAAGTCGATCCGGCCGTCGTCATGGTGCCGGTACATGGGGGTGGCCATCACCTCCAGATAAAACCCGCCGGTGTCGTCCGCCACCTTGCTGGTAAAGGAGACGGTTTGGGTTCCCTGCTTCAATCGCCTCAGCAGCTTCTCCCTGGCTTCACCGATCCTGAGGATCTTGCCAAAATGCCTGCCGATCACCTGGGACTCCTCCATTCCGTGATTTTTCAGGAACACCTTGTTGACCATCACGATCCTGTAGTCGCTGTCCAGCACAAAGAGGTCGGCCTTGAGCCCGTCAAAGATATTCTGGAGAAACTGCTCGTGGCGTTCCAGCTGGGCGACCAGGGCCATTTTTTTCTCAAAGTTCATGGAGTTCCGGATGGCTATCCCCCCCTGCTCTCCAATGGCCATGGCAAAACTGACTTCGGCATCGGTGAACCGCCGCTTCCGGGAGGTCAGGAGCCTCAGTATCCCGATGATCTTCTTTTCCACCACAATGGGAATGGCAAGAATGCTTCCCACCTGTTCCCGCCGTGTCTCCTCGGGGTACCGGATCTTCGGATCCCGGGCGGCGTCGAAGATAAACATGGACTCTCCCCTGAGGGCGTGACGGGTGGAGACGTCGTCATCGATACTGCCCCGTTCAAGATACCTTCGACTCAATCCCGAGGATGCCATCAGCCGAAGGCGGCCCGAAACAGGATCAAGCAGGCGTATGGAGCACCCTTTCAGCTCCATGACCCGGGGAAGCTCCTTGACGATCATGTCCAGGACTTCATCGAGCTGGAGGGTAGCGTTGATGGCCTTGCCGATCTCATTAAGGGTCTTGAAGTAGCTGAGCTGACGGAGGTTGTCGCCATGGATCCTCGCGTTTTCAATGGCAATGCCGCACTGTTCGGCCAATGCCTTGACAAAGGCGATCTCGCTCTTTTTAAACCTGCGGGGGGTTCTTGAAATCAGCCGTAGCACCCCCCGTACCTGCTGCTGGAAAACGATGGGGGTGACCAGAATGCTTTTGACACCTTCCTTGATGGCGTACCTGGCGTAGAGGTTGCACGGATCGGTTGTTGCATCGAAAACAGCCACCGGTTTTCCGGTCAAAGCCGTGACAACGCTCTTTTCGGCGTCAATGGGTCCCCGGTTCAGATATTCCCTGCCCAGGCCGTGGGCTGCAACCAGCTGAAGCCTGTTTTCCCGGGGATCGAGGAGTCTCACCGTGGCGGCATCCAGGCCCAGGACCGTTGGAATCTTTTCAACGATGAGATGGAGCACGGTCTCGACATCAAAGGTGGAGGTAAGGGTGTGGGTCACCTCCTGGAAGAGAGAAAGGTAACGGTCCTGTACGGTATTGTTGTTGGTATCCATGGATGCTTTCATTTCAAATTATTTACGGAAACTCGGGGGCACGAAGCTCGGGGTCAGGCTTAGCTTATTGCGATTATTTCAAAGAACCGACAATATGGACAATAAGCTAAGCCTGACCCCGATAACCACAAAGCCTGACCCTGGTAGCCGTCCTAAGCGTGCCCCCGGTAGGTGGGATAAGCCTGACCCCGCTAAGCCTTTCAAAGTAAATCGCCGAGGCCCGAAGCCCTGTGGGTACGCTGGGCAACCGCTGCCGCCAAAAGACTGCCGGGCGGGCTTGCCATTGTAAACCAGGAACGGGCACGGGTAATCCCGGTATAAACCAGCTCCCGGGTCAGCACCGGGCTCATGGTATCCGGCAGCACCAGGGCCGTATGATCAAACTCAGACCCCTGGGATTTATGCACGGTCATGGCATAGACGGTCTCCACCTCCCCGAGGCGGGAAGGCAGCACCCGTTTCAGGGAACCGTCGGCCATGGGAAAGACCACCCTCAGCCCCCGGGTCCCGGGATTGCGCTCATCGGTCACCTTAAGGACAATGCCGATATCCCCGTTCATCAAACCCAAACTGTAGTCGTTCCGGGTAACAAGGACCGGCCGCCCGGGATACCATCCCACGGTCGCCGGGATCAGTCCGGCTTTATAAAGGATGCGGGCGGTAATTCCATTAAGTCCCTCCACCCCCCAGTCCCCCTTTCGAAGGGGGGTCAGCAACTGGAAGCGGCTGAAGCCGGAAAGAACGGCCCAAAGCCAGTCAGTCTCAGACTCCCACCCCCCGGGCCCCCCGGCAATGGTCTCAAGATAGGCGCGGTACCCCACCGGCCGGGTCCCGCCTTCGGCACCGGCAAATGCCGCTGGGTTGCCGTCCAGCACCAGGCGCCGGAACCCGCTGTCCTCACAGGAGTTTACCACAAGACGGGTGATATCGGAAAAGCCCTGGTTCCAGACATCATTCACCTGATCTCCATGCCCCCGGTTGACTGATCGGGCAAGGGCGCCGATGCCGCTCTTTTCATGGAAGCGGTGACTTTTTCTCAGGACAACGATCTGCTGGTCAAGGTCACTGCCGGTACCTGCGAAATCCGAAAGGCCATAGCCGGTGACCCCCTGGAGCCAGGCAACGGTTTCAGGCCGGTAACAGGGATTCATGGCATTGGCGCACAAATCTCCGAGCACCGAACCCGCCTCCACCGAGGCGAGCTGATCCTTGTCCCCGAGGAGGATCAGCCTGGCCTTTGGCGGCAATGCCCCCAGCAGTGCGTCCATCATCTCAAGATCAATCATGGAGGCCTCGTCCACCACCAGAAGGTCCACGTGGAGCGGGTTGTTCCGGTTGTGGATAAAGCTGCGGGAATCGGGACGGGTGCCAAGCAGCCGGTGAAGGGTTGAAACCTCCGTGGATATCTTTGCCCGGATCTCTTCAGGCAGCCTGCCCATTGCCGTGCTGATGGATTCCGTAAGCCTTGCCGCAGCCTTGCCCGTGGGTGCGGCAAGGCGAATCCGCAACACCTTGCCCTGCTCCATGGCAATTCCCTGGAGCAGGCCCAGTAGCTGAACCACGGTGGTGGTCTTTCCGGTGCCGGGTCCCCCGGAAATCACACTGAAGGCGCTGGAGGCGGCCACGGCGGCGGCAACGCTCTGCCAGTGGATCTCGCGCTTATCCTTTTCTCCGGGGCTTCTCAGGTCGGCAAAAAGCCTGTCAAGACGCTCTTCCAGGTTCTCGGGCACGGGCAGTTTCTCCCCCACCCGGTGAAGGATCTCTTCGGCAACCCGCTGGGTATAATGCCAGTAACGGCGGAGGTAGAGACGGCCCCGGTTCATCACCAGGGGGGTGTTGCCCGTGTCTGCCCCCACAAGGGATGACGCCGAAAGGCTTTGTTCCCATTGTTCTTCCGTGATGCCGCAAAGCACCTCGGAAGGTTTAGGGGGCAACTCCTCGCCGGTTTCCCCCTCCGGCGGAAGGGAAAGGGTGGCATCGGGATCCGCCAGGGCCCCGGCAATATCCAGGCAGATATGCCCCCGCCCCAGCTGGTGGCTGGCAAGGGCCGCTCCCAGCAGCACCAGGGGGGCCCCATGGGGCTCCTGCCTGCTCAGGAATGTCACAAAGGCGCTGTCAAGGGGCCGCAACCACCCCCGGGCCGTCCAGGTCTGAACCAGGTCAAAGAAATCAGCGGTGGTCATCATGGTTATCTCCTTGTTGAAACAGGTGATCCAGGGCATTGATCAGTTCTTTCGGGGGTTTGTCCACATAGACGCCCCGGCCCGAAGCGTTGACGCCCCTCAGGAACAGATAGACCGCCCCGCCCACATCACGGTCGTAGTCATAGTCTCCGAGCCTTGCCTTGAGCAGGCGGTGCAACGCCAGGGTGTAAAGCACATATTGAAGATCGTACCGGTGCTCCAGCATGGCGTCGGCCATGGCCTCTTTTCCGTAGGCGGCTTCCGTATCCCCCAGGTGGTTGGACTTGTAATCAAGGACAAAATAGCGCCCTTCAAAACAGAAGACAAGGTCGATGAATCCCTTGAGCATGCCGTTCACCCGGTCTTCCCTCAACACCGGCCGGACATGGCCCGGCAGCACCGATTCCCCGACCAGGCGATCCAGCTTAGGAATATCCACCCCATGGACCGCGAACATGAACTCCAACTCGGCCCGGCACAGGTCCGGGCCAAGGTCCGACAGTTTCATGGTTTGCATGGATATCCCCCCGGGTCCGGGCAGGATCAGTTCAACCCGGACAAGCTCCATGAGCCAGCCGGTCAACACCTCGGCCCACTCCTCCCATCCCCGGCGCTGACAAAGCTGGGAGACCTGCTTGAATGTGGTGTCACGGTCCCCGGCAACCCGGTCGAATCCATGGTCCGCCGCCCGTTCCAGGATATCGTGGAGAAAGGTGCCGGGCTCGGGCCCCCTTGCAAAGGTGTGGATGGAGCGGGCATTGATCTTCACCTCGGGCGCCGCGCTCTCCTGGGTTTCCTCCTCCTGCAGCTGGTCCTGGGACGCGCTGTCCGGGGAGTCCACCACCCCGTCCGGAAGGGTGGCGACGCCTGCCCCATGTTCGGGCATGGCGGCGCCGGTGAGAATGCCGGAATAACTTGTGATCCGCCAGTTGCGGGGGACATGGCCGGTAAAAGCCCGGGCCTGGGCGAGGGTCGGCGTTTCCGGTCCCGAAACAACGCCATCGGTGGACGGTTCCGGAAGGGGTTTGATGGTGATGGCATCACAATCGCCCCTGAAATCGTTCAGGATCGAGGAGAGCCCGGCCGTGGGAATCATCTCATCCCCTGCAAGCAGGTAGCCAAGGCCCGACTGGTGAAGGTCGGTGGTCTCCCCGGATTTTTTGGTCGTCCTGCCCATCACCCCGATGCCGAGCCAGCAGGCGTACCTGGGCCGGGTGAGAGCAACATAGAGCATCCTGAGGTCCTCTGCCAGGCGCTCCCGGTCGGCCTGTTCAAGATCCTCCTGCCCCGGGTTCACAACCATTTGAACCTCTCCCTTGCCGTCATGGAACTTGACCATGGGAGAGTTGCGGGAGGTGAGTTTGCGGAAACTGCAAATAAAGGGCAGGAACACCAGGGGATACTCCAGGCCCTTTGATTTGTGGATGGTAACCACCCTTACCAGCTCCTGGTCACTTTCAAGGCGAAGGATCGCTTCGTCTTCACCGTTCCCGGAATCCTCGATCCGGCCTGCCAGCCACCGGATCACCCCCTGCTCTCCGTCAAGGGTTGCCGCGGCCGCCTGGATCATTTCCGCAAGGTGGAGAAGGTTGGTCAGCCGGCGCTCGCCAAAGGGCTTTGCCAAAAGCCGGGCCCCCACATCGAACTCGGCAAGCAGGGTGCGCAGCATGGGAAGCACCCCCTGGCTGCGCCATGTATTCCTGAAATTTTTAAACCGCTCCAGTTCCTCCTCCCAGGCAAGCTCATTACTGTTCAACCGGTCCAGGTCCGTATTTGAAAGGTCCAGCACCTGGGTTGCCAGGGCCGTTCGCAGCACCTGGTCGTTTGCGGGATCGGAACAGGCCCGGAGGAGATAGAGCAATGAAAGGGCCTCCGGGCTGTCAAACACCGACTCCCGGTCCGAAAGATAGACCGACCTCACCCGCCTCTTTTCAAGGGCGTTCCGGATGGCCCTGGCCTCCATGCCGTCCCGTACAAGCACGGCAATGTCCGACGGCCTGAGGGGAACGAGTTCTCCGCCCTCCTCCCGGAACCCGGCCCGGCAGGGCATCTTTCGCCCAAGGTTCAGGAGCCGGACGATCTCGGAAGCCCCGGTCTCCGCCATCCGGGCAAGATAGCCGTCGGGTCCGGTCTTGACAACGGGTTCATCCTGGTCCATCCGCCACAGGGTAACGGGACAGGCCTCTTTGCCTTCCACCATGAACCCCTCGGATCTTCCCTGGGCCTTGACCTCGTCAAAGGGGATATCGTCCTTGAACAGAAAAGCACCGTGGTCAAAACCCCCGGCCCGGCCAAACATCCGGTTCACGGCGTCCACCATGCCCTGGGTGGAACGGTAATTCTTCTCCAGGGTGTAATGGCGTTCACTGGTATCGTTCTTGGCCCCGAGATAGGTGTGGATGTCGGCCCCCCGGAAGGCGTAGATCGCCTGCTTGGGATCCCCGATCATGAACAGGCCCGCATCCTCCCGGTCCAGGTAGATGGTGCTGAAGGAAGAATACTGCACTGGATCGGTGTCCTGGAACTCGTCGATCATGGCCACGGGAAACTGCTGCCGGATCACTTCGGCAAGGCGGCTGCTCTCGGGCCGGGACAGGGCTTCCCCCAGGCGGGTCAAAAGATCGTTGAACCCCATCCGGGAAAGCCGGGCCTTTGCCGCGATCACCCGGCGGTTGATCTCCGCCGCGGCATGGGACACAAGGGCCTCCTTCACATCAATGGATTCCAGGAAATCGTTCAATCGGTCAAAGGCGTCATAGGCGGAATGAACCGGCGGATTCTTTTTCTTTGACACCCCGGCGGCAAGGCCCGTGGTTGAAAATTTCTCCAGCACCTGGGTTTCCGGCAAAGGCCCGGAACCGTTGACCCAGAGGTCCAGCTGGGAAATCGCCTTTTTCATGAACGGTTTCCGGTATTTGTTGTTGTTCAGGCTCTTGTCCGCCTGGGCCTGGACAACCAGGTCCACGGCCTGTTGAAAATCCAGCGCCCACTCCCTGCGGGCAGCTTCAACGGCCTGCCTGCGCTCTTCAAGCATTTCAAAGGGATTGGCGCCATTCTTTTTCCCGGCATTGACAAGCGGCATGGCCTGCTTCAGCAGCTCCTGGGGGGTGGTGATGCCGGCGGCATCCTTGAATTCCGCCAGCACCTCCACGGTCTGGGGATAGAATCCGGCCCGCCAGAAGTCGCAGGCCGCCTCCTCCAGGAGATCCTGGTCACTGGGGGCAAGCTCGAGATCAAAGAGGGAGAGGCTGTCAAAGGCGTGCTGGCGAAGCATGCGCTGGCACCAGGCATGGATGGTGTGGATGGCGGATTCATCCATCCACTGGGCCGCCTGGTCAAGGAGCATTGCCTTGGCGGGACGGAGGTCGGCATCATACTCTGCCCTGAGCCCTTGCAGGAAATCGTCCCCCTCCCCAATGCCCCGGAAAAAGGCCGCCGCCTCGGTGAGACGGCTTCGGATGCGCTCCCGGAGCTCTTCGGTGGCCGCATTGGTAAAGGTTACCACCAGGATCTCCGGCGGGGTCAACGGCCTTGAAAAACCGTTTTCGCCGCCATGGCCCAGGACAAGGCGCAGGTAAAGGGCCGCAATGGTGTAGGTCTTGCCCGTTCCTGCGCTGGCCTCGATGAGCCGGGTGCCGTGGAGGGGGAAGGTCAGGGAATTCAGTGTTTCAGCCATGGTTACACCTCCTCTCTCAGGACATTTACCAGGGGTTCATACAAATTTTCACAAAGGGTTATAAATAGGTTATCCCGTGCCTGCCAAAGGGCGTCAAATTCCGGATACGCCCGTTGGAGGTATAGATCATATCCAAGCTCTCCATGGGACCGGAAGCCGTCCCCCTCATAGGCCTTTAACGCTTCGGCCTTTGCCTTGTCCCCACCCTTGGCCTTCAGGAAATCCACATAGGTGATCCCGGTTTTGGCGGTCACGGGCAAGGGGTGGTTGAGCCCCTCTTCCCAAAGGGCGATGATGGTCATGAGAATCCGCCTGGCCCTTGTTCTCTCCAGGGGGGGAAGGGTTGCGACACCGTCCGGGGCCACCAGGTGGCTTGCAAGGTCAATCCCCTGGGCGCAGCCTGCAAGGTGCCTGACCCAGAGGGGAACCAGGCTGTAGATCCGGAACAGCTTTCCCCCCTTGTCCATGATGGGCCTTGGATAAAATTCCCACCGCCCGTACCGGGCCGGAGCGTCCGGGCCACTCCCGGCGTCCTGGACGTTGGTTTCATGGAGCCGGTCCAGCCAGTCGTCCAGGGTGGAGGCCAGGGATAAATCCAGGGTGGCGGCCTGGGGTAGATCCGGATCAAGGGCAATGGAGATCTCCATGGGATCGTGTTTCAGGGGCCATTGGGAACACAGCCCATGGTGATGGTTGACCATGGAGACAATGGGTTGTTTAAGTTCTTTTGCGGCAAGCTTGCCAAATCCCGCCATGGGCAGCTCCCCTG
Organism: Desulfobacteraceae bacterium; assembly: GCA_024225635.1. Classification (GTDB taxonomy): domain Bacteria; phylum Desulfobacterota; class Desulfobacteria; order Desulfobacterales; family Desulfobacteraceae; genus Desulforapulum. The sequence continues at coordinate 9,304 of JAAEMK010001003.1, read as the reverse complement.
TGCGGGTGAGGCGCTCGGCTTCCTTTGCGACGGCGGTCTCCACCGCTTCCGGTTCCGCTGAAAGCCCTGCCTCCAGGAGCCGGCTTCCAAGGCCGAAGGGGGCGAGGAAATCCAGGGCAAAGGGCTCCTGGTCCTGACTCACCACGGAAACCTCGTCAAACCGGACAGCCAGACGCTGGTTGAAAAAGTACTGCACGGGATTCTTTAAAAAGCGGATCAGGGAATTGAGCTGAAGCGCGCCTTCAAACCTGGGCGGCTCCAGGGGCTCGTCAGCCGTCCCGGTCGCCTCGACGTCAAGGGAACTTCGCCACTCATGGGCGTAGGTGAACAGCTCCGGACGATCCTTGATGAAATAGGCGTTGCCAAAGGGCTGCAAAGGATGAATGCAGGTGAGGTTATCGAGTAAGGGACTGTTGTCGTTCTCATCCTCCGGGCCTTCCAGCTGCCAGCCGGCGTTGAGATAATCCCTGAGCTGGCCCACAAGCACCGACGGCATGCGCTCACTGTTGTCCCGGACATCCCTGCCCACATAACTCAGGTAGAACTTTTCCCGGGCCGACAACAGGGCTTCGAGGAAGAGATAGCGGTCATCCTCCCTGCGGGAACGGTCCCCGGGCCGGTAGAGCCCTTTGCCTGCCATGAGGTCGAAATCAAGGGGGGGATGGCTCCGTGGGAACTCCCCGTCGCTAATTCCCAGAATGCACACCACCTTGAAGGGGATGGCGCGCATGGGCATGAGGGTGCCGAAGTTGACCATGCCGGCAAGGAAGCGTTGGGAAATGCTGGACTCGACCATCATTCCAAGGAAAAATTCCCGCACCACGGCCAGGGTCAGCTCCTCTTCGAGCTCGGCCTCGTTACAGGCTTCGAGCCAGTCGTCCAGCACCTGTTCCAACCGGTTGATGGTCAGGCGGTCCTGGTTTCCCATGGGCAGAAAGCAATCACTTGCAAGGTTCCGGATGCGCTCACACCATTGGCCGGGAGTGCCGGGCCGGCTCAACGCCTTCCAAAGGGTCTCCATCCCGTCCAGCACGGCTCCAAGGGGACCCACCAAAGCGGCTTCAAGCCCCCCCACCTCGTCATAGGGTTCGATGCCGTTCCACTCCTCCCCCCCGCCCACGGCATAGCCAAGGAGCATTCTTTTCAAACCGAAATCCCAGGTGTTCTGGCCAAGGCCCGGGGGCAGCCCGAAAGTTGTGCGCTGGTCAGGGTTCAGCCCCCAGGAGATGCCCGCCCCCTCGATCCACTGGCGGAGCTTTGGCAGGTCCGCCTCTCCCATGCCGAACCGTTCCCTGAAGGCCGGCACCTCCAGGAGATCCATGAGGTCGCTGACGGCCATGCGGGAGTCGGGAAGGTGCAAAAGCTTCTCAAGGGCCTTGAGCATGGGCACGCTCTCCCTGTTGGGCTTATCCGCAATGGTAAAGGGAATAAACCTCGGATCCCCGGGAGGCAAATTGCCGAACACGGCCTCGATGTGGGGGGCATAGGCCTCGATGTCCGGTGTCATCACGATGACATCCCTGGGATTCAGGTCTTCAATGGTCTCAAAACAATGGAGGAGCTGGTCCTGGAGGACCTCCACCTCCCGCTGGCGGCTGTGGGCGATCTGAAAGCAGATGGACCGATCGTCAACATCCACCCATTGCCTCGCGTCCCTGTCAATTGGAAGGGGATCAAGGTCGAGGATCGCCTGCTGAACCTGCTGGAGCAGTGTGCCCCCGGTTTCCGGCGGTATGAAATCGTCAAACAGATCGATTTCGGCAAAATCCTTTTCATAGTCATCCGGCTGGTCATAGCCGTAGAGCAGCCCGATGTAGTCCCTGCCCTGCTTGCCCCATGCCGCGAGAAGGGGGTTTGCGTGCTGGTGGAGAAGCTCGGGATCAAGGGGCTCCGGCATGGAGGACTTTGCCTTGTGCCGGGCATGCTCGATGCGCAGGAGTTCCCGGTCTTCGATGATGTCGGCCCAGAAGTGGCGGCAGGGATTGTGCACGAACAAAAGCACCTGGCACAGGCTGGAAACCGCCTGCAGGGCCTCCAGCACCTGCTTGGGCAACGATGATATGCCGAACACGATGACCCTTGGGGGCAAGGCCGCGGGCCGCACGCCCCGGAGCTCTTTTGCCGCCTGGAGGAAACGCTGGTGCAGGTCCGCCCGGCCGATCCGGCGAAACACGTCCGGGACATCGGCCTTGAGCCGCCGCCACAGTTCTGCCTGCCATTTCTGTTCCAGGGGCAGTTCAACCGGTTCTCCCCCGCCCTTGCGGAGCTGGTCCAGGCCTGCGGCCCAGTCCTCTAGCCAGTCGGCCCGGTAGACCTGGTACTGGTCAAAAAGATCCGCCAGGTGGCAGGAAAGCTGATGGCGTTTGCGCAGGTCATCGTCCTCTTCAAGGAATCGGTTGAGGGGCAGAAAAACGCTGTCCCCGGCAAGGGACGGCAGAAGACGGAAAAGCCGCCACACCAGCCGCTCTTTGTCATAGGGAGAATCCACGGGGATGGTGTCGTCCCCCAGGACGGAACGGTAGGCGGTCCAGATGTAGCGCCCGGGCAGCTGCACCTCGAGCCCGGCGCTGATGCCGCACCCGTCGTCCGCGGCAAGAGCCAGCTTGAGCCACTGGGCCATGCCGTTGCTCTGGACAATGAACTGCTCGGTTTCGAGCACCTGGAGGGGGTGGGCCTTTATCCAGCCCACAGCCACCTTTCTCAAGTCCTCCAAATGGTTGGAATGAATAATGGAAAGGCCGGGGAGCAACCCCTGCCCGCTGTTTTTCCTCTGGGTCTCCATGGATATCTCCTGAAAAGTGTTATGCCGGGTGAAGTACCGGGACCTTGCCCGATACGGGCCCAACCTATAAAGAAACCGCTTTTGTGTCAACCAATCAATCCAGGCCCGGGGCAATAAAAAATGGACTTTTCCCCTTGATCAATGCTATCTAGTTTACCAGGTCCGATTGTTCAAAGACCGATCCATAATACAACACGATTATTAACTTTACCGGGAGATACACATGGGGCTGTTCAGCATATTTTCAGGCAAAAAACCCGAAGCCATTGAAAAAAAAGGGGACCGACACTTTGACCAGAGAGCCTTCGGCCCAGCCAAACTGGAATATGAAAAGGCCGCCGCCAAAAACGACACCGCCCCCAGTGACGACCCCGGTTTCAAGGAGCGCATCCTTGAAAAAATAGCCCGGTCAAAACACGAACTCGCCCTCCAGCATACCCAAAAGGCCGGGGAACTCATGGAAGCCGGCTGCTTTGCCGAGGCTGGAGACAGGCTCTCCCTTGCCATGTCCCTGACTGAAGACCCGGCGCTTGAGGCTGAGATCCTGACACTGACGGACCAGGTCAATGCCTCCCACCGGGTGGATCCCGGGGAAACCATAGACACCACAGCGGAAGACGCCGATCCAAGCGACCTTGACATGGATGAAAGCGAATACTTCACGGCCCTGCTGAACGCCCTGCCCCCGGAGGAGCTGGAAGCGTATCCCGGGTACGGCTCCACTTTTGCAAAGGGCTTCATAGCCATGAACCAGGGGGATTTTGCCACGGCATCGACCTGTTTTGAAACGGCCCTTTCCGATAATGGACCGGAAACAAGCTTCATCCACCTGGAACTCGCCACCTGCCGCCTCAACCAGAACGACCCCCAGGGGGCAAAAGAGCTGGCCCTTGCATTCCTGGACCATCTGCCCGCATCGACCCGGGGGTGGCAAATCCTATGCGAGGCCCTGTGGGGCCTTGATGAATTCGATCTGGCCCTTGAACACCTTGACGCCTGCCCCGATGCCATCACCAAAAGCTCTGAGATCGAAATCCTGAGGGGTGAGACCCTGATACAATCAAACGAGATCGAAAAGGCGGAAGCCCTTTACCACAGTGTGATCAAAGCGGGCAACCGGGACGTCGCCATTGTGAGACACCTGGCCGGGACCTGCGAACTTCTGGATAAACCCCAGCAGGCAAACGACCTCTACACCGAACTGATGAACCGGTGCACCAGCTGCGGAACAAGACCGGATCCCAATTTGAATCTCAGGTATGCGGAGACCTGCATGGCGCTGGGAGAGCCCACCGACCAGATCCTCGATATCTACCTTGAGCTGGCCACCCAGGATCCGGCCAACCGGAGCTATTACTTTACCAGGGTCAGCGAGATATACTCAAAGCTTGGGAACGAAACCCAGGCCGAACGGTTCAGGCAATTTGCAGCAGGCAGGGAAGAACAGAATTAGTCGCCCCCATGATATGCGGCAGCCAAGAAGGGCAAAATTGATTAAACCCATCATTTGGAGCAGGCAAGGCAAGGAAGAACAAGATTGATAAAACCCATGGATGGTTGTCATGATAGCTGCAGAGCTTCTTCCAAAGATACGAAAGGTCGCCCCGGGCACCGAGCTTCGGCGGGCCCTGGATGAAATCGTCAACGCGAACATCGGCTCCCTGGTCGTCTTTCTCGATGATCTCAAGTCAAGGGAAGCCATGCTCCAGGGCGGCTTCTACATCGGGTCGGCCTTTTCCGTCCAGAAGCTCTATGAACTTTCCAAGATGGACGGCGCCATCATCGTTGACAAGGCCATCACCCGGATATTCGCGGCCAATGTTCACCTGATCCCGGACGCGGCCATCCCCACCGATGAAACCGGCATGCGCCACAGGACCGCCGAGCGGGTGGCAAAACAGACCGGCCGGCTGGTCATTGCCGTGTCCCAGAAAAAAGGCGGGATCACGGTGTTTTACAAAAACTACAAGCACCGGCTCCACAACCTCAACATGCTCATGACCCGGTTCAACCTGACCCTCAACTCCCTTGCAAGGCTCAGGGAAGCCCTGGACAGGCAGATCCACGGCATGAACATCGAGGAGTTTGAATACGAGGTCCAGCTCCTGGACGTGGTGAGCGTCATCAACCGGGCCCGGGAGATCCTCACCATCCCCCAGGAGATCGAGCCCTTTGTGGTGGAGGCAGGCGTCGAGGGAAGGCTCAGCGCCATGCAGTTCAAGACCATGTCCCTTGAAATCCGCACCCTGCTAACCGCCATCATCATGGACTATTCAAAAAAGGAGCCCGGGGATGCCGAGGTGGCCGCCACCATCAAGAACCTGATAACCCGGAAAACCAGGGACCTCACCCTGATTGCAAAAATGCTGGGGTGGAAGGTGGCGACCGAGGCGGATCTCCAGCAAACCACCCTTGTTCCCAGGGGATACCGGCTGCTCACCTGCCTTGCCAAAATCCCCATGCCCGTGGCAAGGAACGTGGTAAGGCAATTTTCCAGCATTCCTCGGATTCGAAACGCCAACGCCGCAAGCCTGAAACGGATCGACGGCATCGGCGAAAAAAGGGCCGGCTCCATCCTGGAAAGCATCCGGATGATCCGCGCAAGACTCCTCTACCGCTGAAACTCATCTCCCCAAACAGGTACCTGTTCTCAGGAAGGGTTCTTTGCCCCGGCCGCAAGATCCCAGAGGGCCCGGATCTTGGGCCGTGATAGATTTTTCTCAATGGTGCATAGCCCGATCTCATAGGGCGGCAGTTCCGGCAGGTCGTTCAGGATCATGATATCTTCCATGAGCGGGCTTTTTTCCAGGACCAGTTCAGGCACCAGCCCGATTCCGCATCCCAGGTTAACCAGGGCAATGATGCCCTCATGGCCAGCCACACGGGAATAGATGTTGGGCACCTGCCGGTGCCGGGCGAACCACAGATCCATGCGTTCCCGGCTCAAGCCGACATCGGGAAGGATCATGGGGGTTTTCTCCCAGTCGATCCCGCCGTCCCGGTATTGAACAATTTCAGGAAAGCGCCGGGGGGCGATGAACACCAGGGGGCTTGTGGCCATTTTTAAAAAGGTCAGTTGATTGTGCATCTTCTCCGGCAGGGCCGCAATGACCACATCCACATCCCGGTTGAGAATCAGGGATATGGATTTAGCGGGATCACCGGTTTCAAGCTTGATCTGAACCTTGGGATGGATCACCCGGTAGCGGGCGATGATATCCGGCAGGATGCTGTAGGCCGCCGTGACCGAACAATAGATGGAGAGTTCTCCCCGGAGGACGTCATCTTCGGACAATTCCATTTGCAGGCGGTCCCAGCGCCGGATCACATCCTCGGCATACTTTTTAAAAGCCTTACCGGCAAAGGTCAATTCCACGGACCGGTTGTCCCGGATAAAAAGGGTCTGCCCCACCTCGGCCTCCAGTCGCTGGACCATCCGGGTCAAGGCTGAAGGGGTAATGTTGCAGGCCATGCTTGTCCGGGCAAAATGAAGGGAACCGGAAAGATGCCTGAAAATCTGTAATGTCCGAACATCCATATTTTATGTGTATACCACTGTGTTTCACTTTACGCAATATGACGTTGCAAACAATTCATTTGACGCAATGTAAAAAATAGTCCATTTAAGGTACAAAGAGTTTGAGAATCAATTTTTTAAAAACAATATAAATAAGGAGCAGGGAAATGGGTGAAAATTATTTTAACGGATTACCGTTGCGGCTGCAGCTTGAAGAATTATCCCAGTGCCGGTTCATGGACGCTTCCGAGTTCAATGGAGTGGAAGCCCTGAAGGGAAAGAAAATCGTAATCGTAGGATGCGGCGCCCAGGGACTTCACCAGGGTCTCAACCTGAGGGACAGCGGTCTGGATGTATCCTATACCTTGCGGGAAGCCGCCATCAACGAAAAAAGGCAGTCCTGGAAAAACGCCACGGAAAACGGGTTCAAAGTGGGCACCTATGAAACCATGCTGCCCACCGCCGACCTGGTCATCAACCTGACTCCTGACAAACAGCACACCAACGTAATCGAATCGGTCATGCCCCTGATGAAAAAAGATTCTTGCCTTTCCTATTCCCATGGATTCAACATCGTTGAAGAAGGCATGCAGATCCGGGAAGATCTCACCGTAATCATGGTTGCCCCCAAATCCCCCGGCACCGAAGTCAGGGAAGAATACAAACGGGGATTCGGCGTACCCACCCTGATCGCGGTACACCGGGAAAACGATCCCCGGGGAGAAGGATTTGAACTTGCCAAGGCCTATGCAGCAGGCACCGGCGGGGACCGTGCAGGCGTTCTTGCCTCCTCATTCGTAGCCGAGGTTAAATCCGACCTCATGGGCGAGCAGACCATCCTTTGCGGTGTTCTCCAGATGGGATCGATCCTCTGTTACGACAAGATGATGGAAAAGGGTATGGATGCGGGCTATGCCTCCAAACTTGTCCAGTACGGCTGGGAAACAATCACCGAAGCCCTGAAACACGGCGGCATCACCAATATGATGGACCGCCTCTCCAACCCCGCCAAGATAAAAGCCTTTGACCTGAGTGAACAGATCAAGGAGATCCTTGCGCCCCTGTTCAACAAGCACATGGACGACATCATGGCCGGTTATTTTTCCAGAACCATGATGGAAGACTGGGCCAATGACGATGTCAACCTGCTCGGATGGCGGGCAGAGACGGCTGAAACCGCCTTTGAGAAATCCACCGGCACCGACGCCGAGATCCCTGAGCAGGAGTTTTTCGACAACGGCATCCTTATGATCGCCATGGTCAAGGCCGGTGTCGAGCTTGCCTATGACACCATGGTTTCAGCCGGCATCATCGAAGAATCGGCCTACTACGAATCCCTCCATGAGGTGCCCCTCATCGCCAACCTCATTGCCCGGAAAAAACTCTATGAGATGAACGTGGTTATTTCCGATACCGCTGAGTATGGCTGCTATCTCTTTGCACATCAAGCCGTGCCCATGCTCGAGGAGTTCATGAAAACCATTGATACGGACGTCATCGGCAAGGGCCTCGCTTTAACCGACAACAGCGTGGACAATGTCCGCCTGATCCAGGTCAATGAGGCCATCCGGTTCACCTCCGTGGAAGAGGTGGGCCAGGAATTACGATCCTATATGAGCGCCATGAAACCAATCCTGTAGCCCCGCAAACTGTCCTTGAATCGCTTCCGGCCCTTTTTACCTCCAGGGCCGGGGCGATTCATCCCCCCCGGCAGATTTTCCATTGCCAAATCCCATGGAAACCACTTAAATACACGCCATGAAAATTATAAATGCCAGCGTCCATGACCTTTTTGTCGACCGTTTTGAAGCCGGCCCCGGGGAAGCCTGGTGTCTGGTTGGAACCAACCGGTCCGGGATTACTACTTTTTTCAAGCTTCTTTCCGGAGAGCTCCCGGATGTAAAGGCGGAGTTCCTGGAACTGCCTGAAAATCCAGGTATTGTCTCTTTCAAGCGCCAGCAGGCTTTATTCGAGGAAGAGTTGAAAAAGGATGATACAGATTACCTGGACAGGATCGACCCCGGCACACCTGCCGCCTCTTTTCTCAACAACCCGGATGACCACGGCGATCTGATCAGGGCATTTGCCATGGAGGATTCCATGGACAAGGGATACCGCCAGCTGAGCACCGGCCAGTCAAGAAAGCTCATGCTCCTTTCCCAGATCACCCGGGGGATTTCCAGCCTGGTGGTCCAGGCCCCCTATGAAGGGCTGGACCGGGCAAGCTGTGACGAACTGGACAAAGCCCTGGCCGTTTGCCACCAATGGGGTATCCAGCTTTTTATTACGGTACATAACCTGGGGGATATCCCCGACTGGTGTACCCATGTGGGGGGTATTGCCGACGGCCGGATTGCCCTTGCCGGTCCCCGGTCAAACAATATGGATCGAATTGAAGCAATTCTCAAAACGGACGCGCCGGATTTCAAGGCCTCCATAGAAGAACTGGTTCAGAATGGGAAATCATCGGGCAGCAATCGCACAAGCGATGATCCGGCAACGGAACTGGTCCGGCTTCAAAAGGGCTTTGCCGGATATGGCGGCAAGACGGTTTTTTCCGGCCTGGACCTTTGTATTCGCACCCATGACCACACCCTTGTGACAGGGCCCAACGGATGCGGAAAATCCACCCTGCTCCAGATGATCATGGGGGACCACCCGGCCTGCTACCAGAACGACCTGCGCATATTCGGCATCCAGCGGGGAACCGGGGAATCCATCTGGGAATTAAAAAAGCACATGGGGATTGTCAGCCCGGAGCTGCACAGAAATTACCACGTACCGGGCAATACCCTGCACTGTATCATTTCCGGTCTTTTTGATTCCATAGGCCTTTACACGAAATACACCCACAAGGATGAGAAAAAAGCCATGAAATGGCTGGAGCGCATCGGTCTTACCCGGGAGGCCCAGACCCCTTTCCGCCAACTATCCCATGCAGACCAGCGCCTGGTTCTCATCGCCAGGGCACTGATCAAGGTTCCAAGGCTGCTCATACTGGATGA
>JAAEMK010001002.1 GCA_024225635.1 Desulfobacteraceae bacterium | reverse complement strand
TAGGCCGGTTTGCGTGAGCGATAATTTGCTCCATAACCGGAGTTATTGCTCTCGCATTCGGTTGTTGTAAAATGTTTGACCTTCTTTCAGGTGTAACTCCAGAGGATCCAGTCCGATTGACTGTGTGCGCCTCGTTACGACGTTCTGCACTCAATGTTGTCCAATTTCTGTCCCTCTGTTCCGACTCATTTGTCAAAACAGGGCCTTCGTTCAATTGTGCATTGTCCACATCAGCGTAATCTTCACACCACAGATTAGAATCGCGAAAGGGATCGATAACACAAATCGAATGTCCATAGGGATCGATGTCCCATCCATACCGTTGTCTAGGGGGAATAGGATGACCTATTGCTGACAGGCTTTCTAATTTTGCAGTATAATGCATATTATAATGCCTGTACAGTGTTGACAAGTATGTTGAATTCATAGTTTCCGAATTGCTCAAAGTTTTATGCCAATTTTTCATATATATGTGCAATTTTGTGTGCATTTCTACCACCATTGGTATTTCAAATGTGTCTTCAATGGTAAAAAATGGTGCCACGAGCTCAACTCCTTTGGCTCGCAACAATTTAGGCACTCTATCAGCCCACAAATCACCTCGTGGTAGCTGATCGCTTGGTATAAAATTGCAACAATTGACAAATTCGTGAAAAATTCGCAATGGTAATTTTCGTCCATCGGCCTGTGCCT
>JAAEMK010001001.1 GCA_024225635.1 Desulfobacteraceae bacterium | reverse complement strand
GTTTCGAAAATGACTTCATGATTTGGTTCGATGAGTCAAAATATCACCTTTTGATGTCGCCAACATTGTTCGGCAACTCCATCACTCGCGTCTTGTTGTGCTCAAACTTTTGACACCATGTTTGCGGAGTACTATGCAATGTTAGATGCAGCAAACACTCAAAAGTTTGAGCACAACAAGACGCGAGTGGTGGAGTGGCCGAACAATGTTGGCAACATCAAAAGGTGAGATTTTGACTCAACGAACCAAATCATGAAGTCATTTTCGAAACTGAGACCGCCAATACCCCGGGGGCACCTGGCTGTGGATGCCTTGCGCGCATCCCGAGTGGTTTTTGTCAGAAGTAACTATGATGTTCTGTAGACCATCTGTTGTCACCTCGCCAACATTTCTGTTGCCAACAGAAATCACCAGAGTTGACAACAGAATGCAATCTGTTGCCAACAGAATGGATCTGTTGTCAGTACCCCATAGTCGGCTTTTGATATGCTTTGTATTTTCGATTCATCCAAACGCGAGCAAATGAGGTCAAAACTGGCTGGCTTTTTC
>JAAEMK010001000.1 GCA_024225635.1 Desulfobacteraceae bacterium | reverse complement strand
TTTATTTAATATTTATTTAATATTTACTAATATGATCACGGTATGCTTTTCACCAGAATTTGGGATTGGCACCACAACAGAAGAATATGCTTCACAGCTAATTCTTGGCAAAAACTCAAATATGAGATTTTTGTACCGGTGATCAAAAATACATAGGTTTATATTTGGTTTATTGATGGTTTTAAAGACAGACACAGTTATTCAACAACATTCTTGAATTACTATATCACAGTATACTAACGTATGTAATTTTTGATCTGTTAGCATGTATTTTGTTTGGTGTCTTGTATTTCGAAAAATGTCTATAATGTTTTTTCTGGTTTTGTTTGAGTATTTTTTGAATTTTAATTTAATTTAATTTATTTTACTTGCTCGCTTGTTTTTTTATTTTTGTTTTGTTTTTTTCTGAGTGTGGTGAGTTTGTGGCAAACTGTTGAGTGTTTAGATGATCACACTAACGGTAGATTTTAATCAGGATACTCTTAGTTGAGTAGAATGCGAATGGTGTCTGCCGTAGTTAAGAGATTCATCATGAATATGAAAACAGTAATATATTTTATATATGCTGCTGCTTCTCTAATCACAAAGATAATAATTTTGTGTACAGTTTTGTGTGGTGAGTTTGAGGCAAACTGTTGAGTGTTTAGATGATCACACTAACGGTAGATTTTAATCAGGAGACTCTTTAGTGCGTTGAATGCGAATGGTGTCTACCGTAGTTAAGAGATCCATCATGAATATGAAAACAGTAATATATTTTATATATGCTGCTTCTCCACTCACAAAAACACAATTGTGTACATGTTTTTGTTTGATGACTGAGATTCAGGCCAATTGGCAAATAACATGTGTACATGTTTTTGTTTGATCGTTGAGCTTCAGGCCGATTGGCATTGAATAACATTATCTGTGATTTATGGCATTGAATAACATTGCCTGTCAAATATGTATTTAATTTTTTTGCATTTCTGATAAGGCATTGAACAACATTGTCTGTCAAATATGTATTTTATTTTTTTGCATTTCTGATAAGGCATTGAACAACATTGTTTGTAAACTGCTGTTAGCGATATTGTTTTTTAATTAGACACAATTATAAAACAATGTTTTTGT
>JAAEMK010000999.1 GCA_024225635.1 Desulfobacteraceae bacterium | reverse complement strand
CGAATTGAACCAAAATATAAAACTAAAATTAAGAACCAAAATAAGACGGGGCCGATTTTATTTCTGATATGAGATTTAATTTAATATCCTGTCCGAGATTTAATTTAATTGTTCAAATAGAAAATAGCAATATTTGAAATTAAAATTGAAACCAAATTTAAAATTATTTTTACAAATTAACCAAAATTAAGAGCCAAATTTAAGAACCAAAATAAAAAGGGGCGAAATTATTTTCTATTTCAGATTTAATTTTATTTTTGAGATGAGATTTAAAATTATTTCTGAAATACAAAATTAAAAATTAAATATTTAGCCTTAATTGCGTTAGTTAATTACCCCGCTTGCAAAGTGTCCCGTTTTGTAGGTAATCTATATATATCAACCCGAAAATGGGACACTTTAAAGGTGTGCTTTACTATTGCTGAATAATATACAATTTAAAATATTTGTTTGGGGAGGCTAAAAATAACATAAGATTTAGCAATAGATAAGCGAGTTAATAATAATTTAAATAACAGTATTATGATTTTTAGCATTGGCCTTGCTAATTATTATTTTTATATCGTATAGGTGCGTTTAAAACTTTCTT
>JAAEMK010000998.1 GCA_024225635.1 Desulfobacteraceae bacterium | reverse complement strand
CAGTGATAGCAGCAGAAGGCTACTTTTTCAAATAAATGATATCTTCACATCCTAATAATGATATACAGATTGTAAAAAATTACTAAATCATTATTTCATGCATTTTTTTTAATTTTTAAAATTCAGAAAATTTGATGTTTCCACCCTGTACACACTTGATCATTTATCATTGTGAATATAAAGATTAAAATTTCCATTTTTACCTGCCCACCAGAATCCTGGAAGCTGCCTGGTGCCTGCCAGGATCACAAATTAAAAGCTTTGATTTTAATTTTTACTATATTATACCTATTTAAGCAATTCTTGTGAAGAAACCATTTATGTAACTTTGAAAATAAAAAGCTACCTTGTTTACCTGTCCACCAGAATCCTGCAGGTCACCTTGAGCCCGACAGAACCACAATGTTGGACCTTATATTTTAGAATCTACTATATTATACACATTTCATTATTTCTTGTAAATAAAAAACCATCACTGTAAGTATGAAAATAAAATTTTAATTATTTACCTGTCCGCCAGAATCCTGGAGGCTGCCTTTGCCTTCCAGAATCAAAAATTGAAACATTTAAGTTTATTTTCTACTATATTATATCTATTCAAACAATTCTTGTGAAGGAACCATTGATGTAACTTTGAAAATAAAAAAGTTTCATTTTTACCTGGCCAGCAGCCACCAGTAGTTACCTGGATCCTGGTATGGTGTCCAGAT
>JAAEMK010000997.1 GCA_024225635.1 Desulfobacteraceae bacterium | reverse complement strand
TCGACGCGCAAGCGACGGAAGCGTAGCGTCCTACTTTCTTGCCCGGCTTTGTATATTGCAACGAATTGTATGCCATCAGTTAGTGTATCGCCTAACTAGCACGCACTTGAAGCGGCACGTCCCAAATGCGCGCTAATCGTCTGTCGTGGGTGTCGCAAATATACGGGCGTTCAATAGTGTAGCGTCATCACTCCTCGATGTGTGCGGTGTATGAAATATTCCAACGCGCCATGTAGCTCATTTGTTAGATACGTAGAATAATTCGCTGTCGCGAGTCACTGATACCCCACCCCAAATTTCACACGCGATAGTGTAGCGTCCTATTTCCTTACTTTGTACGTACGCTACGTCGTGTCTCTCTATTCGACCGTACACTGCTCGCAGGTGTGCTCGACCGCTATCCGACTGACATGGTCATGTTGAGACAAGGTTCGCACGTCCATTTCAATAGGTCGTTTCTCAGGGGATGCTCAAGTGCTCTACTTTTAAGAATTAAATATCAGAGATAGGTCTTTTTTTAATATATTATTAAATATACATAGTACCTTAGGGTGCTTGTACAAAAATAAGCTTTCAAATTTTCCATATTGCTGGATTTGAGTATAGTCTTTCAATATCGGTGTTTAAATGGTACATGTAGCGGACTAGGATACTTTAGAATTGTCGTTTTCACTACCGCGACAAATTTCACCTTGCATGACATCGAATGGGAATCGACGCGCAAGCGACGGAAGCGTAGCGTCCTACTTTCTTGCCCGGCTTTGTATATTGCAACGAATTGTATGCCATCAGTTAGTGTATCGCCTAACTAGCACGCACTTGAAGCGGCACGTCCCAAATGCGCGCTAATCGTC
>JAAEMK010000996.1 GCA_024225635.1 Desulfobacteraceae bacterium | reverse complement strand
CCTTAGTGGCAAGTGGTGACCCCTATGTAGTACTAATATATTAACGAAAAAAATTTTACTGCTCCCAGCTATCCTGGGTGCGAGAGCCAAAAAAACTGATTTTCGGAAACGCGTTTCTTTTAAAAATGCCCTAAAAGTGCCCAAAAATTGCACCTGATAAAAAATCGGAAAGCACCATTGGATTCGCCGATAAAAACTGTGTCGGATAGGATAGCAAAGAAATTTGAGTCGTTTTCGTATATTTGTAATTAGCGTCCTAAGTAAAGTAGGGCATTTTCAAAATTTGGAGGTCCCTCCCTCCCAGCGGGGGGCAGGTAGGATAAAAAAATTCGGGGAGGGAGGTCCGCTCATATACCCCTACAACATATATAAATTTGAGCGAAATCGGAGAGGGTCGACCTGGGAGGTTATCCAAATCTTATATTGAAAATCTCGATTCTCTCAGAAATCGTCTCTTAAGAAAATAAGGTTTTTATAATAAAAACTCTATAACTGATACTTAGAACTTATTTAGAATTTATTTATCCTTTATTTAGAATAATAATTCCCAACTCTATAACTGATGGCGTGTCCGCCGCGGAGTAGACTTCCGTCTCTGGCGGGACTTCAGTTCGAGAGACAGAGGGGTCTCCTCCCACGGGGGACACAGGTCAAGAAGCAAGAATTCTGTCCTCCGCGTGTGTCTCTTGTCATGTCCCGATTCACTCACCACGACTAGTCCCACGGTGAACATGAGCGTG
>JAAEMK010000995.1 GCA_024225635.1 Desulfobacteraceae bacterium | reverse complement strand
TATAGTATACCTAAAGGTATACATATACATATATATATATATATATATACTATCATATATATGTATACCTTTAGGTATACCTATATAGGTATATATATATAGTATACCTAAAGGTATACATATACATATATATATATATATATATACTATCATATATATGTATACCTTTAGGTATACCTATATAGGTATATATATATAGTATACCTAAAGGTATACATATACATATGTATATACTATATATAGATAAGTATACCTCCCCAACCAATCAATATATATACTTTCCTATACATGTATACCTTTAGGTATACCTATATAGTACTAATATATATAATGAGAGGAGGGAGACTTGTCCCGTAGCAAAGGGAGAGGGCGCGTGTAGGTATGAAACTGTATTTGAGTTATTCCAGTCAAGAAGGTGTTGTGTTCCCTTTAAACCTGCGTAGAGGCTGTGCTATGACAGCTTTTTGTCCACAGGTACCTACAACCAACAGCACTAGTACTTTGACTAGATACTGCTGATTGAAGGCGAGGAACCACCTTCTGGCCGTTGAGGCCTGGTCTCATCGTTCCAAAGGGTTCTGGCCAAGTGGGGAGTAATCACATTTCTGTGCTCCACTGCGCTGTGACAATTAAGCCAACCACGTCCCACCCCTACTGCTTTCGCAGTAGAGTGAACTATTCACCTACTGGAATAACCCGTTACAGTTATTCAGCTATAAGAGCTTCCTCGTTGTCTGTCATACAACTAATACTTGCTCTCAACTCCCTAAGGATATTCTTGCTCAGGAGTAAAACCACCTGTCAGGCCCCTCTTGCTCCTTCTCTTTGGCAAAGATACCTTCTATTTAAAGAAAGAGGTCTGTTGTTAGATTCTCTATTGAGAGCTCCTTTGCTGTCTGTCGCACAGCTCTACATGCTCTCTTTTATAAAAGATGACAAGTACCCTTACGCTTAAATAATTGGGGAACGCTTTTCTTGTTGGAGAAGAGGGATTTCAATAGAACAAGTTCCCTCTCTGATTCCTTAACTAGGGTAGGAAGAGAAGTTATAAGACGGTACCATAGAAAGTCCCTCTTACAATTAATGTTCACTTCCACTCTTACAAGCTTTCCACGTGCTTGAGAAGAAATGTAAAGAACAAGAAGCATGTAAACAATATAAAAAGTATTAAAAGGCAGAACAACCCCTCCCAACGAGATAGAGCGAGGGCCGTTGTAGTAAATAGAGTAGAAGGTACGGTTAAGGTGCTTCTTATCTGAAAAAGCCCTCCACCCAAAGAATCCACAACAGTAATCTCCTAGACAATGACCTCCTTCGATAGAGATAAGAAGAAGGTTTTTAAAGTGGTTATTAAGAGGACGATTAAGCACAAGAATGTTGTTCTTATTATAAGTCTCCCTCTGTACAAAATGGAACGATGCGAACATACGCTTCCCCTTATTAGAGATCCCTAAGAAGGAGCGGAAAAGGTAAGTCACATCTAATATCCACTCTAGTAGAGATAAGGAGGGAGACCACCCTGCTGTCGCTGCTTTGGGTCCGCCAACAGGACTAGTAGGATAATAACGGGTCCAACTATAATAAGAACCACGGGGAATAAAAGAATGGCGGAAAGGCCCTCCTAGAAAATAGTGAGACAATAAGATATGGAACAAGGCGCTATTACCTCAGAGTTAAATCTCTGTGTACTAAAAATACCAAGAGCCTATGGGTCCTAAAGTGAAACCTAGAGTAAGAAATCCAACAGCTACTGTCACTCTCAACTCCAGGGTAGACCTCATATGAGGAGCTGCTCTTGGGGTTAAGAGCTTCCTCGTTGTCTGTCATACAACTAATACTTGCTCTCTGGTTGGGAGCTGAAGTCCGAAGACAGCCGCATAAGCCTCTTACTGTCTCTTTGTCATAGAGCTCTTCAATAGCAAGTTAGAGGCGACAGGGAGGGGGCTAGCTCGTGAAAGGGAGCAGTAGCGCACTCGACCTCCTACTAGGGGGTCAATAGTCAAGGTGCTAGGGGTCTAGCGCAATAATAGGACTAGCTAGTGGGTTGGAGGGGGACCTCTGTCTTGTCACGTGGAAAGCCCCTCCTCGATTTTGACCCGGGTGGGGGGTCGGATACTAAAAGTGGAGTGTTATTTCTCTACCTCCCCCTTTTAGCACCTCTTCTTAGGCAACTTGCAAAAACAGCTCAAATCTCAACTTTTGAACAGGGTCCCCCCTTTGCTTTCTGTTTCTTCCGGAGGGCCTGTTTTTGGCTCTCTCCCCTAAAACGGGACTACTCTTTGACAAGAAGACGATTTTATAGCAATCTGAGACTTTTGAATTTCTCTTCTTTCTTCTAGTAGAGGGGTTAGAAGAGGGGGAGATTTTTATGTTCTCGAAAACTCCTAAAAGTGAAATCTCAAGTAACTTTTGAAACTTCATACCTCTTTCTTCTCCCTCCTCCCCCTTTCTAGCACTCCTCCTTAGCAAGAAACCTCAAATAACCCTAAAATTACTACTAGGAGAATCTCTAGCTATCTTTAACATAGCACCAAAACCTCTCCTTGGTTGGGAGCTGAAGTCCGAAGACAGCCGCATAAGCCTCTTACTGTCTCTTTGTCATAGAGCTCTTCAATAGCAAGTTAGAGGATCGGGACCCTGTTTTTAGTCTTCTTGCGCCTAAAAGCACAAGCGTGCAGAACACACTCACAGAGTTATCGCTAGTTTAACCTCCTAGTCAGAGGGTTGGCAATTAACCCCACCAACAGGGCCCGGGGCTCCGGTAGGCCTAATACGGATCATCAAAGTCATCACGATAGCCTGCGAGTCTCTCTAGACTGAACATACTAGCTCCTCACGGGCGATCACAAATAAGTCAAAGGAAAGTGATAGACATTTCCTCCCCCACAATTTGCCTGGAGAGCTCAGGGATTCCTTCCATGAACTTAGCTCAGAGAGGGGCCTTCTTATGGTGGAGACCCCTTACAATGACAGCCGTCTTTCCCTTTGTGTGTATTATGATAAAAACAACTATGGCTACACACATTAAACGAAAGGTAACGAAAGGAAGGGTCTTCCCTGCTAATTGTACTCGTGGACTTATCTCCCAAGTAATAACATAGTGCACGATATCCTTATTTCCCCCTCCGTCGCTATAGGCGTCAATTGAAAGAGGACCAGCCTTACAAGACCCCATTGTTTCTCCCCCTGTGACTCTAACTACGGCCACATGCTTATCCCTCCCCCTTAAAGGAGAGTTCTTGTTTGTAAGAGGGTTGCCCTTAGAGTCCTTAGTGGCAGGCTTAAAAGACAACCTGACAAGCTCTCTCTTAGTTACACCCATCCTCTCCGCTGCATAGACAGCAAACTTCCTAATAAAGAAAGGCAGTATTTGTTGCCCTCTCACCCTCGCTCTCGTTAACTTCTCTCCTAATGATACTCCTGGGAAGGTTCCTGAAGAGGGTTTAGTAGACATAGCTCGGGAGATCTTACGAGAAATAGATAAAGGATAGGGTATAGAAAAAAGAAGAAGAAGCCCAGTGGCCCCGGCCATAATACTGTCTATATAGAAAGTAAAGAACAAGCCCCTTGTTACTCCCTGAGCTTCAGTCAAGTGTGCTACTTACACTAAGGAGCGAAACCAGAGAAGAGAAAGAGAGGTCATCGTTGTGCTTCTTGAGAGTGTTTATGTATATAGTTAATAGACAAGCTGTTATTACTACCAGGTTGGTTAACACTAACACTACTCTCCCGGTAGCAGAGAGGCTTCCTAGAATAATAGAAAAGGACATTACCTCTAAGAAGATAATAATTATCATAGCCTTGTTCCTCCTAAGAAGTATCCCCGTTAATCTAATCATATAAAGTCTCAAGGGCCTGTTGCTGTCTCTAATGAGCTCTTCTATAAGTAAGGCCCTGGTATGTCTAAGGGCCCGTTTACGCACCCTTACCTTACTACAACTTCTTTCCCCTTGGGTTAGTGACGGATGGTTAGAAGCCAGCTGCCAGAGTCCTCCACCACCTCTATTTAAGAAGGCTGGTTACTGGCTAGTTCTCTCTACAGTTACTCCTTTCCGGAGACACTCTTAATCTTACTCATATGACTGCCAGTCGTCAAACACCAAAGGCATGTATAGGATTTTGACCTGCACATTGATCAGAGCAAATGGATGGGTTTAGTTGTACTATACCACACGGAACGACAATTCACCTAAAGATAACCTCGGTAGGTAACAGGGATTACTGGTTAAGAGTTAACTGGCCCAGATTGAGTAGCAGGCACTCAGTTATATCTATCTTTCAGTTTACTGCTATATTAGGTCTGTGTTTGTTAGGTGCTTTAGTAATAGGGTATCTAATCCCAGTCCTTGATGCAGCTTTCCTCTTCT
>JAAEMK010000994.1 GCA_024225635.1 Desulfobacteraceae bacterium | reverse complement strand
GACACATATGCAGACAGAGACTCAGACAGTCATAGACAGTCGCAGACAGACACGGACAGACAAAGACAGACGCAAACAGGCACAGACACAGACAGACAAAAACACAGACAGACACACACAGACAGAAACAGACAGACACAGACAGAGAGACACAGAGACAGAGGCACAGACAGACAGACACAGAGACACAGACAGACAAAGACACAGACAGGCACAGACAGACGAAGACACAGAGACACAGACAGACACAGACAGATACAGACAGACACATAGAGACTAAGACAGACAGAGACAGAGACGCAGACAGAGACACAGACAGGGACAAACTGACACAGACAGACACAGACAGGCACAGACAGACACGGACAGACAAAGATAGACACAGACAGACACGGACACAGACAGACAAACACACAGAGACAGAGACATAGACAGACACAGACACACACACACACACACACACTCCACAAAAGAGACAGTCATGACGACACATGGGATGCATTGGGAGGGAACTGCTAGTGATTACTAGGTACCAAGGTACTACTACTTCGTATGTTCGCGTGTATTACCCTATATGTCACTCACAGACATCCATGTCCCGTTCACCTTCACTGAGTTCTGGATAACTTGAGTTGTGCCCTCGGTGTCGCACGCAGTGGTTCGGTACCTGAAGTATCTTAAATAGTACCCCAATTAAACTCCACTCCCATTGCCCGACTTCAGGTCCAAATTGATGTCATAGCTTATTCGTAGGTTATTCGGCACTGAGAGGACAGATTTGTCCTGTCAGTGTCGGT
>JAAEMK010000993.1 GCA_024225635.1 Desulfobacteraceae bacterium | reverse complement strand
CATGTGTGGGCGAATCGGTTCGTGTGTCCGTCGGAGAGTCCGTGGGAGACGACACGGGCTGTCATCCGTCGGCCCTTGCGACGGGAGACCCGTGGGCTCGTGTGTGGGCGAATCAGTGGGGACGTCTTGGGGACGTCTGCGGGAGCCCCCGTGGCCACGTCTGTCGGGGCGTCCGTCCAATAAAATGGCTGGACACCCGAGGAAGAATCAGTGGGCACGTCTGGCGGGCGCCCGGCGGTGACGCCGTGAGCACATGTGTGGGAGAGTCCGTGGGAGAGTCCGTGGGAACATTTGTGGGAGCGTCCGTCCACAAATCGACGCGACGTCCAGCGGCTCGTGTGTCCGCGAGTGCGTGGGCCCGTCTGTGGGAGAGTCCTTCGGAGAGTCCGTGGGAGACGACACGGGCTGTCATCCGTCGTCCCTTGCGACGGGAGACCCGTGGGCTCGTGTGTCCGCGAGTGCGTGGGCACGTCTGTGGGAGAATTCGTGGGGATAGCCGTGCGACCCGGCGTGGGCACGTCTGTGGGCGAATCCGCGGGAGAATTCATGGGGACAGCCGTGGGACCCGGCGTGGGCACGTCTGTGGGAGAATCGTT
>JAAEMK010000992.1 GCA_024225635.1 Desulfobacteraceae bacterium | reverse complement strand
TTTCTATTGTTGTTCATTGAAAGTCTCCTTTTCTGTGATCTTTGAGCGGTTCACAGTTTGGGAGACTTTCTTATATTCCCGCAAATGTCAAACTTTGGGAGTCTCCCCGGCAAAGCCGGGGGTTTACCTTTGATTAATTATGGGGGCTCAGCGGATGCAGCCAGGGCCCAACATAGTTGACACCGTAATTTTTGGTGCGAAAGCCAGTGGCGTAGATATCATCTTTCCGGCCGCACAGATCGCAGGGACCTGAAACATTCCCGGAGAATTCAAGACGGATGCGCCGGGGCATTGCCCAGTACATTTGAAGGGGATGCGCGTCTTTTGGAAAAGTGTCTACCCCTTTTTTATCGCTGGTCCGGGTTTCTCCCAGCCATGGAAAAAGGGCTTCGGGGTGAGTAAGTTTTATGTTTCTGGTAAAATCATTGATTTCGCAAGCCGGAAACACATTGAGCCATAAACGCTGCCAGAGTGACGCAGGACCGTCATTTTCACAGGGCATAACCAGAGTAGTCAGGGGGCCCCCACCACGAATACCGGTTCTGTGTCCTACGCCTCCTGAAGGCGCGTTGATCTGCAAGGTCAAAACTGAGCTTGCCGCACAACGACGGCAGATAAGATTTACCTGGCCTCCTTTAACGAAATGATCCAGGTTGTCCCGAATGGTTTTATCTCCGGGAGCTTCAATCAAAAGAGCGGAAATCGGTTTGCTTTCACTTTCCGGCAAATTGAAATCCTGCATAAAGGCCGGGCCATCTGCGTCCAGTTCAAAGAAGGAGGCGACCCTTTCAAAGCGTGATTCCAAAAAAGCTCTTTCAGGCGGTTTTTCCCATTTAGCTTTCCAGTCCCTCATATCTTTGGGCATGCAGCCTGTCTGAAGCAGGCCGATAAGAAATTGACACAGTGCGCCGGTAAAATCCGGTCTTGGCGCATAGATATTTATGATGGAAGGATCTGAGATTTCTTTGGGAGGGATCAGATCCCGTACACCGTCATTTCTAAGGACCGGAATCCAACTGTCGTGAATAAGGTTCATGGGCTTTCCTTGTTGTTGAAAGTTAAGTGTTCATCAAAAAGGATGGCAAGTCAACGACCTCCGGCAAAGCCGGAGGCTTGTATTGGGAACCGCTCAAAGCGGTCATAAAAGCATGAGCCACCTAAAGGTGGCTAAAATAAATCCAATTGTTCCATCCTTTTATCTGCGGCTTCCTGTTTTTGGATGT
>JAAEMK010000991.1 GCA_024225635.1 Desulfobacteraceae bacterium | reverse complement strand
GACTCATTCAAAACCTCACACAATTTTTGAGCATACCGATTATTTCGCGGATTGGTCATATTGTGCAAGTGTATTCTTAGCCGCCTGTTTTTTTCATCTGGTTCGATATCGGCATCGGTGGCCAGTATCTGTCGGATAATAGCCCGGGTCTCATCCCGTCGGCTGCTTCCGGGTTTGGTATGGGTCACAATTTCCTGTTTGACGATATTGGCCATTGCCGTTTCAGCCCGGTAAGCAATCATCTTAATGGTGTCAATAAACTGCTTGCCGGTTGTTCTTAATGTTTTAAATTTATCTTTTTGGGGCAGGTCATTAAAGGGAATATGCCGGTCTGTTTTTTTCCTCTTTTCTTTTAAGGTTTCGATTTCTTTTTCCAAGCTGTCGAGTTGTTCCTGCATGGTCGCTTTTTCCCGGAGGAATGCAGCCACATGCTCCTCTTCTATCGGTTCGGATAAGATATGTTGTCCAAACTCGGCCCGGCACCGACTCAACTTGCCATTCTTAGATCGGATTTGTTTATCCAGATCGCGCCAGACCGGGTTGACCACCGGAATGGTATCATCTGTTTCCTGCACCCCATAGTCGATAAGCCGATCAATACCATAGTGTTCCATCATATAGCCAAAGAAGTTCTCCTGGCCCCATCGGGCAAACATATAGCCAGCAACCTGGGCGGCCTCATTGACAAAATCAGTGCAAATGATTGCCGTTTGATGGCCACTTTTGGTTAGCTTGCGGATTTCCCGAAACCAGAACTTTTCTTCTTCGCGATAAAATCCCCGTTCGGCTAACATCATCGTGTGGACTTCACCATTGGCAAAGGTGACGGTCTGCTCGCTAAAATCCGACTCAGGCAATTGATCCTTATCATACTTGCGATAGGTGTAGCAGGCGATGCGGTGATCGCGCCACATCTTTTTAAAAGATTTGGGGCTGTAACCCTCACGGTCAAAGACGATCCCAAACCGGGTCTGAAGCGGATTGGCTTTGAGGGCCTCCGCTGTGGGCTGATTGGGGATATCGGCCAGCAGACGGGGGACAATATCCTGTTCAAGAACAGCCAATAAGCCCGGATCGATGGTCTTGCTGACGACAAAAAAGGGCTGAGCCAAACCGTCGTTGACCCAGTAATCCGTCACACCGCGCAGACACAAGCGATCCCGGCGGACATAGCGTGTGGGCAGCTTGGTTTGTTTTCCGTGATAGACTCGCACATGCCCATCCACATACAGTATTCCGGTCAGATCCGGTTGGTCGGCCATCCAGCCTTTGGCCACATCGCCACCCCATGCGGTCACCGCGGCATCATCAGCGGTCAAATGCTTGACCTTTTGTCGCAGCGTTTTCACCTCCGGTATTCGATCCAGGCCCACTGTTTTGCCTAACTCGGCGGCATCCATATAGCGCACACCCTCCAGCGATTTGATCCGCAACAGGGCACAAAAGGCCAGGATGAACAGGGTTGAGGCCAATCCGTAAAACCCTTTGGGCAGGCTGAAAT
>JAAEMK010000990.1 GCA_024225635.1 Desulfobacteraceae bacterium | reverse complement strand
TTCCAGAATAATAGCTAAAGTACGAAAAGTTGAAGATAAATTTTGGACAGAAGATTCGGAAAACGATGAACAGGACGAGTAAAAATAAGGTATCAGTTCATCTGCCCGGGACTATAAGACTTATAACCCCAACCATGAAAATCACCATTGATAGTTTGAACGGAGCATCACCTTCCCGGACCTGCTCAAAGGGATCATGGCCCGGCTCCGGGATCTCAAGGGGATCTACCACCAGGACTGCGACATGGCCGGCCTTTCCCCGGAGTTCTTCAAGCTGGCGGGGCAGGTAAAGAACACGGGCAGACTGGAACGCTGCCGCAGACGGCGTCCCTACCCTGCCCAGGACAAGGTCATGGACCTGGGGGGCTGGACCGGAAGCCTCACCTTTACCGGACCGGTATCACCCTTCCTCCCCCTTCTCAAGGCCGGAGCCCTTGTAGGGGTGGGACGAAAGCTGACCTACGGCCTGGGCCGTTTTTCCCTGTTTTAGGCTTGATTCCATGGACCGGGCCTGATAGATCTATTTGAAAGAGTTGCCTGGGGACAGCAAACCGGCAAGCTCCACCGCCGACAAACAGCTTTTGGGGAGACTCCAATCCACGAAGAAGCCCGTACCACAAGGCTTTTAACGATTATTGGACTTTTCCGGCAGCTAACGTTTTCAGGGGTCGACCTTGTTTGCAAAAAGTCCTCGAAAGGAGGAACGGAAAATCCATAGCACGAAACGCCCAAAAGCCTTGAAGGACAAAGGTTTGAGGTTAGAAAATCAAATTGAAAAGTCTTTAAGCAAAAACTGATCCAAAGCCTTCAAAAAGGCTAAAAAAGGAGCTAACTTTTTTGGGAACTTTTTTACCTAAAAAATCGCCTTGTAACCCCAAAGAATCATTGAATATTTTTCAGAGGCTACAGTTTGAATGGGGCACCGCTAATGAAGGTGATTAAGACCACGTTACCTTGTTCGGGTCGCTCGTCTTCGGTAGTTTGAAAGGGGCACCGCTAATGAAGGTGACTAAGACTTATAACCCCAACCATGAAGATCACCATTGATAGTTTGAACGAGGCATCACCTTCCCGGACCTGCTCAAAGGGATCATGGCCCGGCTCCGGGATCTCAAGGGGATCTACCACCCGGACTGCGACATGGCCGGCCTTCCCCCGGAATTCTTCAAACTGGCGGAACAGGTTAAGAACACGGGCAGACTGGAGCGCTGCCGCAGACGGCGTCCCTACCCCGCCCAGGACAAGGTCATGGACCTGGGGGCTGGACCGGGAGCCTCACTTTTACCGGACCGGTCTCACCCTTCCTCCCCCTTCTCAAGGCCGGAACCCTCGTTGGGGTGGGACGGAAGCTGACCTACGGCCTGGGCCGTTTTTCCCTGTTTTAGGCTTGATTCCATGGACCGGGCCTGATAGATCTATTTGAAAAAGTTGCCTGGGGACAGCAAACCGGCAAGCTCCACCGCCGACAAACAGCTTTTGGGGAGACTCCAATCCACGAAGAAGCCCGTACCACAAGGCTTTTAACGATTATTGGACTTTTCCGGAAGCTAACGTTTTCAGGGGTTGGCCTTGTTTGCAAAAAGTCCTCGGAAGGAGGGACGGAAAATTCATGGCACGAAACGCCCAAAAGCCTTGAAGGACAAGGGTTTGAGGTCAGAAAATCAAAACGGAAAACTTTTAAGCAAAAACTGATCCAAAGCCTTCAAAAAGGCTAAAAAAGGAGCTAACTTTTTTGGGAACTTTTTTACCAAAAAAAATGTCTTGTAACCCCAAAGAATCATTGAGCATTTTCCAGAGACTGCAGTTTGAATGGGGCACCGCTAATGAAGGTGATTAAGACAAGTTTCTAAATACGTAGAAAGTTCTCCGCACTTGGTTTGAATGGGGCACCGCTAATGAAGGTGATTAAGACTTTATCCTTCTCATCAATTTCACTGTAAGATTTAGTTTGAATGGGGCACCGCTAATGAAGGTGATTAAGACAGCTGCCCGTGCAAGTGTTTCAACGTGCTCTCTTCGTTTGAATGGGGCACCGCTAATGAAGGTGATTAAGACGGGCGAAGTGTGTCCATTTGGGTTTTCTTTTAGTTTGAATGGGGCACCGCTAATGAAGGTGAGTAACAAAAAAAGGGGGACGCCCATGGAATGATAACATTCCTTCAGGCGTCCCCCATTTCCAATCTCCATGGAAACTTATAATTATAGGGGCATCCCCAACTTATACAGAGCTACCCCCGTTTTCCGGTTATTGTTCCAGGAGCTGCTCCATGTCGCCGGCGAGTTCCCTTTGCTGGAGGAAGAGGCTTTGGAGGGTGAACCTTGCCTCGGCGTAGGAGAGGCTGAACTCTCCCAGGCGGGTCAGGGTGATGGTTCCGGCCCGGTAGTGGCCCCGGGCATCCCCGTAGTTCTCTTTGGCGAGGGTTACGCTTTCCTTCTGTATTTTTATCCTTTCCTCCACCTCTGTTTTCCTTATGCCCAGAGAGTTGATCCTGGCGTTGAGCTCCTTTTCGGTGAGGCTGAGCCGGTCTTTGGCCTTTTTCAGCCTGGCTTGGGCTGCGGCCTTTCTGGAGCGGGCAAGGCCGCCGGAGAAGAGGTCCCACTGGAGCTTCACCCCGGCGGCCAGGGATTCCGTCATTTCGTCGGTCTCCTCTCCCGCAGTTTTGCCCGAGAGGAACAGGGAGGCCGTGGGCAAGATTTCCGCGCCTGCTATGCTGTAATCGAGCTTAGCGCCGTCCGCCAGGGCGTCATCCGAGAGGATATCCAGCAGGTTCCCCTTTTCAATTCGTTTTTGAAGATCCCGGTGCAAGGCCGCCATGTCCGGTGCCTGGGACAAGTCGCCTTCCGGAACCATGACCTTTGCATTGGGAGGGTTGCCAAGGGCGGTGTTGAAATTGATCAGGGCGTCGGAGAGACCTCTTTTGGCCGAGATCAACTCGCCCGTGGCCACGTTGAGGCTCTGCATGGCCTGGCGGACGTCCAGGGAGGTGGCATATCCGTTGTCCCTAAGGTCGGTGGCGTCGGCAAGCTCCATCCGCCGCTGCTGGAGACGGTCCTGGAAGATGGCAAGCTCCGCCTGCTTGTGTAGGGCGTTGACGAACAGGGTCTTGACCCGGCGGGCGATGTCCCGGTGTCCGGCGCTCTCCTGGAGTTTTGACCGGTGGCGGTAGTTTTTCTCAAGGGCGAGGCTGTCCCGGATTTTACCGCCTGCAAAGATCGCCTGGTTCAGGGTCACCTCCCCGGAGATGTCACTGTCCGGGGTCGGTAGGTCGCCGTCGCCGTTGTCTTCCATCTCCGTCCAGCCGCCCTTGAGGGAGAGTTGGTAGTTGACAAACGCCCCGGCCCCCGACCCGCATTCAGGGTGATGCTGGAGCAGGTGACCAGGATCAGGAGCAGGAGCAGGAGGACGAACATGAAACCTTTTATCTTGGAATTAACAGACGGCGATGATGGAGGCGATGCCCAGGGCGTTGAAGGACTTACTTGTGGACCCGAACTCCCCGCCGTAGGAGAGAAAAATGCCCGGCAGCCGCGCCTGGTCGGCTTCAAAATGGTCATAGATGAACTTTTGCACCCGGGCCGGGGAGAGCTTGAATTCTGTATTCAGGTATTGGGGCACCTGCTCCCAGATGAACTCAAGGTGGGCCATGGGATCGGTATTGCTACGATTTCGGCAAGTGCTTCCTCTGTACGAGATAGCCCCTTTTTCAAGCCAGCAATCTCTTTTTCAAACCCGGGTTTCATTAAATCTATCTTTAACCGGCTTCGGTGTTGTTGAAACAACGAGGACTGCTTTTTTCTCACCTGTCAAATTGATTCGAGGAATCAGAGTTTTTGCTCTTAATTTTTTTTCGTAGCTGATAATTATCAACCGCTAACACTATTAAAAAAATGAACATTAAAACGTCAAAAGCATCATCTCCGAGATAATGCCAAAAGACCCAAGCCAGTATTGAGAAAACCGCTGCTGCTGCAATCAGTGCACAACGGTCTTTCATAAGGCCACCGTCATCGTGTATTGATAGAGAATTCGGCCAGGTCGTTCCGGATGTATTATGCCAGGCCATTTCAAAAGCACTGCAGTTAACCAAGGGCGATAAATATTCTTTCGCTGAGCAGAAATAATTACATCAGAAATTGTTAACCCGCCGGAAAGGTGTTTGCCTAACGCAACAGCTATACTTCCAATGACTGCACCTGCGTAATAAGCCGCAGAAATTCCTGCAACAACGCCCAGTTTCTCTAATGAAGATGTTGCTCCAATAATTGCTCCGACAGTCATACTTTTTCCAAATGAATCAATTGGTTTTAGGATTGTAGACGCTGTTCCGACTGCCAAACCTAAAGAACCAAACAAACTTTTGGGGGCTGGAAGCCCCATGGCTTCCATGTTCTCATTAAAATATTTATAAAACGACTGATCATTGCAGTTACCCATCATGCTCTCCTTATTGGTTAAATTAGCCATGTCAAAAATACTGATTTCCCGGTATTTTTATACATCGTTTAACTCAAAATGCTTTGTTACTGCGACGATTGTCCTTGGGAAAAGGCTGAATTATGAACTACCTAAAAAGCTAAGTATGAACATATTAAAATATGGTTGTCAACCCATGATCCACCACCATGCTGCATTTCTCCAAAACCAGCTGATGACAACGTTTCTCCGGCATGATCCTTTTTCATCACTGAATGAACTTCTTCACACGACCTGTAACCGGAAACCTCCGGGCGGCCATATGCAAAGACCTTCAAGCAACACAAGGAAACGATTACAGTGACAACCGAGGTCCAGTCCAGAAGGTTTGAACGGGGCATCACCTTCCCGGACCTGCTCAAAGGGATCATGGCCCGGCTCCGGGATCTCAAGGGGATCTACCACCCGGACTGCGACATGGCCAGCCTCCCCCCGGAGTTCTTCAAGCTGGCGGGACAGGTGAAGAACACGGGCAGACTGGAACGCTGCCGCAGACGGCGGCCCTACCCTGCCCAGGACAAGGTCATGGACCTTGGCGGCTGGAGCGGAAGCCTCACCTTTACGGGACCTATCTCCCCCTTCCTCCCCCTTCTCAAGGCAGGAACCCTCGTTGGGGTGGGGCGGAAGCTGACCTACGGCCTGGGACGATTTTCCCTGTTTTAGGCTTGATTCCATGGACCGGGCCTGATAGATCTATTTGAAAGAGTTGCCTGGGGACAGCAAGCCAGCAAGCTCTGCCGACAACAAACAGCTTTTGGGGAGACTCCAATACACGAAGAAGCCCGTACAACAAGAATTTTAACGAGTATTGGACACTTCCGGCAGCTAACGTTTTCAGGGGTCGGCCTTGTTTGCAAAAAGTCCTCGGAAGGAGGAACGGAAAATTCATGGCACGAAACGCTCAAAAGCCTTGAAGAACAAGGGTTTGAGGTCAGAAAATCAAAATGGAAAACTTTTTAAGCAAAAACTGATCCAAAGCCTTCAAAAAGGCTAAAAAAGGAGCTAACTTTTTTGGGAACTTTTTTACCTAAAAAAATGTCTTGTAACCCCAAAGAATCATTGAGCATTTTTCAGAGACTGCAGTTTGAATGGGGCACCGCTAATGAAGGTGATTAAGACACTCAAGAGCAAACCGATAAAAAAACCGATGAGCGTTTGAATGGGGCACCGCTAATGAAGGTGATTAAGACAACCAATACCCCCATAAAAGATACAAGAAAGTTTGAATGGGGCACCGCTAATGAAGGTGATTAAGACATGGCATGTCCTGCTATAGCGGCAGTGAATATGTTTGAATGGGGCACCGCTAATGAAGGTGATTAAGACTCAATAGGAGCGAACATATCAACCCCGGAATCGGTTTGAATGGGGCACCGCTAATGAAGGTGATTAAGACGCTGATATCATGCGTAAATATACCTATCGTTTTCGGTTTAAATGGGGCACCGCTAATGAAGGTGAGGTACAAAAAAAAGGGGGACGCCCATGGAATGATAACATTCCTTCAGGCGTCCCCCATTTCCAATATCCATGGAAACTTATAATTATAGGGGCATCCCCAACTTTTACAGAGCTATCCCCGTTTTCCGATTAATGCTCTAAGAGCTGCTCCATGTCGCCGGCGAGTTCTCTTTGTTGGAGAAAGAGACTTTGGAGGGTGAACCTTGCCTCGGCGTAGGAGAGGCTGAACTCCCCCAGGCGGGTGAGAGTGATGGTGCCTGCCCGGTAGTGGCCCCGGGCATCCCCGTAGTTCTCTTTGGCGAGGGTTACGCTTTCCTTCTGTATTTTTATCCTTTCCTCCACCTCTGTTTTCCTTATGCCCAGGGAGTTGACCCTGGCGCTTAGCTCCTTTTCGGTGAGGCTGAGCTGGTCTTTGGCCTTTTTCAGCCTGGCTTGGGCGGCGGCCTTTCTGGAGCGGGCAAGGCCGCCGGAGAAAAGGTCCCACTGGAGCTTCACCCCGGCGGCCAGGGATTCCGTCATTTCGTCGGTCTCCTCTCCCGCTGTTTTGCCCGAGAGAAACAGGGAGGCCGTGGGCAAGAGTTCCGCACCTGCTATGCTGTAATCGAGCTTAGCGCCGTCCGCCAGGGCGTCATCCGAGAGGATATCCAGCAGGTTCCCCTTTTCAATTCGTTTTTGAAGATCCCG
>JAAEMK010000989.1 GCA_024225635.1 Desulfobacteraceae bacterium | reverse complement strand
TTTGAAATCTGCTGTCTGCAGATTTTGGCCAAAATCTGAAAACTTGCGAAACAACCGCCGGGGACCCGAGTTATGGACACAGAACGCTTGGGGGTGCTTGGGAGACGACCGCTGCGTGACCCGCGGTGCTTGGATTGTCTCATTTGTGATTTCCCAAGGCACTCCGTCTGTTTTGCAAAAATCAACACTTCTGTCAGACAAAATAAAACACTCGATTTTCGCAAAGAGTCCTAACGCCGCTCAAACTTTTGACCCCTCAGCACGAGACGTTATGATAGTTGGACCATCGCTGAGGGGTCAAAAGTTTGAGCGGCGTTAGGACTCTTTGTGGAAATCAAGTGTTTTATTTTGGTTGACAAAAGTGCTCATTTTTGTAAAACAGCCGGAGTGCCTTGGGAAATCACAAATGAGACGATCCAAGCACCGCGGGTCACGCAGCGGTCGGCTCCCAAGCACCCCCAAGCGTTCTGTGTCCATAACTCGGGTCCCCTGCGGTTGTTTCGCAAGTTTTCAGATTTTGGCCAAAATCTGCAGACAGCAGATTTCAAATATGTTGTCTGCAGATTAGGGATCTGCAGACAACATGTTGCATCTGCAGACAACATCTCATGCCAGGCTTTTTGTATGCTTTGAGCGTGAGCTCTGGCGTAGAGTTTCATGTGCACGAGAGCACTGGATGTCCCATGGGCGCATCAATAAAGCTCTATACGTTACATACCGAAAGG
>JAAEMK010000988.1 GCA_024225635.1 Desulfobacteraceae bacterium | reverse complement strand
CGCTGAGGCACAAACTGACCGTCTTCTGAGCGATCTTTTAGATCGCCTATCGACAATGTCATACGTATAGGTATGTAGTACCAACTAGTTAATTCATCGCATTGAAAGTATATGAATTGAGAAAGCTGCTCCTGGCTCGAGACTCGCTGAGGCACAAACTGACCATCTTCTGAGCTCCGCCCGCACCATCACCCTTCTCCTCTCTTTCCATTGATGACGTATATATCTTATTGGGCATCTTGTTCACCAATTGTCGTCGCTTTTGGTTAACGTGATTGTGTGTCTATGTCAAGTATTTACATGCGTACCTATTGTATGTGTGTGAAGTACTTTACGTACGTAAGTATGTATGTCGAGTGCTTAGATACATACGTTGTATGTGTGTTCAGTATTTTACGTACGTATGTACGTATGTATATGTCTACAGTACTTTACATATGTACGTATTTATGTGTGTACAGTACGTAGTAGTATAGATGTGTGTACAGTACTTAACCTAGGTACGTATGTATGTGTGTACAGTACCTTACGTACGTACATATGTATGTGTGTAGAGTACTTTACGCACTTACGTATGTATGTGTATACACTGCTTTACGTAGGTACGTATGTATGTGTGTCGGATGCTTACATATGTATATGTGTATGATGTGTG
>JAAEMK010000987.1 GCA_024225635.1 Desulfobacteraceae bacterium | reverse complement strand
TTCCTTGGCGATAGGCTTTAATTCCTCCAGAGGAATATCACCCACCAGAGCCATTTCGTACACCTGCTGCTGAAACTCAGCCTGAGAAATGGTAACCGGCTCCATATCGGCCGGGAAGGTGGCGATACTGTCAACGCGCAGTTTTACCTTATCGAGTACATCGGTCAGTTCTTCATCTTTATCAATTTCCAGCGACACCCGGCCGCTGTTTCTGAAAGCGCGGGACACTGTGCGTTTAATTTCGCTAACGTCCTTCAAGCTTTCTTCTATCTTGATCAGGATGCTTTCTTCAATTTCCTGGGGAGACGCACCGCGGTATTGCGCCGAAATATTAATATAGTTTCTCTCAATATTCGGAAACATCTGACGCTGAATGGTTTTATAACCAAAGGCACCCATAATAAGGATGAATATCATCAGCAGGTTGGCGGCAACCGAATTACGGGCAAACCACGAAATAAGCCCGCTTTGAGGGTTTAATGGATCTGACATTACGCTGATTTC